>JAFZVF010000068.1 GCA_017617935.1 Clostridiales bacterium | reverse complement strand
GGTATATTTTTCTGACATTTTTACCTCCTGATGTAGTTTGCGTAACTGGCAGGTCACGCGTTTATTCTACATCAGGAGATTTTTGTTCACCGCTTAAGCTCTATGGAACCGCGCGACTATCGCGCGGTTTTCGTTGCACAAAGAAAACCCCGGGACGTAAAAAGCCCCGGGGTTCGCAGCATTAATCCAAAAAGATCACTTGTGATAAAGCTTCTTCGTCTGGTAAACGGGCTCGCACGTGACCTCGATGCCAAGCTTCTTGAGCATGTTGAGGTCGACTGATGAAAGCATCGTCGTCGAATGCAGGTCGCTGTGCTTAAGCTTGCCGATCTGCTGCATGGCGAGCTCGGCAACGGGATTCGTCGTAGCACTGATGGCAAGCGCGATCAGAACCTCGTCGGTATGCAAGCGGGGATTATGGTTGCCCATGTGGTTGATCTTAAGATCCGAGATGGGCTCGATTACGTTGGGTGAGATGAGCGGGATGCTGTGAGAGATGCCCGCGAGCGTCTTAAGCGCGTTAAGAAGAGCGGCGGATGCAGGTCCCAAAAGATCCGTGGTCTTGCCCGTGACGATCTGTCCGTCAGGAAGCTCCAATGCAACTGCAGGGCCTCCGGTGGATTCAGCCCTTACGAGGGCCGCATCGATGACGCGGCGGTCGGAAGTGACGATTCCGCTCTTCTTCATGAGGAACTCGATCTTGGTGACGTCTTCACCTTCTGAAAGGCCCATACGGACAGCAGCCCTTGCTTCATAGTAACGCCTGATGATCTCCATCTTCGAAGCCTCGCAGCAGGCCTCATCATCCGTTATCGCAAAGCCCGCCATGTTGACGCCCATGTCCGTGGGTGACTTGTAGGGGCTCTGTCCGTAGATCTTTTCGAATATCGCGTTAACGACCGGGAAGATCTCGACGTCGCGGTTGTAGTTGACGGTGGTCTTGCCGTAAGCCTCAAGGTGGAACGGGTCGATCATGTTGACGTCCGCAAGATCCGCAGTCGCAGCTTCATAGGCAACGTTTACGGGATGCTGGAGGGGAATGCTCCAAATGGGGAACGTCTCGAATTTAGCGTAGCCGGCCTTGATCCCGCGCTTGTTCTCGTGATAGAGCTGGGAAAGGCATGTGGCCATTTTTCCGGAACCGGGGCCCGGAGCTGTGACGACAACGAGTTTTCTGGAAGTCTCGATATATTCGTTCTTGCCGTAGCCGTCCTCGCTGACGATCAATGAAATGTCAGAAGGATATCCGGCGATGGGGTAATGCCTGTAGGACTTGACTCCGAGGCTCTTTAGCCTTGCCTCGAAAGACTCTGCAAGGTGCTGGCCTGCAAACTGCGTGATGACGACGCTGCCTACGTAGAGGCCGAATTCGGTGAATGCGTCGATGAGACGGAGGACTTCCTGATCGTAAGTAATTCCAAGGTCGCCGCGGCGCTTGTTCTTCTCTATTGCGTCAGCATTTATTGCTATTACGATCTCGCAGTCGTCCGAAAGCGCCTTGAGCATCCTGATCTTGCTGTCGGGCTCAAAACCTGGGAGCACCCTTGAAGCATGATAGTCGTCGAAAAGCTTTCCGCCGAACTCCAGATAAAGCTTTCCGCCGAATTGGTCAACGCGCTCTCTGATGCGCGCGCTCTGAAGTTCTACATACTTGTCATTGCTGAAACCGATCTTAAACATATGCTAACGCCCCCTGATTTATTTAGTCATTATAAAGCAACATCCGCCGATTTAATATGACATTTGTCAACGGACGGACATCAAAACGCTATCAAAAAGTTAGTTAAATATAAGGCAATTTTAATAAAAGATAGTGCAGAATTGATTTTCGCATAGTAAACTATGGACTCGTAGGTAATAGATATTTTCTTATTTGGAGGATTTACCATGAAGCATATCAAAGCTACTTCGGTTTTGTTATCAGTCGCAATGTGTGCGTCAATGACCATGGCGCCTGTTGCCGTCCTTGCTGATGAGACTTCCGCTCCCGCAGAGACACAGACTGAAGAAACTGAGAAGCAGGAAACCGAGGCTACCGAGCCTAAGGCTGCTGAGCCCAAGGAAACTGAAGCTGCAGAAACAACGGAACCTGAAGCAACTGAGCCCGAGGCTACCGAGCCTGAAGCTACAGAGTCCGAAAAGCCGGAAGCAACAGAGCCCGAAACAACTGAACCTCAGGAATCCGAAACAAAGGAACCCGAGGCTACCGAGCCTGAAGCTACACAGCCCGAAGAATCAGAAGGCGACAAGGAAGAAACCGAACAGCCTCAGGAAGATAAGACGGATGCCAAAAACGCCAACAATTCCGGTAAGTGCGGCACAAACCTCAGCTGGACCTACTATGGCGGCGAACTGAGAATCACCGGTACCGGTTCAATGACCAGCTACTATGAGTTCACTCCGTCAAATCCCAACGACAAGGTATTCGCACCTTGGCTCGACCATATAAGCGCCATTACGAAGATCACCATCGATGAAGGCGTAACCACGGTCAGCAGCTATTCTTTCAACAACTGTGAGAACCTTACTTCCGTAACTCTTCCTTCAACGTTGAAGGCGATCGGAAGCCACGCTTTTGACGGATGCACCAGTCTTTCAAGCATTACGCTCCCCGACAAGATGACTTCCATCAGCGGCGGCGCTTTCAAGTATTGTACATCCCTCTCCAGCATCACTATTCCCGAGACTATTGAGAAGGTCGGCGATGGAGCTTTCGAGGGCTGCACGGGTCTTACGTCAGCAACTCTTTCCAAGAAGATGACGGCAATCGCCGACAACACCTTCTACGGCTGCACAAGCCTTTCAAGCATTGCGATTCCCGACGAGATCGAGACTATCGGCGTCCGCGCGTTTGCACGCTGCACAAGCCTTAACAGCATTTCCCTTCCCAAGAACCTCACGTCCATCAAGGACAGGGCTTTCGAAGGTTCCGGCCTTTCCGGCTTCGTTACCATTCCTGAAGGCGTTACTTCGATTGGCAGCTATGCTTTCTCGCACTGCAACAGTCTCCTCTCCCCCCTCCTTCCCTTCACTTTGACCACCATCGGTTCCTATGCGTTCTATGAGTGCGACAATCTGGGTTACGCGATTGTTCCTTACAGTGTAAAGACCATTGGCGATTATGCATTTGCCGGTTCCACCAAGCTTGTATACCTCCAGATCGATGAGGACACCTTCAAGAACAGCCCTGACACCATTATCAAGAGCTGCCCTAACGCAGTCACCATATACAACCAATATGCGGTAAAGGACGAAGTCGTAACTGACGGCGGTCTCGAATTCAAGGTAACCAACGCTTCCAAGAACGGGAACGGCACGGTAACCCTTACCAAGGCCGTATCTCCTGCCTCAAGCGTAGTCATCCCCAAGTACGTCAAGATCAAGGACTGCACCTACAAGGTCACCAAGATCGCTGACAAGGCGTTCTATCAGAACACGACGATCACATCCGTTTACATTCAGGAGAACGTTGCCACCATCGGCAAGTCCGCTTTCCTCGGATGCGCTAATCTGACAAAGGTATCCGGCGGCAAGAGCATTACAACGATCGGCGATCAGGCATTCGCTGCCTGCCCGATGCTCAACACGTTCATCATCACTTCCTCCTCTCTGAAGAAGATCGGAACGTTCGCATTCTCCAAGGACGTCGCCCTTACCGAGATCTACATCAACAAGACTACAAAGCTGACAAAGACCAACGTCAAGAAGTCTCTCAAGAATTCTTCCGTCAAGACCGTCCGCGTCAAGAAGTCCAAGGTCAGCGCTTACAAGAAGATCTTCACCAAGGCTAATGCCGGCAGGAAGGTAACTGTCAAGAAGTAAGTTTTACAACTTAAACTTTTAAGGGGACTGCACGATTTGTGCGGTCCCCTTTTTTACATAATCATGCCGTAAACTTTAGCGTAAACTTTTGGGCCTGTTTTGTTTACGCAAATGTTTACTTTTCCCAAAAGTAAACTTTAGCGTAAACATTTTTGCTTGAAATGTTTACGGAATGGTTTACGGGTGGTAAAAGAAGACTTGCCGGCCTCGGTTTGATCGCCGGTGCTGATCACTCTGCACTCTTGAGCGACTCCGCCATGTCTATCTTTTCGATCTTGGCGCGCATTATGAGATTTACGATCGCCGAGAAGAGCAATACGAATCCCAGCGCATAGACAAAACTGAGCGGCTCGATATGCACCTGATAAGTGACCATGTCCATCGCTATCTGGGCCATGACGTATCTGTGCAAAAGGAACCCGAGCGGAATGCCCGCCAGGAAGCCCAGCATCACCAGTATCACGTTCTCACGCGTGACGTAAGCGCCCGTCTCCTTGCGGTTAAATCCCATAACCTTCAGCGTCGCGATCTCCCTGATGCGCTCGGTGATGTTGATGTTGTTCAGGTTGAAGAGGACGATGAAGGCAAGCGACGCCGCGCTGACGATGATGAGCACGATGACGTAGTTCATGCGCTCCGTGGTCTTTGCGAAACTGTCTCTCGAATCCGCCGTGGCAAACCAGGTCTTGATCTCATGTTTGTCAGAAAGATAGGCGGCAACCTTGTAAGGATCTTCAGGACTCTTCTTCTCGACTGCAGCCAAAAGGGTCTCGGGCCTGTAATTCTTCCCGAACGCTTCCCTGTAAGTCGTGGGCGTCATGAGGACGTAGTGGAATGTGTAATTGGTGAAGACCGAGCTGACCTTGAGCTTTATCTCGCGCTCGTCATCACCATATTGCAGCGTAATGTAATCGCCGGCCTTGACGTTGTTCTTGTCGGCAAGCTTGCCCGAGATGGCGACTTCGCCGTCTGAAGGCCACGGCAGCGCCTCACCGGTCTTGACGTCATTCAAGCCGAAGATCTTTTCCACGTTAGGGTCGTCAGAGATGAACATGTCGACATCCCTGACGTATGCCGAACCGTTGTTCTTGGCCTGATCGTTTTCGGTTACGACGTAGTCGAAAGAGATCCCCGTCTGTTTTATCGCGTCTTCGGCAGCCTTGGCGATCTCGTCCTGCTTGTAGTTGTCGCCAAACACGACCTTGAGATCGTACTTCATTATCGTGTCGAACTGGATGTCTATGACGTTGCAGATGGAATCGTGAAGGCCGAAGGCAGTGATCAGGAGCGCCGTGCATCCCGCGATGCCGACGATCATCATCCACATCCTCTTCTTGAAGCGGAAAACGTTTCTGGCGGATACCTTGTGAAGGAATTTCAATCTCTTCCAGATAAATCCCATTCGTTCCAGAAGAATGCGCTTGCCAGGGAGCGGAGCCTTGGGCCTTATCAGTTCAGCAGGCATTCCTTTCAGTGCGGACATCGCCGTCACAACCGACACGCCGACGGTGCAGAGAAGCGCTACGCCCAAAGACAAGATGAACAGCGGGATGCTCGTGGTGAATTCGAGCGTGGTGAATCCGTACATCATTGCATAGACTTCCCATATTACCGCCGGGAACAGCTTGGTCCCGCCAAGGAAGCCCAAAACGCATCCCAAAACCGATGCGGAACCCGCATAGATGGCGTACTTCATTACGATCGAAGCATCCGAATAGCCCATGGCCCTCATCGTTCCGATTATGCCTCTCTCATCGCTTACCATCCTGCTCATGGTAGTCGAGCAGACGAGCGCGGCGATCGCGAAAAAGAATATCGGGAAAACGGCTGCAACTCCGTCAACAATGCTCGCGTCATTGTCAAAACAGACGTAACCCGTATTCTTGTCACGCCCCAAAACATAAGTGTCAGGACTGTCTGCGGACTCGATGAGGGTGCTTCCCTCGACGACTCCCATGTAGAGTTTGTTCACGCCCTGGGCGAAGTCGTAGTAACCGTCCCAGAATTCCCTTAAGCCGTCGTTGTATTCCTTCCAGCCGTCATCCAATTCCTTCTGCGCGTCATCAAGCTTCTTGACTCCGTCGTTATACTGCTTGACTCCCTTGTTATATTTCTTGACGCCGCTGTTGTACTGGGCCTTTGCCGTCTTGAACTTCTTGTAGTTCTTGTCGTAGTCAGACTTGCCGTCCTTATAGGATTTGCAGCCGGCATTATAGGCAGCGATATAGATCTTATACTGGGCCTCTGTCGCATCCAGCTGCTTTTCCATCGCGTCAGCGTCGATGCCTGCAGCCGCCTGCTGCTCGGGAGTCATAGTGGCTCTTATGTATGCGACGTATGCTCTGCCGTCATCAATGCCCTTCTTCATCTGGTCCAGCTGCTTCTTCGTGGAGGCAAGATCCTTCTTTGCCTTATCAAGCTTTTTCTTGCCGTCCTTCAGCTGCTTTTCGCCGGATTCAAGCTGGGATTTTGCGTCTTCGAGCTTCTTTTTGGAACTGTCCAAAGTCTTTTTGGCATCGGCGAGCTTTTTGCGGTTGTCCTTGATCTCCTTCTCGCCGTCTTCCAATTCCTTCTTCGCGTCGTCAAGTTCTTTGCGCGCGTCGTTTATCTCTTTCCAGCCGTCGTCGATCTCGTCAAAATGTTCTTCGACTTCGTCCCCAAGTTTCTTGTATTCATCCTTCAAAAGCTTGTCGAAGCGCTCGTTCACGACGTCTTCAAGTACGTCTTCGTAACGGTCTTCCGCTCCCTTCGCCCAGTCCTTGTACGCGTCGGAATAGATGTAAAGTCCGGTGTCCGCATAGAGATAAACCTCAGTGAAATACTCTGAATCAAAGGCTTCCGGCAATGCGCAGACAAAGTATGAAACGTTTCCGGAACCCTCGTCGGAAGTGCCTCTCTGGAAGTTCAGATAAAGGGGTGATCTGACCGTTCCTACGATCGTGTATTCCTTGTACTTGAACATTTCGAGCGCGTCTTCGCTCGTCTCGCTTGAAATGACGAGCTTCTGGCCTATCCTTTTGGTCGACACCTGATAGCCGTCAATGACGATCTCGTCAGGCTTTTCCGGCAGCCTGCCCGCTTCAAGCTTGAGCTTGTTTACGTTGTTCGTGATGGATAAAAAACGTACCGTGTCAGAGCTCTCGTCATTTCCCAGAAAAGCCGAACAATCCGCGGAATATGAGCCTTCGACCGTGCACCCCGTCCTTTTGGCGAGCTCATCGACGTCTTCCTGTTTAAAGCCGATCGTCGAAAGGAACTTGTAGTCGAACATCTGATATTCCTTCGAATAAAGGTCGGCAGTATAAATGAATGACGGCGTCGTGACTTTAAGGCCCGAGAAAAAACCGACGCCCAGAGCGATTATCGCGAAGATCGCGAGAAATCTGGGGAGCGTCATTTTAATGGTTCTTAAGATGGTCTTTGCGTAAGGACTCATTACCACTCGATCTTTTCCACGTTTACCGGATTCTCATTGACCACGTTGCTCGTGATCCTGCCATTCTTTACCTTGATCACCCGGTCAGCCATTGCCGTCAGCGCGGAGTTGTGCGTGATGATTACCACGGTCATGTCCTTCTCCGTACTTAAAGACTGCAAAAGCTTCAATATCGATTTGCCCGTCTGGTAGTCCAAAGCACCCGTCGGCTCGTCGCACAACAGGAGTTTGGGATTCTTAGCGATCGCCCTGGCTATCGCGACCCTCTGCTGCTCGCCTCCCGAAAGCTGTGCCGGGAAGTTGTTCTTTCGTTCCGACAGACCGACCTCGTTCATCAGAAGATCGCAGCTTATCGGTTCTTTTACGAGCTGCGCCGCCATCTCAACGTTTTCAAAAGCGGTAAGGTTCGGTATGAGGTTGTAGAACTGGAAGACGAAGCCGACGTTCTGTCTCCTGAAAAGCGCCAGCTCGTTTGCGTTCAGCTTGGATATCTCCTTGCCGTCAAGAAAGACCTCGCCTGAAGTGAGCCTGTCCATGCCACCCAAGATGTTGAGCAGCGTCGTCTTGCCGGCGCCGGACTGACCGACTATAACGCAGAGCTCGCCCTTTTCGACGGTGAAGCTGCAGCCGTCGAGCGCGGTCACGTTGACCGAACCGGTCTTGTAGATCTTCTTAACGTCCCTGAATTCAATATAAGCCATTTTATGCCCTCAACGGATCAAGGAGGACAAGGCTTTTTTCTGCGGGAATCGCTTCCAAAACGGATCCGCCCCTGACGACCTTTCTGTCGCCTTCCGAAGCGACGAGCTTTTCAAACTCATCCCTTGTTGAGATCACGTTGTAGCCAAAGGTCCTTCCCCTGTAGTGCATCGGTATGACAACGCGCGGATCGATGGCCTTCGTCATTTCAAAAGCCTGCTTTGAATCGATCGTATAATGGCCTCCGACGGGGATCAGAAGCACGTCGCAGTTCCTGATTTGGTCAAGCTGCGAAGCCGTGAGATCGCACCCTATGTCTCCCATATGCACGACTTTTATGCCGTCAACGGTGATGATGCTGACGTTGTTAAGGCCCCTTGCAGCGCCTTTTACGTCATCGTGGAAAGTGCTGACTGACGTAACGTCAAAACTCCCGTTCCAAACGACTGCCGGCTTTTTCACGCCTGCCTTGTCGTCGTGGTCGTAGTGTCCGTGAGAGCAGACGACTTCATCTGCGGTCAGGTCATGATAGGCAAGTCCGGGAACCGAACCCTTCTGGTACGGATCTATGGCTAACTTATGGCCCGCACAGTCTTCAATGAGAAAGCACGCGTGCCCGATAAAGGTTATCTTCACTAAGATATCCTCCTTAGAATTTGGTTACGTCGTCACCGGGTTCAGACTTTTCATCCTTCTTCTCTTCGGTTTCTTCTTCAGTTTCCTTGGCAGGCTCAAGACCTGCAGCCTTGATGACCTTCCTTGCGGCCTTCTTTGCCTGTACCGCAAGTATTGCGTTTGCAATGCCTCCGATAGAGCCGAGCACGAGCGTTACGCCGATCATGATCATCAGGATCTTGGTCGCGAGGTTGCAGAAGATGATCAGGAAGCCGAGTACGAGCGCGATCAATCCGAAGATAACGGAGAAGCCCCAGTAGTTTGCTCCCGCGGGCCTTAATATTCCGATCGCGGTGAAAACGATGACGATAGCATAAACGATTATGATGAGTCCCATGATCCAGTTGAGGATGTTGATGACGGGCTCAGGCTTGATGACTACCACGATGCCGAAGACTCCAATGGCGACTCCGAAGATCATGATTATCCAGTCGAAAAGCTCTCTTTCCTTCTTAATGAAGAACGTGATGATCGAGATCAAGCCGACCGCGATCAGGATGCCTCCGATGGCACGGACGAAGATCGCCGCAACCTGGTCGCCTTTTCCCGCAATCGTGTTGATCAGGAAAACAAAACCGAGGATGAGCATTACGATGTCCATTACAACGCTGCCGGCGCTGTAAGTGTCAATTCCGCTCTTGCTTTTCTTGTTCTTTGCCATGGAGATCCCCCCTGTCTTATTTAAAGTTCAGATTTTTATATTATCGCTCATGAAAACGGGCTGTTCAATTGGCTTGCGGATATTCGTTGCAAAGAAGCCTGTACGGCGGCTCGTCCTCCTCTATCGCGGGGAACCTGCCGACAGGCGGATTGAACCTGTTGTCGGTGTTGTCGTCATTGCACTGCGAGACCTCGCCAAGGAGCACCGCGCCCGTGCCTTTTTCGACTTCGAAATCGTGATAGAGGCCCTGCTGGATCGAGATGCTCTCGCCAGGAGTGAGCCTCACCTGCGTGCCCGCGGGAACCGTGTATGTGCGGCCGTCAGAGTGGACCGTCACGTCGCTTTCCTTGTCGATCGACTCATCGGGAAGCGAGTTGTAAACGCGGATCAAAAGATTGCCTCCGCCACGGTTTATTATGTCCTCCATCTTGTACCAGTGGAAATGATTTGGAGAGTACTGCTCCTCCTCAATGAAAAGAAGCTTTTCGGCGTAAGGCTTTTTATACTTGTTCTGCATCTTCTGATTGCCGTTACGGAGCGTGATCAAAGAGAAACCGACCTTTTTGAAGTCGCCCAAGCCGTAATCGGTGATGTCCCAGCCGAGCATGTTGTCCCTTATCTCATCGTACTCGTGGCCCTTGGTCTTCCATTCTTCAGGCGTGAAATTGCAAAACGGCGGAAGGCTTATCTTAAGGTCCTTCATGAACGATTCCATACGCTTCAGAGCGGCGTTTATCTCAGATCTTTTCATATGTTCATTCGCCTCCTGAATAAATAGTATACCAAGAGTCCGACGGGAGATGTTGTTTATGTACGCCCGTCGTACCATATGATTGCTTTATATAGTATTGGTTGTGAGAAACAGCGAAGTGTAAACTTCAGCTAATATAACCCTTACTGTTTCAATTCAACACAAGCGGTGAATTTGTCAATAACAGCCTGATGGTATCCTTATATATTTCCGTCTCTTTCAGTTCGGTTATGGTGGTGATCTTTTTTCCCGCATCCTTGCTACTCGCTCCGCAATGGTACACCCTCATGGTTTTCGTCCCATAATCAAGCACTATATACCTGTCATGCGCCTTGTTGTCAGAACTAATAAAACTGATGGTTCGACCAGGATATTCTGTCAGAAAGTCATTGTACTCCGTCTGCCGAAGAGGACAGTAACCTTTGTTATCGCTGATTATTGTGATATCTATATTTTTCTTCGCGTGTGAAAGATGGTGCGAAGGACAGACGTAAGCATTGCTACACCTTGTTCTGAATAGACATAAGGCTTGTATGTCCTGCCTCCTCTTTTCCCGATTGTTTGCATCGAGATTCCAGATTGGCATCTCGATAATTCATCATCAGTCAACTGAAAACAGAATGTCTCCGGAAACCTCTTTATGTTTCTTTTCATCGCTCTGTTGAGAGTGCCTGTTTCAACACCAAAACATACGGCAATATCGCTGTCAAACATGACGCGAATTCCTCTGAATTCGAAAATCTGCCTTCTTACCTTTTCCTTATCCAATGGTTCATAAACAATAATCTCTTCCGACATAGTACGCATATCCTTTCTTTTTTTGACATTATAAAGCGCCAGAAAAAAGCAATATGGACAATAAACGTACTCAACTGCTGTTTGTGACCGCGACTATTATCGAGATTAGAAAGACATATCACAGTTCTGCGCTGATGTCCGGCAACACTTCGAGTGAACGCTTCAGTATTCCCTTCATATACGCGATCGCCGTGCCGTAGTTGGTCATGGGGATCCCTGCGTCCTCAGCGCACTTTGTGCGGTATCTCATCTCGCGGTCGTTCAGCATGCATCCGCCGCAGTGGATTATCATCTTGTATTTCGAGAGGTCATCCGCAAAAGAAAGACCTGAAGTCGTCTCTATGTTTATCTTCTTGCCGGTGTACTCGCCGAGCCATTTCGGTATCTTGTACGTGCCGATGTCCTCGCACTGGCGGTGATGCGTGCAGCCTTCGGAGATCAGCACGGTGTCGCCGTCTTCCAATGTATCGATCGCCTTCACGCCTTTAACAGCGCTCTTCAAAAATCCCTTGTGCCTCGCCATCAGGATTGAAAATGAAGTGAGCATAATATCCTTCGGAACGACGGGCGCAACCTTGCCGAACGCCTGGCTGTCAGTGACTACGAGCTTTGGCTTTTCCTTGAGGTCGGCAATTGCGGAAGCAAGCTCGGTGTCCTGCGTAATGTATGCCTTCGCGTTCTTGTCCAACACTTCTCTTAACACCTGCTGCTGGGGCAGGATTATCCTTCCCTTCGGCGCGGATGAATCGATCGGGATGACGAGTATTACAGTGTCTCCCGCGTCGATAAGATCGCTGATAAGAGGCTCGCCTTCCTGCTTCGCTGAGCCAAGATTTCCGATCATTTCGCGAAGCTCGTTCACGTTCTGTCCCGTGACCGAACTAACACAGATCTCGTTTTCCCGCAGGAGCGGAAGCTTCTCTCTGAGATCCGCTTTGTTGTAAACGGTTATGTATGGGATGCCCTTCTCTTTGAAGAGCGCGATCAGCTTCTTTTCAGTGTCGCCAAAATCTTCTTCCAGATCTATTACGAGAACTGCAACATCAACTTTGTTAAGAATCAGTCTGGTCTTTGAAATGCGCTTTTCACCGAGTTCGCCCTCGTCGTCAAAACCGGGCGTGTCTATTATCACGACGGGTCCCAAAGGAAGCAGTTCCATCGCCTTCATTACCGGGTCGGTCGTCGTTCCCTTCGTGTCTGAAACGACTGCCAGGTCCTGGTTCGTGACCTTGTTTACGAGGCTTGATTTGCCCGCATTTCTCCTGCCGAAAAAACCGATGTGGATCCTCTCGCCCGATGGCGTGTCGTTAAGGCTCATGGTAGTAATCCTCCAATCTCAAAAGGTCAGGAATCTCTTTTCTAAACAGTCTGCCGGACATCGCAAAATGGGGCAGCCTGATAAACTTCGCGGACTTCGGCGAGATGAGTTCAAACATCGGATCTCCGATGATGACTTCCGCGTCAGACAACGCTTCCCTTATCTCGTCTTCGCCGTGACACTTTCTGTCGCAGTCAGACAGCAGTCCGTCAGTAATCTCGGTTGCGGCAACGACATTGAAATCAGTGCCGTATCTCTTTTTTATCTGCGCCGCTATAAAGCCCGAAATTACAGGCTCTCCGACGATGTAATTTCGCGACTTTTCACGCTTTGCATCCAGGTAATTTCCCATCATTTCAAATGGAATTCCGAACGCTTCCTTCATGTATTTTGCTACCGCCAAACCCGTCGAAGAGACTACGAGATTAAGCTCTGCCTGAGGCGCTTTCAGCACTTCATCTAGCGATGTCTTGTACGCCCAATTTGATACGACGGTCTTGCCTTCGGGGATAACGAATTCAGTATTCGTATGATCGAGCGGCGTGCTGCCTAAGATGTTTATGCCGCCCTTTATCTTTTCGCCTGAAGGCTTCAGCATCTTTTTCGCAAATGCAAGAAAAGCCTCCGACGCACCGACGGTGTAGTCGTGCATCGCGTTTGTTTTTACATAGAAGCAAAGCAGTCCCGTCCTGTCTTCCACGATCTTCGAAATGCCCTTGAAATCCGTTCCGTTGAGATACGGCAACGGCGAATTTGCGAGCGCGATGAACTTAGGCTTCATGTCCTCCGCGGCACGCACGATGTCATTGATGAACTTGTCGTCATTACCCGTGATAGCGTCAATATCATTCAGACCAGAGATATAAATCAGCGCCTCCTGATCGTACCAGCGCACCTCGTCGTGGGTGTTGTAGGTCGAGTTGCAGCCGGACGGATCGTGTATTACCAACATGCCCCCGAGCTCATAAAGAGCGGAAGCAAAACCTGACACGTCGCCAGTATATACCGGAAGGATCTTGTATGCTTTTTTCATGCCGTGATCCCTCCTTGTTTCAGGTAGCAAAAAGTCCCGTAAACTTTAGCGTAAACATTTCTACTGAAAAAGTTTACGGTTTTGTTTACAGTGGACCAAAAGTAAACTTCAGCGTAAACATTTTGGGTGAAAAAGTTTACGGAAATGTTTACGCTCGTTTTGGGCGCGTGGAAAACCCGCTTCAACATAAACTGCAGCACCCCAAACCCTTTCTCGGGATCAGATCGCGCGTGTCCTTGGGCACTATGAAAGCGTCTTCCATGAGTCCCAATAACGCCTTGATCCCGGCATATCCGTAGAGTCCTCCGCCTTCTATTACGTTGACGAAATGTTCGGTGCCTTCAAACCACGCGGCCTTCTGTCCGATAGCCAATATCTTCTCATCGCCTTCCGCGCGTTTAGGCCTTCTTCCCCTGATGTGCATGGTCGCGCAGAGCATTACATCCGGCGCGTTAGAGACCAGCCAGTCGAAGTCTTCCTTCTCATCGGGATCGATCGCGTCAAGGTAGATCCTCTTAAGATTGAAACCATGACTGATAAGGAATCTCGCAAGCGACAGCGGCCTGGGGACGGCGGTGTAATCCAAAGCGATCTCATTGTCGCCCAAGAGCGTCTTAAGGCCTGTCGCCTTTCTGTCGCATGAAACTCTTCCGTTGAAGACCGGCACGACTCCTATCGTTGAAAGCGCTTCGTCTATTGCATCGTAATCAAATGTGAAAGGCATGTACACCATGGGTCTTCCGATGCGCTTGCAGAAAGCCGTCGTACCCAGGACGCCTGCGGGATATGAGCAGATCACGCTGTTGCATTTCCCGAGATCGTAATATTCTTCCAAAGTCTTGCAAGAGGCTTCATCCCTTACAGTCACGCCCTGGGCTTCAAGAAGCTTCCTTATGTCGTTGTCTTTTGAAAGCGGCATGTCGCATCCCATAACGGTAACGGAGCCGTCCTTTTCACCTTCAGGAATGACGTCGAACATCGCCTTTCTGAGGCGCTGGTCAGGAGTCGTTCCGCGCTTTTGCATAACGGGATCCATAAAGCCCCTGACGAACTTCACGTCAGGAAAACGCTCACTCAGTTTCGAATAAATGAAATCAATGTCGCAGCCCATGAACTTGTGTGCGCACACCGGGAAAACTATCACTACCGGAGGCACTTCGGGAAGCGAATTTAAAACATCCGTAACGCCTTCTATCGTTGACTCTTCAAGGCGTCCCGCGAAGACCATGTCATCTTCTTCCAACACAACTGAAGAGAACCTGTTAAGTTCTCCCATTTCCGCTGCGGTCATGACGACGCCCCTCATGCAGTTGTCAGCGCATATGTAGATCTGGTGAGCGCGCGGGATCTTAAACCCGATGTGGACGATGTTCCATGTGCCGTGCGCGGGCGCGTTGAACTCAAGCCCGTTAGAGAACGGCTTGGAAAATTCTGCTTCCGCTATCCTTATCCTGTCTTCACTTGAGGTTGGCATAAGTCGTTTTTACGGTAACTCCGGGAAGTCTTCCTATCTTGCCTGAGATCTCGCTGGTGAGGTCCTGCGGAGCGTCAATGGCAATGCTTATGATGTTTATCCCCTTCTCTCTGTAAGGGATCCCCATGCGTCCGATGATGTACTTGCCCGCTTCATGCAGGAGTTCGTTCATCTTGGCAACTGATTCAACGTCTTCAACTATTATCGTAATGCACGCAACCCTGGTTTCCATAACGGATCCTCCCATTTAGCAGATTCTCGGCAAGAGCTCGTTGCCCGGCTGGGGCAGATAGGTCTTGCCTCCGATGCCGGTCGTCATGACGACTCTTCCCTGGTTTTCGGAAGTGACTTCACCGATGATGGCAGCACCCTTCGCGTGCTCAGTATTCTTCAAAGCTTCAACGACTTTGTCCGCGTATTCAGCGGGGCACATCATGACCATCGTTCCCTCGCATGCGAGATAGAGGGGCTCCAAACCAAGCATGCCCGTTACTCCCCTGACTTCGGGCGTGACCGGGACCGCTTCGGAATCGACGTCGATGCCTACTCCCGACTGGTCGCAGATCTCATAAAGAACCGTGCCGACTCCGCCTCTCGTCGCATCCCTGATGACGTGCATTTCAGGGCAGACCGCAAGCACCGCTTCCACTGCATCCCACAAGGGCGCGCAGTCGCTCTTGACGTCGGCTTCGATGCCGTATTCGTCTCTTGCCAAAAGTATGCACGTGCCGTGTCTTCCGACGTCACCCGTAACGATTATCTTGTCTCCAGGCTTTGCGTTCGCGCCTGAAAGGTTAACTCCGTCTTCGATCACTCCAACTCCTGCGGTCGTGATGAAGACCTTGTCGACCTGGCCTTTTCCGGCTACCTTCGTGTCGCCTGCGACGATCTTAACGCCTGCCTTTCTCGCAGTCTCGCCCATAGCTTCAGCGATCTTCTCAAGGTCTTCTATCGGGAAACCTTCCTCGATGACGTAAGAACATGTGAGATACAAGGGCTTTGCGCCCATGCACGCGAGATCGTTAACGGTTCCGCAGATAGAAAGCTTGCCGATGTTTCCGCCCGGGAACTCCCAGGGCGAGACGATGAAGCCGTCCGTCGACATTGCTATGCGGCCTTCAGGCCTGGGCATTACCGCCGCATCGTCAGCGGTAAAAAACTCGTTGCCGAGATTCTTCTTAAACATGTTCGCGATAAGCTCGGAAGTCTTTCTTCCGCCGCTTCCGTGAGCCAGCGTGATAACGTCGCTCATAAGTCACCTCCGTACATATAAAAAGCCGAGCACGCGCCTTCGCTCGAGACCATGCATGCGCCGACGGGATGGTCGGGATTGCATGCCTTTCCGAAAAGCGGGCACTCCTTCGGCAGTATCTTTCCCTGCAGAACGTCTCCGCACCTGCAGGCGGTCTTGTATTCAGTCTTCTGATCGGGAATGGCGAATTTCTTACGCGCGTCAAATGCAGCATATTCATCTTTAAGTTCCATTCCGGACATCGGTATCGTGCCTATTCCTCGCCATTCCGCATCGCAATGCTGCATGAACTTGTCGACCATGGCGACGGCCACGGGAGCGCCTTCATCCTTTACTACCCTGGGGTAGCAGTTAACAAAGAAGGGCTTCCCTTCGCTGTGCTTTTTCGCAGCGATCGCGAGCGCCGTCAAAAGCTCGTCACCCGTGAATCCCGCGATGACTCCCGACACGCCCTTTTCGCACATGTCCTTGCAGATCTGCGTTCCCGTTATCGCGTGAACGTGACCCGGATAAAGGAACGCGTCGCAGCTGTGGCCCATTGCTTCGTAAGCACCCGGCATCGTTTTGTTTGCGGTCAGTATTGAGAAATTGTCCAATCCGTCGTTCATGGCTTTCTTGACCGCCATGACGTCCGAAGGAGTTGTCGTTTCAAATCCGACCGAGAGGAAAACGACCTGTTCTTCCTTATGAGCGGAAGCATATTTCACAGCGTCCATCGGCGAGTAAACGACCTTGACCAAAGCGCCTTTTGCACGCGCTCCGGCGAGTGACGTCTTCGATCCGGGAACTCTTACGAGATCGCCGAAAGTCGTTATCGTGCAGCCCTTTTCGAGCGCCAGGTAAACAGCCTCATCGATGAAGCTGACGGGCGTTACGCATACGGGACAACCGGGACCCGATATCAGGCGGATCTTGGGTGACAGGATCCTTCTGATGCCCTGTCTGAAGATCTCGTGTGTGTGCGTGCCGCAGACTTCCATTATGCGGAAATCGGGGCCGTCGTAATTTTCAAGGTAACTCCTTGCGTCAAAAGATTCGCTCATTTGAGATACTCCTCTTTAAGCTTGTCGGTCTCGCTCTTGTCGTCGTCAGTGATCTTCGCGATCGCCGCGCCCGCATGGACCATTACGTATTCGCCGGGCTCCAAATCTTCCAGGAGCTCTGCAGACACTTCCCTTTTAGCGCCTGACGCGTCAACTATCGCGACGCCGTCCTTAACGCTGATGACCTTTGCTGATAAACCTACGCACATTTTATATTCCTCCGTTCTTCAATTTATTCATTCCGTAAAACGCCTGACCGATGCTTATGCCGCCGTCGTTCGGCGGGATCAGGCCGTGTGTCAAAACCTTGAATCCCCTGTTTGTCAGGGCCTTCTTCGTTACGTCCAAAAGCAGCGTGTTCTGGTAGCATCCGCCGCTAAGCGCCGCCGTCCTAACAGTACCGGCATTTGCCGAAACAAATTCCGCAGCCGCTTCGCCTAAAAGCCTGTGGAACCTGTAGGCGAGCTCTCTCGGGTCTTCGCCCGCAAGGCGCCTTAACACGAGGTCTTTGACGATCTGGTCGGTCTCTACATACTCGCCAATAAGCTCGTAATCACAGGCACAGACGTGGTAATTGCACTTCATCGCTTCATACATCAGAGCCGTTGAAGCCTCGCCTTCGAAAGTGTTCTCATACCTGATGCCGAGGATCGCCGAGACAGCGTCAAAAAGCCTTCCCGCGGACGTCGAGATTACCGAGTTGATCTTCCCGTCGTACATAGCCTTGTACGTCTTAAAAGTGCCGTTCTTTATAAGGCCAAGCTTTTCGATCACTTCTTCCGAGCGGCTTCCGAATATGCCGATAAGCATCGAGACGGCTATCCTCCAGCCCTCCTTCGAAGCTATGTCGCCGCCCGTCTGAAGGAACGGCCTGATGGAGCCGAGCCTTTCAAATCCGGAAGGGTTGCACCTTAAGACTTCACCGCCCCAGATCGTTCCGTCAGTCCCGTATCCTGTGCCGTCGAAAGAGATTCCTATACAGTCGCCGTGATAGTCGTTCTCGGCCATGCACGATAGGATGTGGGCGTAGTGGTGCTGCACCCTCACCAAAGGCAGTCCTGATTCTTCAGCGGCAAGCGAAGAATTGTACGACGGATGCAGGTCGCAAACGGCGAGCTGTGGCTTTGTTTCAAGCAGTGTCTCCATTCTTTCTACCGATTCCGCAAGTACCGCTTTTCCACGGAGATCGGTCAGGTCTCCGATGTAGGACGACGGATAGAACAGGTTGTTCACGCCGATGCAGAATGTGTTCTTGAGCTCGCCGCCATATGCGATGACCGAGCCTTTGAAGTCTTCGCTCATCATGTAAGGAAGAGGTGCGTAGCCCCTGGAACGCCTGATCATGTAGGGCTTTCCTTCAAAGAAGTCCATGACGGAATCGTCCGCCCTGATCCTTATCTTTCTGTCGTGTGTGAGTATCGCATCGCAGAATCTCGCGATCTCCCTTCTCGCGTCATCGTCGTCACGGCAGATCGGAAGACCCGAAACGTTGCCGCTCGTCATGACCAATGCGTCAGGCATCTTGATGCCGTCGTCGTAATCGAAAAGGAGGCTCTGCAACGGCGCATAAGGAAGCATCACGCCAAGGCTGGGATTGCCAGGAGCAACGCCTCTTGCAAGATCAGATCCTTCCTTTCTCGGGAGCAGGATTATGGGCTTCTGGTGGCCCCTTAAGATCTCTTCCTGAAGAGCAGTCGTCTCGCAATGAGCCTTCACGGAATCGAGGGATCTCATCATGACCGCGAAAGGCTTTGCGGGACGGTGCTTTAATTCACGCAGCCTTCTTACCGCGTCTTCATTGTACGCGTCACAAGCGATGTGGAATCCGCCGATGCCTTTAATTGCAACGATTCCACCCTCCGAAAGCAGCTTTCTCGCGTAGATTATCGCGTCTCTTCCGCGCCTTTCTTCAGGGTCATCCAGGATGAAGACTTCAGGTCCGCAATCGTTGCAGCAAACGGGCTGCGCGTCATATCTTCTGGTGGCGGGATCGTGGTATTCCTTTGCGCACTTTTCGCACATCGGGAATTCCTTCATCGAGGTCCTTTCGCGGTCATACGGAAGGCTGTCCAATATCGTCAGCCTGGGACCGCAGCAGGTACAGTTGATGAACGGATGGAGGTATCTTCTGTTGCCCTTGTCAAAAAGCTCTTCAAGGCATTCGTCGCAGATCGCGATGTCGGGCGAAACGAAGATCTCACCGGAAGTCTTGCCGCTTTCGATGATCTCAAAACTCTCGTAGATCGGAGCGTCGTCAAGCGTCCTTGCATCGACCTTGAGGATCGCCGCACGCTTCGGCGGTTCTTCTTCGATGAGCCTTACGAAATCGTCAACCCGGTCTTCGTCTCCCTGCGCAAAGATCTCAACGTAAGGACCAAGGTTTGCGACTGTTCCGGTGATGCCGCAGGCAGTGGCATGGCGTGCGACGACGGGGCGCATTCCGACGCCCTGCACGATGCCGTAAACCTTGAGCCTCATCGTCTTCATTCATCTTCTCCCGCTAAGCGCGAAAAACGGCGCGTCGATCCACATCCCGCCAAAGCCTTCAGCCAAAGGCTTGAGGCTCTCGTCAGCAACGACGATGTCGTAACCGCCGTTCATTACGAGATCCGTAAATTCGTCTTCTTCTGTGATCTTCCTGTCGCATGCTTTCCTTATCTCATCGTGGAGCGTAAAGAAAGTTGCTATGTCGCAATCGATTCCCTTGTCCCTCAAAGTCTTGCCGAACACTTCGTCGTGGCAGACCAATACTTTTCCCGAAGGAATGCTTCCTGCAATCTTCGCGGCGGCGCTGCTATAAACCTCATAAGAAACGCCAAGCTTCTTTGCAGCCTCTATGCCTGAAGCGGAAGCCGCGACGGTCTTTGTGGAAGCGCCTATCCTGCGGTAATCGTCAAGCGCGTTATCTTCAAAATCCGAGCCATAAGTCAGCGGCGTCTTTCCCAAAACGATCTTCTCAAGGCCGCCGTCTTTTGAAACGAACTCATCCGCCAAAGCCTTGTATGCAAGGGCTTCGCCTTCGTCGTAAAGCTTCATTCCGTCAGTCGGGACAGTAAGTATTGGAAGGCTGATCTCGTTTTCGAGCATGCGCTTCAAGGCCTTGTAATCCGTTGCTATCGTTGCGGGAACGGGCGTTCCGATGAGCGCGACGAACGAAGCGTCGATCCTTTTGCAGGCATCTGCGATCTTTGAAACGAGGAGCTTGTCCCTACCTAAGATCGCATCCATGTCGCGGAGTCCCGCGGAAAAGACCGCGGAACGAACGTCCTGCCACCTCGGCTCGTCAAAGCCGCAGATGTTGCCCGTGCAGCCGCCCGCATCAATGATGACGATCAGGCCGCCCAAGCCGTAAAGAACGGAAACCGCGCCAGACTGGTCGGGGGCAAACGGCGTAAGTACTTTTCTTAAGCCCTTCATGCGCGTGCCTCCTTCATCGTCTGCTTAATGGTTTCCATGAGTTTCGTGATGCCCTGGAATCCGAACGGCTGAATATCGCTGTTCCAGGCAACGTTGGGTATGTTCGGGCAGTAGAAAGCCGCATCCTTGCCGAGGCTGATGTGTGCGCGTGACGCGGACATGTCGTAATAGAGCATCGTCGGCTCCATGTTGCAGAATATCTTCGTGTCTGGCGAGAGCTCAGCGAGCCTGCTGACGTATCTGAACTTTTCGGGAGCCAAAGTCCCATATATCTCATCGACCTTGAAACCGTATCTCACGAGGGAAAGGGCGAGCTCGAACGGGTCCGCGTTCAGGCATTCACCAATGTTAAACGACAGATCCGGGAAGGATTCCTTCAAGGATCCGACCGCCTCTTTCGCCCTCGCCTCGTCCTCCGAAAGATCGATCTCGATTCCGACCGCGTTTGCAAAAGCCTTGTACTGGGCGGCGGTCCTTTCCACGTCATGGATCCTCGTCAGCTCGATGTAAGGTATGCCCAGGCGCTGGCTCATATCGTGCGCAGATGCCCTCGCTTCTGGGTTTGTAACAATGTTAAAGTTGGCGGACGCCATGTTGAGGAATTCCTCGTAAGTGCCGCAGGTTGAGACCTGGCGTATGTGTTTTACGCCTGCTTCCGTGAGGTATCTTTGAAGCTCGCCGTCTTCGAGTGGGGCAAAATTACCGATAATGTTGACGCTCTTCGGGTCCTTATCCATCGGTTCAAGGAGCGAATAAAGCGTCTGCCTTACATGAACCATCGGGGGCCTTCTGCCCTCCCTGGTCAGAGCGTACATGTAGCACGGCCTGACCCTTGTCCCGTTGCCAAGCGCGTTTTCGCATGCCGTGCAGACCCTCTCCATGTCGGTTCCAAGAAGGGCGTCAACGCAGGTTATGCAGATCATGACGACCTTCGGCTTCTTGCCTTTCTGTCCGTCCAGGAAGGACACCACTTCACAAACCGCTTCGGGGATCCTCTTTAAATGCCTTCCGGTGACGAGGTCCGTCTCGTCCATCAGAAGATAGAAAAACCTGTCCTTGTACTGCGGCATGGAGCTCACGATCGAGGTGTTTCTTCCGCAGCAGCCGGGAGACACGATCAGCATGACCGATTCAGGCACGGCAAGGCCCGCCCTTTTAACGCCGAATCCTTCTGCTCCCGGAGAGTTGTACGCAAGCGTCGCAGGCGAACTGTAGACAAGTCCGTGACCGCTCAAGAGCTCGGCAGGAATGTTGTCCTTTCCGAGCTTTGCTATCTGCGCCGCCGTGTATGTAATAGCCTTTCCCGCCATGTCTTAATCCTCACCGAGCAGGCTTTTCGCCAGCTTTATGAAGCTCTGAGAAGCCTCGCAGTCAGGCCTGCTCTCAACCACGGTGTGCCCCATATCCTCGCACTCGTTTATGTCGTCACTTCTGGGGATCTCCGCAATGACCTTGATCCCGTGTTCTTCCGCAAACGAATAGACCTTCTCGGTCTCGCCCGGCACGTTCCTGTGATTTAATATGACGCCTCCGACGTGTGCGTAGCCCCTGTCCTCAAAGTTCTTTACCGCCTGGCAGATGTTGTTCGCCGCATAGAGGGCCATCTTATCGCCTGACGTAACGATAAGGACCTGCTCCGCGTAGCCTTCCCTGATGGGGGCCGCAAAGCCTCCGCAGACGACGTCTCCCAGAACGTCGTAAAGAACCACGTCAGGCTTTCTCTTTTCGAAAAGCTCGAGTTCGTCCAAAAGATTGAAGGTTGCGATGATGCCCCTTCCCGCGCATCCGAGGCCCGGAGTCGGGCCGCCGGTTTCGATGCAGAGTATGCCGCCATAGCCTTCAGCTGAGATCTCTTCAGCGGAAGAAGGCTCTATACCCTCCCTCAATATCTCAATGACGGGCTTTAGGGGCTTGCCGCCCAAAAGATTTATCGTGGAATCGGCCTTGGGGTCGCAGCCGATCTGGATGACGCTCTTGCCGAGCCTTGCGAAGGCCGCGGCGAGGTTTGACGTTACGGTGGATTTTCCGATCCCGCCTTTGCCGTAAACTGCGATCTTAAGCATAAAAATACTCCTTTGCCAATGACGGACGAAGGAGCCACAAAAACTTCTTTAACGAAAGTTATTTACGACTATTCCCGCTCGGAAACCACCTTGCCGTCAGAGTCTTGTTTTTCTGATTTAATTCTAATGTGCAGGGGAAAAAGAGTCAACCTGACGGTATAAACCAGTGCGAAAACAAACAGCAAAATGCTTATTATCTGCGATGTGGACAAGCCGAAAAGGAAACCCCTGATCTCGTCGCCCCTGAAGAACTCCAAGATGAACCTGACGGCAGGATAAACGAAGAGATAGACTATCAGGAGCCTGTTCTTAAGCTTCCCCTTCCTTTGCAAAACAAAAAGCAGGATGAAGATCAGGAGGTTGCAAAAAGCTTCAACGAGTTGGACGGGGAAGCGGTTGACGCCGTTGATCGAAGGATTGACCGTGTTCCCGTGAACCGTAAAACCGACCTTGCTTTCAATTCCGTAGCAGCATCCCGCGAAAAAGCATCCTATCCTTCCGAAAACGTGAAACAACGGAATGCATACGGCGTACATGTCATACATCGCGGGATGCCCGAACTGGGAATGCCTTATGACCATAAACAGGGAGAACAGCCCTCCAAGAAGGCCTCCGTAAAAGACCATTCCTCCGAGAAGGCCTCCAAACAGAATCTCCAAAAACTCAAAGAAGGAATAATCGCCCATGTTTTGGAAGAGCCTGATTATGTTTGAAGCATTGGTGATGCCGTAAACGACGTGGCCTCCGAGCACCACGCCCACAACGACCAGGACCGTTGTGACTATCATGTCGTCAATGACTATGCCATCATTTTTCCTGATCAGTAAAAAGCCGACCAGGGCGCTCGCCAAAACGCCTATGGCCGCACAAATGACGTAGGTTCCTATTTCGTGTCCGAATAATTCGACTATTGGATACATGGAAAATTAAAAAAGGGGGCCTCTTTAGTGAAACCGATCACTTTGGAGGCAACCCCTTGTCTTTCAGCTTGTTAAGCGATTAACGGACCGCTGCGCCAACAGCCGCGCAAGCGATGCATGCGACGACGCCGATAGCGAAGAAAATGATTGCGGCGTAAACCGTACCAACGATGGATACGATGAGGCCTACGGTTCCGATTACCTTCTTCTCGCCAGCTGCCGTAGCCGCCTTACGAGCGCCTGCAGACTTGATGATGCCGATGATGCCCAGAACGAGGGCAGCGATGCAGATGATGATGATCGCTACGATGGCGCCAACTGCTGCTTTAGCATTATTGCCTGTTGCCTTGCTGATTGCGGTCGAAATGTTCGGGAGTACGAGAGAGATACCGCCGAAGATGAGACCCTGAATCTGCTGACTCTTTGTTGTTTCCATGTTACTATCCTCCTTGTGTGTATGCGTATACCCTTACTGCGTATACAACAATTTCTTAAATTACAACAAAACTCCTCAAAAATCAATGATTCCAAACCTCAGGCGCGCATATGCCTTTGAAAATGCATATGCCGGAGGGCTTACCATGCTGAATTATTGACACATTTTTCTTAAACATTTTTTTCTTTTATTTGTATAATTATCTAGATTAGTAAAGGAAGGGATTTGTTTTCTAACATGAGACGTTACGAGTTCATTCTCTATGTTTTCTTTTATGAAGTAGTATTCGGTTTCTCGGTCTACGGTTTTGGCTATTTCTCATCAATGCCGTTCACCCTGCTTTGGTCGATAATCCTCGGCGCGCCTGCGGTCATCCTCCTCATGAACTTGAAGGGTAAGATCCTTCCGCTCGTTGACGGACTCTTACGCGTCCTCTATGCGATCCCGTTCCTCGTCGAATACTTCATCTACATGCAGTTCAAGGAACTCTACGACCTCAACACCATCATGAACGGCGCAGGCGGCGCGCTCACGGGCTTTACTTCCACGATCATGGGCCTCATCTTCAGCCCTCTGGGAGTCTTCCACCTGTTCCTTTATTCGATCCCGCTCTCGCTCCTTATCATGGACCTGAAGAAAAAGACCTACGACTACACGCAGCCTGACAAGCAGGTCAAGATAGGCACCGCCATCGCGATCCCGGTCTGCTTTGTAATAAACCTGCTCATCATCGCATGCATCCCTTCCGCAAGGACGATCGTCGGAGCTGAATACAACTATCCAAAAGCCGTTCAGGCTTTCGGCTACATGGAAGGTACAGCCCTCGACGTAAAGGCCCTCCTTTTCGGTTCCGGCGGCGAGTTCCAGAACGTCAAGAACCCCGTTCACCTTCAGACTTCCAAGCCCGGCGAGTCAAATCCCGGTGAATCCAATCCGGGCGAATCACTCGCACCCGGCGAATCCGTACCGGTTCCCACGCCAACGCCGACACATGAACCTCAGGTAATGGACATCGATTTCGCGGCCCTGCAGGCAAAGGGCGGCAAGACCGCAACGCTCGCACAGTACTGCGCAAATGTTGAGCCCACTTACACCAATGCCATGACCGGCAAGTTCAAGGGCAAGAACCTCATCATGATCACCGCGGAGGCTTTCACTGCCGAGGCGATCGATCCTGAGCTCACTCCCACCCTGTACAGGCTTGCGACAAAGGGCATCCAGTTCACCGACTCTTACGTTCCCGCTACTGCAGGAACGACGGGCGGCGAGTTCTCCCACATCTTCGGACTCCTCCCCACGTCGGGCGGCAAGTCCTTCACCAACATGATCGACAACGGCTGCACCTATTTCACGATGGGACAGCGCCTCAACGCCGAAGGCTACTACGGCCAGGCGTTCCACAACAACGACTACAAGTACTACAGCCGTAACAAGACCCACACCAAGCTCGGCTACAACCAGGGCTTCATGGGCATCTACAACGGCATGGAGCAGTGGGTCAACTACCATCAGTGGCCTGAAAGCGACTACGACATGTTCGTTGGTACCGCTCCGCTCTTCATGAATCAGGAGCACTTCAACATCTACTACATGTCCGTTTCCGGACACAGCGGATACACCAGAGCAGGCAACGCAATGGCGAAGAAACACTGGGATGAGACCGCTTCCCTTGAAGGCAAGGCTTCCGAGGCGGTACGCGCTTACAAGGCGTGCAACATGGACCTCGATCAGGGCCTGAAGTACCTCATCGACCGTCTTGAAGAACTCGGCAAGGCTGATGACACGGTTATCTGCATCGTAGCAGACCACTTCCCTTACGGACTCGATCCGGATGCCTCGCTCGGCAACATGCCCAAGCTCTCAGAGCTCTACGGCTACGAGGTAAAGAACTACATCCAGCGTGACCACAACCGCATCATCATCTGGAGCGGCTGCCTCGAAAAGGAAGATCCGATAGTAGTTGATACTCCTACCAGCAGCCTTGACGTCCTTCCTACGCTGATGAACCTTTTTGGCATCAAGTACGACTCAAGACTCCTTCCGGGCCGCGACGTCTTCTCCGACTCAATGCCTCTTGCATTCAACCTCAACTACGACTGGAAGACGGACCTCGGTACGTATTTGAGTTCCAAGGGTGAATTCACGCCCAAGGATGCGAACACGCAGATCCCCGAAGGCTACGTCCAGCAGGTAAAGAGCATCGTCAGCAACAAGATCAAGTACTGCAAGAACATGGTCGGATCCGACTTCTTCAAACAAGCCGTCGGCGATCCGAACAAATAACCTGACAAAGCCAAGCAAATTAAGGGGAGCATCAGCTCCCCTTTGGATGTGTTTTCCGTATGTTTCACTATGAAAGCAAGATCGGCTTTAAGCTTCTCTGCAAAATAGTTGTCACCTTTGATGTTATCCATAAATCCGGATTCCTTCCTTAAGCACTTCATTAAGCAGGTCTTCATTGTTGAGAAGCTGCTTAAGATCCAGAAGATCGACCTTTTTGCGAAGTCCTTCTCTAAGACGCTCCACGAGTTCGTAATACTTTAATCCCGTAACCCCGGTCGCGATTAGAAGGTCTACGTCACTGGAATCCGAAGCCGTTCCTTTTGCATAAGATCCGAAAAGATAGCAATACTCCACATCATATTCAGGGAAAATGCTCTTGCAGATATTTATGATTTCATCCTTAGGCAGTATTCCGTGTTCCTCATCAATTGGATCGATCTGCTCAAGCTCACTAAGAAGAAAGCGATACTTGGCGCTTCCTTCCTTAGTTTCGTCGTTTTCGTATGAGACATACGATCTTAATGAAACGCCTATTCTTTCTGCCGCTTTTTGTTGGGTTAAACCTTTGGATGTTCTTATTCTTTTGAGCTCCGTCATTTGCACATCCCTCCGAACCATATTATGCAATATTTGCATACTATTGTCAAATCAAGCGTGCAAAATTTGCATATTTTCGCTTTTAACAATATGCAATTTCTCCATCCGTTGCAACAAGTTCATCCTTCCCCGCCACTTTGATATTCTGCAAACCAAGAGCCGCCTGCCAATGCAGACGGCTCCTGGTTGCGTCATGTAATAACCGTTTTTACTTGACCTTGATCTTGACGATAACCTTCTTCCAGTCGGATGCCTTGAGTGTGGCATTGCCCGTGGACATTACGTTGACCGTGATCTTGTAAGTTCCCTTCTTGGTTCCCTTCTTAACGGTAATGCTGCCGTTGCTCGGGTTGACCGTGAAGTTATTGTTGCCGGATACCTTAACTGCATACACTCCCGTTGTAGGAGAAACCTTGTACAGCTTGGAAGCGGAAACGGTGACCGCCTTCTTCTTTACCTTCTTAGCCTTGACCTTGGCAGTCTTGCCGGTGATCTTACAGGTATTGTCGTTCAGGATGATCCAAGTAGATGGTTTTGTTCCGGAAAAAACATTTGTACCGTTATATGCTTCAAACAATTCCCGGGTAAGGCTTATTGTCTTAATGCTGTCGATGCTTTCAAAAGCATATTTTCCCAAAGTCGTTACACTGCTGGGGATCACAATAGTCTCTACTCCGTCACAGTTCCAGAACGCCTCATAACTGATGGTTTCTATGCCATAGCCGAGATTGAGGCTTCTAAGTTTTTTACAGTCTCTAAATGCATATTGGCCGATTGTCTTTACGCTACCCGGAATCGAAACGGATTTAAGGCTCTCGCAATATTGGAAAGCATAATCGCCGATCTCTTCTACGCCGTAACCGATCGTAAGTTTGGTGAGCTGCTTACGGTGACTGAACATTTGGGCATCAATTTTCTTTAGGCTTCCTGGGATTGAAATGCTTTCAAGATATAAAGATCCGGCAAACGCCTCCGTACCAATTGAAGTAACGCCGTTGGGTATAGCGAGGCTATTCAATAATATGCAATCTTTAAATGCGTAATCACCGATTTCCTTTACGCCTTTGAGCGTAAGATTTCTGAGTAACGTGCACCCTCGGAAAGCGCTATTCCCGATAACAAGCGAGGTACCGGTTATCGATAAGCTCTTAATGAAATAACATCCATAAAAAGCTTCTGATCCGATCTCTTGAGCTCCTTTGATCGTAACGCTTGCAAGTTCGGTGCAACTGTAAAATGCTTGGCTGCCAATCGTAGTCGTCGTCTTGGGAATGACTATCTTGGTAAGACTCTTGCAAGTACTGAATGCTCCATTGCCTATCGTTTTTAATTTAGCCGGAAGCGTAACTGTTTTAAGGTTGTAGCAACAGAGAAAAGCACCATCACCAATAGTGGTTACTTTCTTTGGGATAACGACGCCCGTTAAGTTTTCACAATGTTGGAAAGCTCCGGCGCCGATCGACGTTTAGTCAGGTCCGAGTGATACCGACTTAAGGTTGTAGCAACTGTAAAACGCGCCTTCTCCGATCGAGGTTACGCCTTTGGTAATTACGACTTTCTTTACGTCAGTGCTGTGAAACCAAGGATAGTAGTAATAGCTGATGTCGGTAGGCCAAGCGGCTTTTCCGTTCTTTTTGGCGGGACTGATGGTAAGAGTGCCCGTTTTATCGTTAAAAGACCATTTCAGGTTGCCAAGGGTGCCCGTAGCAACGTCTTTTGCATCCTCACTGTCTGATTCGGGAGGAAGCTCCTCGGAATTCTCGCCTTCTTCACCAGGTTCAGCGGGTGCTTCGGTTTCAGTTTCAGCAGGCTCCTTCTCCTCAGATTCCGCAGGCTCCTTTTCTTCAGGCTCTGAAGGCTCAGTTTCCTTAGTCTCTGCAGGTTCCTTCTCTTCAGGCTCTGCTTCCGTCGACTCGGCCGGCTCCTTTTCTTCTTCAGGCTCTGCCTCTTTGGCCTCGGCGGGCTTTTTCTCTTCGGGCTTCTTCGTCTCTTTTTCTTCGGGTTCGGTGGTTTCAACTGCAGCCTGTTCTTCAGGTGCGTTCTCCGCCTCGTCCGCGAGCACTAAAGAAGACATCATGCCGACGGTCATTGCCATTGCGATGATGCCGGCCAGTAAGCGTCTCAGTTTCATTTAGTTCTTCCTCCCTTTTTAGTTTCAATATTATGTTTACTTGACCTTGATCTTAACGGTAACCGTCTTCCAACCGGATGCCTTTACCTCGGAGTTGCCCGTGGACATGACCTTTACCGTGATCTTGTAGGTTCCCTTCTTGGTACCCTTTTTAACGGTTATGCTGCCGTCACCTTTGTTGACCGTGAAGTTCTTGTTGCCGGATGCCTTGAGGGCATTGACTCCGGTTGAAGGAGAAACCTTGTACAGCTTGGAAGCCGCTATGGTCTGTGCCCCCTTCTTTACCTTCTTGGCCTTGACCGTTGCAGTCTTGCCGCTGATCGTGCAGTAATTTGGTATGAGGAAAATCAAGGCATTAAGTTTAGTGCAGCTCTGGAAAGGATGGGAATTCTCCCATTTATAATACAGAGCCTCTTCCAAGTAGACTGTTTTAAGCCTATCCATGCCTAAAAACGCTTCAGCTCCCAGGAACTCAACACTGCTGGGAATTATAAGCTCCTCAACTTTGTCGCAATCTTCGAAAGCGCAGGCGTTTATGTTAACTACACCAAAACCGATCGTAATTGCTTTAACGTTATAACAATTCTCAAATGCTTGTTGACCTATTGTAATTACGCTTCCGGGGACGTTTATGGCAGTAAGATGTTCGCATTCTAAAAATGCGTTATCGCAGATTTCCTGTACGCCATAGCCGATCGTAAGTTCGGAAAGGTATGTGCAATTTTCGAAAGCATGCTTGCTGATCTTCGTTACGGTTCCGGGGATCGAGACTTTACCGAGGTAGCTGCAGCCCATGAAAGCAGATTCGCCGATTGTTGTCGTACCACTTGGAATCGCTACACTGTTAAGGCAAATGCACTCTACAAAAGCATTATCTCCGATTGCTTTTATGCCTTTGAGCGTAAGATTCCTGAGTAAGGTGCATCTTTCAAAAGCAAACGTGCCGATCGTAGCATTGGTTCCGGTAATGGAAACGCTTCTAAGTGAAATGCAATAACCAAATGCATCTGAGCCGATCACTTTTGCACCGTTTATCGTAACGCTGTCCAGATCTTCACAATCAAAAAATGCACTATAACCGATTGTGGTTACAGTTTTGGGGATGACGATCTTCGTCAATCTATCACAATTTGCGAAAGCTTCTTCATCTATCGTTTTCAAACCATTTGAAAGCGTTACGGTCTTAAGATTATCTGAATCTGAAAAAGCTCTGGCGCCGATTATGGTTACGGACTTCGGGATAACTATTCCCGTCAAGCGGTCGCAATTATAGAAAGCTCCGTCACCGAGCTCTTTTACTCCGTTGCTGATCGTAACTGACGTAAGAGCAGAGCAGTGAGCAAAAGCCCCGCTTCCAATCTTGGCAACGGTTCCGGCAATTGTTACGCTTGTGAGGTTATAGTAAGTATTGAATGCGTTAGTACCGATGGAAGTGACATTCTTAGCGATGACTACCTTTATGATATTGAATCTTTCAGAATACCAAGGGTAAGAACCTGAAGACGAATAACTTGGCATCTCCACTTTAGCTTTAGGATTAACAGGACTGATCGTAAGGACTCCTTTGGCAGGGTCAAAAGACCACTTCAGCTTGCCGTCTGCGAAAAGGCCTGCAACCACATCGCTTTTCGGAGCCTTTTTGTCAGAATCTGAAGGCTGCTCTTCCGTTTTGTCTTCTTCGTCGTCAGATTCAGCCGGCGCTTCGGGTTCAGCAGGCTCCTTTTCCTCAGGCTCGGAAGGCTCTGCGGGTTCCTTTTCCTCAGACTTTGAGGGCTCGTTCTCAGCAGGCTCGGAAGGCTCTGCTTCTTTGGGAGTCTCGGCAGGCTCGGTTTCCTTTGCCTCTGCCGGCTCCGAAGGCTCTTCTTCCGGCTCTGTCTCTTTGGCCTCGGCAGGTTTCTTCTCTTCGGGCTTCTTCGTCTCTTTTTCTTCGGGTTCTGTGGTTTCAACTGCAGCCTGTTCTTCAGGTGCGTTCTCCGCTTCATCCGCGATTACCAGAGCAGACATCATTCCTACGGTCATTGCCATGGCGATGATACTGGCCAACAAGCGTTTCAGCTTCATATAGATCCTTCCTCCTCGTTGTTTGTGCAAGCGTAACTTGTCAATATTTATTAAGTATATACTGCCCGATTGACAGGAGGAAAGGTGATATTTCGCTAATGTTGCTTATTTGTTTTTAGTTAAAAGACACACGACCTCTATGCTCGAAGTCCACGGGAACATGTCTACCGGCTCTGCCACCCGCGCTTTGTACCCGCATTTGTCAAAGACCTTGAGATCCCTGGCCAGCGTATCAGGACCGCAAGAAATGTATATTACCTTCTCCGGAGAAAGCTTTTCGCAAGCCTTTATGAAACGCACATCGGTTCCGAGCCTCGTCGGATCCAATATGACGACGTCGTATTTTTCGCCGCGGTCAGCGGCCTCCTTCATGTATTCGGTCGCGTCAGCGCAAATGAATTCGGCATTCTTCACGCCGTTTTCCTTGGCGTTTTTGAGGGCGTCTTCAACTGCCTCGGGATTGATCTCGACGCCTGTAATGGAGTCGACAAACCCCGCAAAGGTAAGCGTAGTCGTGCCCGTTCCGCAATAGCAGTCTATCGCGCGCTCAGTTCCATCGAAGTCGGCAAGCCTCACCGCGGTGCTGTAAAGAACCTCGGCCTGCGTGCGGTTGACCTGGTAAAAAGACGTCGGGGAAATCCTGAACTTCTTTCCGAGAAGAATATCCGTAATGTATCCTTTGCCGGTGACCTTTCTCGTTTCGTCGCCCAATATCATGGAATCGTGGCGGCGGTTGACATTGACGAGCACCGTCGAGATCTCGGGATGACGCTTCGTCAGTTCTTTCACGAAGGCCGTCTTCTGCTTGAATATCCTGTTCCCGACAACGATGACGACCATTATCTCGCCGGTCTTTTCAGCGACCCTTACGAGGACGCGTCTTAAGTCTCCGGTGCAGGCGGTCTCATTGTAAACGCTGACGCCCATCTTCTCCGCGATGTCGGCACAGTCCCTTATTATCGCTCCTGCCTGTTCGTTTTCGATAAGGCAGGAACTGACTTTTACTATGCGGTGAGAGCCCTCTTCATAAGGGCCGCACAAGATCTTGCCGTTCCTTAATCTTTTGAATCCCGAATGGACTTTGTTGCGGTAGTGAAAAGGATCCGCGCAGGTATTGATGTCGTTTATCTTGCAGTCTTTGGGCAGAAGCTTTTTCACGTACTCGAACTTTTCGGCACAACTGTAGACGTAGTTCTTACCCGCAAACTTACAGCTTCCGCAGTCTTTTGCAGCGGAACAGGTGTTCTTGATCGCCGTCGGTTCTTTCGGAGCGGCGCGCTTACTTCCGCCCTTCACTTGTCAGGCTCCCGCGCAGCTGTCAACGACGTGCTTGAGAAGCACGGACGTCGTAACGGAACCCACGCCTCCCGGTACGGGGGTGACGGCTTCGGCGATCTCGGCGGCCTTGTCGTAGTCGACGTCGCCGCAGAGCTTTCCGTTCTCATCGACGTTCATTCCGACGTCGATGACGATCTGGCCTTCCCTTAAGTAATCGGCACCGATGGTCTTGGCAACGCCGCAGCATGCGACGATTATGTCCGCGTTCCTGCACTCTCCGGGAAGGTCTATAGTCTTGGTATGGCATACGGTGACCGTAGCGTCCCTTGCGATAAGCATGAGCGCCACGGGGCGTCCTATGACAAGGCTTCTGCCGACTACGACGGTCTTCTTGCCCTTAGTCTCAATTCCGTAGTGCTCCATGAGGCGTACGACGGCCTCAGCCGTGCAGGGACCCATTGCATTCTTGTCGCCTGAGAGGACGCCCGCCATGTTGCGGATGTCCATGCAGTCAGAGTCCTTGGAAGGCTTTATCGCACTCTTGATGTATGCGTCTGAAAGCGTCCTAGGGAGCGGTCTGAATACGAGTATTCCGTGAACGTCGTCTGCATCGTTGAGCGAATCAAAGCCCCTGTCGAGGTCCTCCTGGCTGCAGTCAGCGGGAAGCTCAACGATCTTTACGCCGCATCCTGCCGCTTCAAACTTCTTCGTTATTCCGCGCTCATAGGCAAGGTCGTCTTCCCTCGCGCCAACGCGCAGGATGCCCAATGTGGGAACGACGCCTTTTGCCTTTAATTCCTCTATCTTAGGCAGCAGCAATGCCGTTATGGCGTCTCCCGCTTCCTTTCCGCCAAGTCTGATCATTTATTGTCTCCTCCGGTAAGGTTGTCCTTTACGGCTTCATATACGGCAGCGCACTTTGCGTCAACTTCCTCAACGGCCTTAATTGTCTCGGCGTTGAGCTCTTCCGCGCGGCTTCTGTTCTTCATGAGCTTGGTGTTGATGTATACGTTCATTGCAGCGCCCTTGGCCGCTGTCTGGAGCATCGTGGCTGCAACGCCGACGTCGCTTATCGCAAGCCTTGAACCGATCGTCTCAAGGCGCACGATTATCTCACACGCTTCCTTCGTCTTCATTACGATCTCGTACGGAGCGGAGCACGCCGTGTTAAGGGCTTCCTCAAGCGCTTCGTCCCTGCCGGGCTCGTCCTTTGGGATCGAGTATGCCTTTGCAAGAGGCTCAAAGACCTCAGCATCCTTTTCGATGAGGCTTTCGAAATCCTTGACCAATACGGAGGTCTTTACGAGGATCTCGTCGATCTCAGCCTGATATTCGGCATACTTCTTCTTGCCGGTGGTGAGGTTAGCGACCATCGAAGCGAGCGCTGACGCGGCCGCTCCCGCCAAAGCCGAAGCTCCTCCGCCGCCCGGTACCGGAGCTCCCGAAGAGAGTTCGCTTAAGAATGCCTCAACGCTTTTCTCAGTCATGACCGTTTTCCTCCTTAGATTCCTGCCATACTATTTTACATAATAAAACGAAGACCCGCATTATGAAATGCGGGCCGTTCAACAAAAATCAAAACTAAAGATGGCTGTTATCTGATGAGTCTCTTGTATCCCTTGATCTTCATCATGTCGATGTTGCCGTAGCACACCATTCCCTTGGTATCGGAAGCGTGTATTACCTGGTTGCCTCCGACGTATATCGCTACGTGCGGACAGATGCTTCCCTTCGAGTAGCAGACTACGTCGCCGGGCTGCAGGCTCGATCTCGGGACGCTGACGCCGGAATGCTTCCAGATCTGCGTCGCGCCGTGAGGCACCCTGATGCCGATCTGGGCGTAGCAATATTTCACGAGACCCGAGCAGTCGATGCCTTTTCTGGAACATCCGGCGTACTTGTACTTGACGCCGAGCATGGACTGGGCGATCGCGACGATGGATGATCCGTTCTTTCCGGTTATCTTCGGAAGCTTGTTTACGTTGCCGTAGCTGGGCTTGGAAGTCTTCTTTGCGGCAGGCTTTGCCGTAGGCTTTCTCGTCGGCCTGGGCGTTGGCGTCGGCGTAGGCGTGGGCGGTGCCTTTCTGGTCGTATAGGACTTCGGAACGTAACCGGTCTTACCGCTTGCGGTCGTGATCTTGTACCACTTGTCGCCTACGATCTGGGTGACGTAGAGCCTTGCGTGCTTATAAACGGTCGTGACCTTTGCAGCGCTGGAATCAGCTTCCTTCCTTACGGTAAGGCTGCCCGTGTCGCACCAAACGATGAACTTGGAGTTGACCTTGACCATCGTGTCCTGGATGTAGGAAGTAAGGATGAAGCCTTCCTTGCCGCTCTCCGTACGGACCTTGGACCAAGTGTCGCCCAAAGCGACCCTCGTGACGGGCTGGCCTTTGTGGAGCGAAGCCACGGAAGGTGAATCGTTGTTCGGCTTTGCCTTAAGTACTGCAGCCGTCTTCGCGTAAAGCTGTGAATTGTCGGGCGCGAAATACTCGGGCGCGATCAACTCGTTCGGACGGTTGAACGAGTCGTAAGACTGATATACGTAGTATTTGGGAATGTCGTCGTAATTTGCCGAGGCGTTGTCAGCCTTCTTTCCAGGGGTCTTGTCAGGATCTTCTCCGGTTTCGGAGTCCTCCATCTCGTCGTCGCTTCCGACAAGCGCCCAATCCTCGATGGTCACGTCATCGTCTTCATCGTCTTCTCCGAAAACGGCCGCGTGCGCATTCGCCACGGTAAGTCCCGCGCTTGCTCCCGCCCTGACGCCGATGGGAAGGCATATTGCCGGAACGGCTGCAAAGAAAGCAACCACGATCGCCAGGATATGCTGTTTTCTGTTATGTTTAAAAACCATAATTGTTTCGATTATAGCACGCTCCCGTAAGCGTCTTTGACCGTTTCCGCCCGTAATACTGTGGCAATTTTGCAAAAAAATACGCCGGGGGAAAGACTCCCTCGGCGTAATTATAAACTTTTAACCTGTCCTCAGGCTTTACAAATGCGGGACAAAAGTATTACTTGTTCTCCGCAAACCTGTCGGAATAGTCAGAACCTTCCTGCTCATCGAGAAGCTCGTTGTGAGCCTCAACCTGATCAAGGTAGTCGTTCTCGAAGAACTTGGCATCGCCTTCATCCTCGCCATACTCGTGGCCGGTGATGAGCTTGCTGTTAGCCTTGATGACCGGAACGGCGGTGATGTCGCTATGCGACTTGACGCCGGTACCGGCAGGGATGAGGGCACCGATGATGACGTTCTCCTTGATGCCGACGAGCGGATCGACCTTGCCCTTGATGACTGCATCCGTGAGGACCTTTGCGGTCTCCTGGAAGGATGCTGCCGACATGAAGGAGTCGGAAGCGCTTGCGGCCTTCGCGATACCCAGAAGGATCGTGTTTCCGCTTGCAGGCTGCAGGCCCTGCTCCTCGCAGTCCCTGTTCCTGGAGATGAAGTTGTACCAGTCAACGGTCGTGCCGGTCATGAAGCCGGTGTCACCGGGTTCGTCGATCTGGACGCGGCGCATCATCTGCTTAGCGATGATCTCGATGTGCTTGTCGTTGATGTTAACGCCACCACCTGAGTAGTAAACCTTTGTGATCTCGCTGATGATGTACTTCTGTACGGCACGGATGTCCTTAACCTTGAGGATCTCCTTAGGATCGATCTTACCGTCGATGATCTGATCGCCGGCTTCGATGACCTGACCGTCCTTAACGGTAAGGGTAGCGTGTGAAGGAACCTTGTATTCCATCTTCTCGATCGGGTTGCCCTTAGCGTCCTTGAGGGGCTCTTCGCCTTCAGCGTAGCTGGGCGTGACGATGATGGTCTTCTGCTTCGTCTTCTCGTTCTCAGCGATCTTGATGGATCCGGGTACGGAGGAAATGATTCCGTGACCCTTAGGATCTCTTGCTTCGAAGATCTCGGTAACTCGAGGGAGACCCTGCGTGATGTCTTCACCGGAAGCAGCAATACCACCGGAGTGGAACGTTCTCATCGTGAGCTGCGTACCAGGCTCACCGATGGACTGTGCGGCGATGATGCCGACAGCCTCACCGACTGCAACGGGACGGCCGGTAGCAAGGTTGATGCCGTAGCACTTCGTGCAGACGCCCTTTCTGGAACGGCAGTCGAATACGGATCTGATCTTGAGCTTGCCCAAGTCTTCGATCTGCTGCTCTGTGAGGATCTTGCCAGCCGCTTCCGCATCGGCAATCTTTGCATCGATCTTCTTCTGCTGCTCGTTGAGCTTTTCGGGAGTAGCCTCGCCCTTGATCTTGACAGAATCCTTGACGGCCTGTCTTGCTTCCTTTGCAGCTTCCTTTGCGGCGTTGACGGAATCAACGATGGCTTCCGCCTTGAGGGCGTCGATAAGCTCGTTCTTCTTGACGATGATCTCGCCAGTCTGATAGTTCTTGATGTCCTCAGCTGCATAACGGCCATAGAGACGGTCGTTGAGTGACTTGATGACGTTGGTCTTCTTGTTGGAGACCTCGGTGATCTCCTTGACCCATGTGAAGTCATCGGTTCCGCAGTCTTCCTCGGAAACGACGACGGCCTGTGCAACGTCGACGAGACGTCTTGTAAGGTATCCGGATTCAGCCGTCTTAAGAGCCGTATCGGAGAGGGCCTTACGCGCACCGTGTGATGAGATGAAGAACTCGAGCACGTTCATGCCTTCACGGAGGTTGGACTTGATCGGGATCTCGATCGTGTTACCGGTCGTATCCTGCATGAGTCCACGCATACCTGCGAGCTGCTTGATCTGGTTGTTGGAACCACGCGCGCCGGAGTCAGCCATCATACGGATAGGATTGTACATGTTAAGGTTCTCCATGAGAGCCTTTGTAATGTCGTTCGTCGTCTCTTCCCAGATCTTGGTGACTTCCTTGTGACGCTCGTTCTCGCTGTAGAATCCGAGTTCAGCCTCAGCATTGATCTGCTCGACCTTCTCGTCACCTTCAGCGATCATCTTGTCCTTGATGTCAGGGATGATCATGTCTTCGATACCGATGGAGATACCGGAGATCGTTGAATACTTGTAACCCATTGCCTTAACGTCATCAAGGAAGACCGTCGTCCTCTCGAGGCCGTGAACGGCAATGCACTTTGCAATGATCTTTTCGAGCATCTTCTTGCCGACTGCGAACTTGGGCTCGTACTTCTCTTCAGACTTATCGCCCTTTGCAGCCTTTGCGGCATTCTCAGCCTTCTTCTTCTCGAATTCCTCTTTCTGAATGCTCAGCTTCTTGAAGTCGATCTCAAGCTTGAGGTGGTTTTCAGCGACAGTTCTGTCGACGAATCCGAGGTCCTGAGGAACGATCTCGTTGAAGATGAATCTTCCGAGAGTTGACTCAATGATGCCCGTCTCGGTCTGGCCGTTTACCTCTCTGGTAACGCGGACCTTGATCATGCAGTGGAGCGTGATCTGGTGCTCGTTGTAAGCCATCATGGCCTCGTCAAGCGACGAGAATACCATGCCTTCGCCCTTGTCGCCCTCGATCTCCATCGTGAGATAGTAGCAGCCGAGGATCATGTCCTGTGTAGGAACTGTGACCGGCTTACCGTCCTGAGGCTTCAGGAGGTTGTTTGTAGAGAGCATGAGGAATCTAGCCTCAGCCTGTGCCTCTGCGGAGAGAGGTACGTGAACAGCCATCTGGTCACCGTCAAAGTCAGCGTTGAAGCCTGTGCAGACGAGCGGGTGGAGCTTGATCGCACGACCTTCTACGAGTACGGGCTCAAAAGCCTGAATGGAAAGCCTGTGGAGCGTAGGAGCACGGTTGAGGAGAACGGGATGATCCTCGATGATCTCTTCAAGGATGTCCCAAACCTCAGGTACCCTCTCGTCAACCTGCTTTCTTGCAGTCTTGATGTTGAGCCTGTCGTTGATCTCAACGAGCTTCTTGATTACGAAGGGCTTGAAGAGCTCGAGAGCCATCTCCTTAGGGAGACCGCACTGATGCATCTTAAGCTCAGGTCCTACGATGATAACGGAACGGCCGGAGTAGTCAACACGCTTACCAAGGAGGTTCTGTCTGAAACGGCCCTGCTTACCCTTGAGCATGTCGGACAGTGACTTGAGCTGTCTGTTGCTCGTAGCGGAAGTGGAACCCTTGACGGGTGTTCCGTGACGGCCGTTGTCGATGAGTGCATCGACAGCTTCCTGGAGCATTCTCTTCTCGTTCCTTACGATGATCTCGGG
>JAFZVF010000067.1 GCA_017617935.1 Clostridiales bacterium | reverse complement strand
GCTAAGGGTTACTGGGGCCACAAGAGCAAGCTTTTCAAGGTAGCTAACCAGCAGGTTCTCAAGTCCGGCAACTATGCTTACCGTGACAGAAGAAACAAGAAGAGAGACTTCAGAAAGCTTTGGATCGTTCGTATCAATGCCGCATGCCGTCTCAACAACATGAGCTATTCCAGATTCATGAACGGACTCAAGAAGGCAGGCATCGAGCTTGACCGTAAGATCCTTTCTGACATCGCAATCTCTGATGCAGCAAGCTTCGCTTCTCTCGTAGAGAAGGCAAAGGCTGCTCTCGGCTGATAGCTTATATAAAACGGAAATTCAAAGGCGCGGAATCTTCCCGCGCTTTTTTCTTTGTCCAGTTCCAAGATTACCAGCCAGGTTTTTCTCAATCATGGCGGGCAACTTGGAATAATCTGAAAAATGAAGGCGTATTCCAAGTTGTTGGTCAACTTTTGTTAAATCTTGGCAGGTAATCTTGGAATTCTTGCCAAACCGGTCTTGGTATTTTATGATTTCACTAGACTTGATATGGTTTGAAGGGAGATTTTTATGATTTGCAAACAGTGCGGAAGCGAGATACCTGACGATTCTGTATTCTGCGAGAATTGCGGAACCAGAGTCAGTACACCGGTAACCCCTGAAACGGCTCCTGCGGCTTCACCTGAGGTTACGCCTACACCTGCCCCAGCCCCTGCGGCTGCTCCGGCTGCAGTAGTAGCGGCGGTCACGGCAACACCTGCGGCGGCACCTGTGGCGGCACCGGCTTCAGCACCGGCTCCTGCACCTGCTCCCGCGCCCGTAATGCAGGGTTTTCAGCCCATTCCAGTAACTCCTGTATATCCGTCGGATTCTGTCTATGGCCGTAATGCCATGGCCGCATATCAGGCTCAGCAGGCTGTGGTACAGCAGCCGGCGGTTCAGCAGCCATTTGTTCCCGCGCAGCAATACGCACCAATGCAGCAGTATGCACCTGCGCAGCCTCAGTATGCGCCCGTTCAGCCGATGCCTGTTTATCAGGCTCCCGTATACGCTCATCCTACTGCTCCCATTTATGGAGCTCCGGAGGGAAAAACGATCTTTTCAAAGATTCTTACGATAGTCAGTTCGATCACGACTGCATTGCTCGGTCTGATCCTGCTTGTCGTGATATTCAAAGGCGGTTCTTCCGCTGACGTTGCTTTGGGCGCTTTTGGAACGCTGGCAATTTTGGGATTCAGCATTTTCGTTCTCATTTTCTCCATTACAAAGAAAAAGATCTCTAAGGGCATGTTTATCGGACTTCTCATTCCTTTGTGCGTGGCTTCTTATCTGGCATTGTCTATCGCTGGCGGGACCAACGGTCTTTTGGGATGAACGTGATCACCAGTCGTGACAACGCCAAGGTAAAGCGTTTTGCGTCACTTCACAAGCGTGAGGAGGCGAGGCGCGAGGGTCTTGTCTTCCTTGAAGGTGAGAGGCTTTGCAGGGAGGCTTTCGAATCGGGCATAAAGCCTTCGGAAGTCATCGTTACCGAAAAGAACGTTCCTTGGGCCGAGCAGTACGCTGAAGGCGCGGAGGTCACCGTTTTAAGCGAAGAATGCTTCAAAAAGATTGCTTCGACCGTAAATCCGCAGGGAATAGCGTGCCTGATCAAGCAGCCCGTACTTGAAAAGGACGTCCCGATAAGGGGTGACGGAAGTGACGTATATGCGGTGCTTGAAGACGTACAGGATCCGGGCAATCTCGGTACGATAATCCGTACGGCAGACGCATTCGATTTCACCGCGGTGATAATGAGCAAGGGCACTTGCGATCCCTTTAATGAGAAGACGATAAGGGCTTCCATGGGATCCGTCTGGCATCTGCCTTTGGTTACCGCTTCCTTGGATGACGCTTTTTCGTTTTTTGAAAAGAATGGCGTGACCACTCTTGCAATGCATCTTCACGGAGAAGAACTTAATGAATCCGGCATAACGCTTCCCGCCGCATACCTCATCGGCAACGAAGGAAGAGGGCTTTCGGAAGAGACTTCCGCAAAATGCAAGAGCCTCGTCAAGATCCCGATGCCCGGAAAGGCTGAATCGCTTAACGCCGCGGCCGCTTCAGCGATAATCGGATACGTGCTTGCTTCAAAGCGTGACGCGCGCTGAATTTAGTGAGATTCGCAACCAAATTGATAAAAATCAAAGACCTTGAAAGAGGTCTTTTTGTTGTAAATATTGAAATTTGCGGTTGTTTTTTTGCGTTACCCCTTTTTTATATTTAAAAATGCTATAATTGCAAGGCTAATATAAGGAGGATCATATCCATGGGCATGACGATTTCACAGAAGATTATCAAGGATCACCTTTTATCCGGTGAGATGAAGGCAGGCGAGGAGATCTCGATCAGGATCGACCAGACGCTTACACAGGATTCCACGGGAACCATGGCATACCTCCAGTTCGAGGCTATCGGCGTTGACCGCGTTAAGACGAAGCTTTCCGTCGCATACATCGACCACAACATGCTCCAGTCCGGTTTTGAGAACGCTGACGACCACAAGTACATCCAGACAGTTACGGCAAAGCACGGCATCAGATTCTCTCGTCCCGGCAACGGCGTCTGCCACCAGGTACACGTAGAGCGTTTCGGCATACCGGGACAGACTCTGCTCGGATCTGACTCTCATACACCTACATGCGGCGGTATCGGAATGCTTGCCATCGGCGCAGGCGGACTTGACGTTGCAGTAGCTATGGGCGGCGGTCCTTACTACATCACGATGCCCAAGATGGTCCGTGTTACCCTCAAGAACAAGCTCGGAAACTGGGCAACTGCTAAAGACATCATCCTTGAGGTTCTCCGCATCATGACCGTTAAGGGCGGCGTCGGCAAGATCATCGAGTATGCAGGCGACGGCGTAAAGACCCTTTCAGTTCCTGAGCGTGCTACGATCACGAACATGGGCGCTGAGCTTGGCGCGACAACTTCGATCTTCCCCTCTGATGAGGTTACAAGAGCATTCCTCAAGGCTCAGGACAGGGAAGACGCCTGGTCCGAGATCAAGGCTGATGACGACGCTGTTTACGATGAGGAGATCGAGATCGACCTCGCTACATTGAGACCGCTCATCGCAAAGCCTCACATGCCTGACCAGGTCGTATCCATCAAGGAAGTCGCAGGCCTCAAGGTTGACCAGTGCTGCATCGGTTCATGCACGAACTCTTCACTTTACGACATGCTCAAGGTGGCAGCCATCCTCAAGGGACACACCGTTGCACCTGACGTTTCACTCGTCATCGCTCCGGGTTCCAAGCAGGTATTCAACATGCTCGCTGAGAACGGCGCGCTTTCCGACATGATCGCTGCAGGCGCAAGGATCATCGAGTGCGGATGCGGACCCTGCATCGGCATGGGCCAGTCGCCTAAGACAAACGCGGTTTCGCTCCGTACGAACAACAGAAACTTCTATGGAAGATCCGGAACAAAGTCCGCTTCCATCTATCTCGTAAGCCCTGAGGTTGCTGCAGTTGCAGCCATCACGGGTGTTGTCACGGATCCTGCGGATTTCGGTGAGCCTCCGGTAGTAGAGATGCCCGAGAACTTTATGGTCAACGACAACATGGTCATCATGCCCGCAGAGTCCAGCAGCGACGTCGAGGTCGTAAGAGGTCCGAACATCAAGCCTTTCCCGGTTAACAAAGCGCTCGGTGACGAGGTTGACGGCAAGGTCCTTATCAAGCTCGAGGACAACATTACCACAGACCACATCATGCCTTCGAACTCCAAGCTCCTTCCTTACAGGAGTAACGTTCCTTACCTCGCAGACTTCTGCCTCACGCCTTGTGACGAGGAGTTCCCGAAGAGGGCAAAGGAGAACAACGGCGGATTCATCGTCGGCGGAGAGAACTACGGTCAGGGATCTTCACGTGAGCACGCTGCTCTCGCTCCGCTCCAGCTTGGAGTCAAGGGCGTCATCGCACTCTCATTCGCAAGGATCCACATGGCAAACCTCATCAACAACGGAATCCTTCCGCTCGTATTCAACGACAAGGCTGACTACGACAAGTTGGGGCTCCTCGACGAACTCGAGATCAAGGACGCAAGGAACCAGGTTATCGCTGCCAAGGAAGGCAAGCCCGTCATCGTAACGAACAAGACGCAGGGCTACGATTTCGCAACTACTCTTTCCATCTCCGACAGACAGTGCGGAATGCTCCTTGCAGGCGGCCTCCTGAACTTCACGAGAGAGCAGCACGCATAAGTAATACTAGAAAGCACCACCGGCATTGCCGGACAAGAGGGTGACAATATGAATCAGGAACAGAAAGAACAGCTTATAAACAAGATCGCGGATATCGCATGCGTTAAATCGCACATCAATCCGGAGCTGTACACGAAATACAACGTTAAGCGCGGCCTTCGTAACAACGACGGAACCGGCGTTCTCGTAGGCCTCACAGAGGTCGGCGAAGTCATGAGCTACATCGTTGATGACGCAGACAGGATCCCGGTCGAGGGAAAGCTTTTCTATCAGGGTTATGAGATCACCGATCTCGTAAACGGATTCTTCCCCCAGAAGAGATTCGGCTTTGAAGAGATAGCGTTCCTGCTCCTTACGGGCGATCTTCCCACCAAAGAAGGTCTTGCTGACTTCAACAACCTTCTTTCAAGCGTAAGAAGCCTGCCTGAGAACTTCACCGAAGACATGATCATGAAGGCTCCGTCCCCGGACGTCATGAACAAGCTCGCAAGATCCGTTCTTGCCCTCTATTCATACGATGACAACCCTGACGCGACGGACATTCCGAACGTCGTCAGACAGTGCACCGAGCTTATTGCAAGATTCCCGGTCCTCATCGCTTATGCATATATGGCGAGAAGACACTACATCGAGCATCACAGCCTCTATATCCACGATCCTAAGCCTGAGTACAACACCGCCCAGAACATCCTTTACCTGATGCGTCCCGACGGAAAGTTCACTGATCTTGAGGCAAGGATATTGGATCTCATGCTCGTTCTCCACGCTGAGCACGGCGGCGGCAACAATTCCACCTTCGTAACTCACGCTGTGTCTTCCACGGGTTCAGACACTTATGCCGTCATGGCGGCCGCAGTTGGTTCCTTGAAGGGCCCCCAGCACGGCGGCGCTTCCGGCAAGGCTTACGGCATGATGAAGGATCTGCGTGAGCACGTCAGCAATTGGGAAGATGAAGACCAGATCAGAGCATATCTCACGTCGATCCTGAAGAGAGAGGCGTTCGATCATTCAGGCCTTATCTACGGCATAGGTCACGCAGTCTACACGCTTTCCGATCCGAGGACTGTTACCATCAAGAAGTATGCTGAGCTCCTTGCCAGAGAGACTGGCAACATGGATCTGTTCAATCTCTATCTGCGCGTTGAAAAGCTCGCTCCCGACGTTTTCCACGAGGTAAAGAAGAACGACAAGATCGTTTGCGCGAACGTCGACTACTTCGCAGGCCTTGTATATTCAATGCTCGGAATCCCGCAGGAACTCTTCACGCCGCTTTTCGCATGCGGCAGAATTGCAGGTTGGAGCGCCCATAGAATAGAAGAGCTCGTAAGCGGCGGCAGGATTATGCGCCCGGCCTTCAAGTGCGTCAACAAGAGAAGACCTTACGTCCCGATGAACGAAAGGTAACGCTTTATACTTGCGTCAGACTTGAACCTGTGGTAATATACACGGGCAAAAGTCAAACGGCCCCATGGTCAAGTGGTTAAGACGGCGCCCTCTCACGGCGCAATCAGCGGTTCGAATCCGCTTGGGGTCACCAATATAAGGAGTGCTTAAGGCACTCCTTTTTTC
>JAFZVF010000066.1 GCA_017617935.1 Clostridiales bacterium | reverse complement strand
TAAGCAACTGCGTGCTTAGAGAGGTCATCATAAATAACAAGCACGTGACGGCCCTTATTCATGAAGTACTCACCCATTGCACAGCCCGAGTAAGGCGCAATGTATTGGAGGGGCGATGCCTCCGAAGCGCTCGCGGATACAACGATCGTGTAATCCATGGCGCCGTTTTTCTTAAGGTTCTCAACAAGGCCGGCAACCGTTGATCTCTTCTGGCCGATAGCCACGTAGATACAGATTACGTCCTTGCCTTTCTGATTTATGATGGTATCCGTTGCCATGGTCGTCTTTCCGGTCTGGCGGTCGCCGATGATAAGCTCACGCTGTCCCCTTCCGATGGGGATCATGGAATCGATGGCCTTGATGCCCGTCTCAAGGGGCTCAAATACGGACTGCCTCTCGCAGATACCGGGTGCGGTGCTCTCGATGGGACGGAATTCTTCCGTCACGATGGGACCCGCTCCGTCGATGGGCTGACCAAGGGCATTAACAACACGCCCGATCATGGCGTCACCTACGGGAACCGACACAACCTTACCGGTACGGTTAACGGTCTGGCCTTCACCGATCTTCTCGTCGGAACCGAAGAGCACGATAGAAACGCTGTTCTCTTCAAGGTTCTGAGCCATACCGAAGCTTCCGTCCTCGAACTCGATCAGCTCGCCCGACATGCAGTTGATAAGACCGGCTGCCCTGGCGATACCGTCACCTACGTTGAGGATGGTTCCGGTTTCGTTCTGCTTAATGGTATTCTCGTAGTATTTGATCTGGCTGCGGATGACTTTGGATATTTCTTCGGGTTTTAACTGCATAATTCCTTTCCATCCTTTAGATAATAGTCTCTGACAGTTTCCTGTGAATGCTCTCAAGACGGGTGCTCACCGTGCCGTCGTACTGTTTACCGTCGATCTCGACCTTAAGTCCGGCGAGCACGCTCGCATCGACTTTGGTCTTGATGTCGATCTTACGTCCGGTGTTCTTTTCAAGCTTCTCACGAAGGGCCGCAAGCTGTTGTTCAGTCAATGCGACAGCGCTTGTGACGAGTGCTTCCGAGATGTTGTTATCACGGTTGTACCTCTTGATGAATGTTTCCCTGCAACCTTCGAATTCACGCAGAAGTCCGCGTTCACACAAAAGCTTAAGGAAATTCACAAGGTAGCGGTCACAAGAGCTTCCGAAGGCTTCCTCGATAAGCTCGAGCCTCTTGTCCTTCTTGATGGACGGCTCGAGCAGGAGCGTAAGGTAATCGGGGTTCTCCCTGAAAAGCTTGAACACTTCAGTCAGCTCTTCGAGGATCTGCGCCGCGCGATTCTCTTCCACTGCGAGTTCGTAGAGGCTGCCTCCGTAAATAACGGCACGCTGCGTCATGTCAACCTCCTCAAATTATCAAGTTCCGACCTGCTCGATGAACTCGTCGATCAGCTTAGCATGATCCTGCTCGCTGACTTCGCGTTCGATAACCTTGCCGGCAATTTCCATGGCCATGCTGCCGATCTCGTTCTTGACTTCGTTGACAGCCTTTCTGCGCTCGAGGGCAATATCCGCTTCGGCGCGGGCCTTCATGGCCACAGCCTCCTGCGAAGCCTCTCTGATGATCTCATCACTCTTAGCAGTAGCATTCTTCTGGGCAAGATCGATGATCTGCGTAGCTTTCTCGCGAGCCTGTTCCATGTTGTTCTCGTACTCTGTTCTGAGCTTCTCAGCCTCATCACGCGAAACTCTGGCCTTGCGGAGTTCTTCCTCGGCCAGCTCGCGACGCTTATCAAGAACATCACGAACACGCTTGAAAAGGAACTTCTTGATCAGGAGCATCTGTATGAAGAGATTGCATATCATGGCAATAATGGTCCAGGTATCGATGGAAACCAATCCGGCTTCTTCAATCTGGGCTGCCTCAGAAAGCAAAACAAAGCTTCCCATGCTCTTTCCTCCTAAATCCTAATCTCAAACGATCTTGTCGATAAATAATCCGGGTGCTACGAAGATGAGCAGAAGACCGGTAACGAAACCGTAGATACCGGTTGTCTCGGCAACGGCACAACCAAGTAACATCGTGGATGTTACGGAGCTTTTGCACTCAGGCTGACGTCCAATTGCTTCAAGAGCCTTTGCTACCGCATTTCCTTCACCGATACCGGGGCCGATACCGGCGATAAGTGCCAGTCCTGCGCCGATTGCACATCCTGCGAGTGCGATTCCTTTTGCAAGTAGATCCATAAGTATTCCTCCTGAATATAGATTTCTGTGTTTATTTGCCGCCTGTCAGCCCTCCGCTGCATTGGCGATATACATGGTGGTCAGCATGCAGAAGATGTAAGCCTGCATGACTCCGGTGAACCAGTCAAAGTAGAACGAGAGGATCGCCGGGATTCCAACATCAAGGATCGGTATGGTCGAAAGCACGTTTCCGACCGCTCCGGGGATCAGTCCGAACAGCGCCGAGCCGGCTCCTGCGAGCGCAGCGTAGATCAGGCCGTTGATAACCAAACCCGAGAGGATGTTTCCGAAGTGACGGCACGCCATACTGATGGGTGTTGACAGCTCGGAAAGCACATTAAAAGGTGTGAGCAGCGGGATGGGTTTTGTGAATCCCAGGAGGTAACCTCCGAATCCACCCGCTTTTATCTTCTGCGCCGTGATCATGATGAACACGACGATCGCCCATGCCGCTTCGGTGTTGAGGTCGGCGGTAGGGCTTCTCACCCCGAGAAGTCCGATAAGGTTCGAGAAAAGGCTTGTCGCAAACAGCGCCGCAACGAAGGGAACCATGTACGAGAACTTCGAACCCATGTTGCCGATGACGAACTTGTCCGCCATCTCGACCAGCCACTCGGCAAGCGCCTGTCGTTTGCTGATCTTTTCAACCTTCATGTTGTGAGTGAGGAAGACGCACAGCAACGTGATCGCAAGCATCACTATCCAACTCACTATCAGTGTCTCGGTCAGGGGGAACCTGCCGAGCAGCGGGATATCCGGTCCGATATAACCGTAGACCTTTGCTCCGGAAATACTAATCTCCATTCATTTCACCTACTTTTTATAAGTGTTTGTTTTAACGCCTATGTCAAAGCTCCGGGTTTCACGGCTTACGCTCAGGCTTTGTTCGCTATGCCAAGAAGCTTGATCCCGAGTGTCGGGAACAGCAAAGGCATGATCCCCGCAACCGGGTTGAAGCAAGGCACTGCGATCGCGATCACTACCCACACTATCATCATAAGGAATCTCAGCCTCATGCTGGTGCTCATGATCTTGCGAGCTCTGCCGGTGTCCTCTTCGGACACGTTTCCTTCCTCGTCGACGGCCGGCTCGAGTGATGTCACTTTAACGACCGCGAGACCCATAAGGAAGAAGTTGAGTATATCAATGACACCGCAGCACACTCCGCCGAGTATCACCGTATAATCAAAAGGCACATCCCATACTTCGGGAGGGCAAAACCTGTTTAATAAGAAAAAGCCGAGGAGCATGATTGCTATTCCCGCATAAGCGATCGCTCCGACCCTCAATGTCTCTTTCCTGACAACAGGATCGATTCCCCTTCGTCCGCTCATATCTTTTCCCCCGGCTGATAACCCTGCTCCTTGCTGACCCTTGTTCCGACCGGTTCTTCGGTTTCCTGCGGTCACGGATCGTCCGGCTCCGCTGTTTCCTGCGGTCACACACATTCGTGTCTCAAGAATGGTCGTTAAAGGAGATCGGGTTCTTTTTTTCCTTTTCTGTCTTGTTCACCGTAAACAAATAAAACTTATATGCTGTCATAAAGGCGGCTCCAAGCCCGAAAACAATCCCCACGATGTAGATCCAGGCTCCGAGCTCAAATCTGCTGTCAAGCCACCAGCATCCCAACATGCACAACACAAGAGGTGCCGCGAACGACAAGCCCAGCTGCGCGAGCAAGGATACATGCTTTATGATTTCTTGTAAACCTTTCATGAAGTTTCCTTGTTTTGCTCACAAATACGAATATTAAAATCTAACCATTTTTTATTGTAGCAAATTCCCGGCATAAAATCAAGCTGTTTAGTAAATAAATCGCTAAAAATCCCGCATAAACAAAACAATCGCCAAATTAGCCTTTTGTTTAAAACACAATCCTCTTGCAAAGCTTTCACTCTCTGTGCTATAATTCGTCAGTCGGTATATTCGCGGAGGTGGCGGAATTGGCAGACGCGCACGGTTCAGGTCCGTGTGAAAGCAATTTCATGTGGGTTCAAGTCCCATCCCCCGCACGAACAAAAAACAGATCTTGCGATCTGTTTTTTTGTTCGTATAAATCCAGACTTGAAGGCCACCTTCGGTGGCCCGCATTTTCTCTTCAGAAGAATCCTCATCAGAAAGCCGAGGGCCGTCCGTCGTTCATCATGGCCTTTACGGGATTTACCTTCTTGGCCATCGCGTAGATCGTTTCCTGATTGTTGCAGATGTAATACTTAAGCCCGGCGATTTCCTCGTCGGAAAAGCCTTTGTTGCTTATAATTTTACCTTCGGGCAGAGAGAGCTCAGCACTTTTTTCTCCGTCCGTAAACAGAATATATACTGCCTTGTTGTCTTTTGTACGTGTCATCGAGGACACGCTCATTTTCAGCTCTTCGCTCATATGCACCACCTGTGTTGTCCGTGAAAGCTTTCCATGGAACTTGGTTTGACGAGTGAACTTAACAATCTGTTTTCTTGCCGGTGTCCACCTCGACATTATCCACTATCAGCCCTGTCGTCTCCGGGTCCTTGGCAAGCGTATTGGTAGCGATTTGTGGTTTTGTATTTCTTAAGCTGTTATTTGTAAAAAACATTACAGAACTTCAGGTTGACTTTTATGACATTTACAACGCCGAACTCATAAACGTTACAGTCAAATTCTCCGATACGGATCTTGCCGTTCTGGTCGACCAGTATGGTCTCGCCGGGCTTCTCGTTCGCTACCCAGTACATGCCGTACAGCGTGACCCCATGCCTCGTTGCCTTGTGATTGGTACCGAGATCATAGATCTTTGAAGGCTCAACGACCCTGTTCTTGTCGGCGTCCTTAGAAGTACTGAAACCGTAATCTTTATTCGTCAGCATTTCCAGCGTCGGTATGCCAAACTTGGCCTTAGTTCCGCAGATATCCATGTCGATCAGAACACGCTCTACGATCTTTGTCTTCGGCCAGAACGTTCTTTCTTCTTTTTTGTAATTGTTGGGTTCGTTAAGCATATAATACAGACTGCTCGTCTTCCAAGTGGTGGTCTTTGTTTCGCGATACCCGTCATAACCGCCGCCTTCAATAATGCTGTTGTTCATAAGGAGCACGTAATCATCGGTCTGTTCAAGGATCCTCCATTCCACGGGGACATACTTGAACGGGCCTATATCGAAATGATCATCGTACATGTACTCATCTCCGTCATACAGATAAAACTCGTGATCCTTTTCCGCAGCGAGGATCTTTGCCTTAAGCACTTTGTCGGTGATCAGCTTGGTAGGCCCGGTTCCGAAATACGCGTATCCGTTCTTGAAGGTGATATCGGCATATTTGGGTGCGGTGTTGCCTTTCTCGTCCATGCTGCGCAGCTTTATCATCTCGGAGCGGGCGAGCGGATTCCTCAGCTCCACATCTGCCTCTTTTTCGAATGCGTAGAGGATCGCATAGCATTCTCCCAGTTCGATGGCGCCGACCGCCCTCTCCGTTTCGTCATAGTTAAACGGTGATGACACGGCACGTGTTCCGTCGGGATCAACTATAAGCAGCCTGACCACTGCGTTTTCAAACTCTTCATCACATTCGTATTCGAACTGGTATTTGTCTCTGTCGCATCCGCCCGGAATTCCGATCCCCATCGTGAAATCCGTGAGAGTGCCCTCGGCAAATCTGATCCCCACAGGAACTCGCGACAAAACGTCCGACTTAACGGTGATGTTTTTTCTGACGGAAGCGTCCGACCAGACCTTGGTCTTTCCTTCCTTGTGATATGCCTTGACGCTGAAGGTATACTTGCCGGGGTAAAAAGGCGAATACGTAAATGTCCTCGTCTTTTTACCATTCTTTTTGATCAGGGCAACGGAACGGATCTTTCCGCTTCCGGGTTCCTTGGCATAGATACGGTAGCCGTCGGCATCAGCGTTTTTCGAGATCGTGATCGTGATAAGGCTCTCGTCCTCGGAGATCTTCAGCTTAAACTTCGGGGCAGCGGGCTTGACCGCCTCGTCTGCCTGCACGGGCAGCGCGTTAAAAGATGTGAAAAGTGTAGCGAGTGCTATCAGTAATACCAGTATCTTTTTTGCCATTTCTGTACCTCCGACTATCAATTCGAATTTATCTGCGCGGGTATCATTTCGGCATATACATCCTCACATTTATTACTCTTTGATACCCTGTAAGATCATAGAGAGCGGAAAACCGCTATGATCGATTGAAGAAAAACCGCCGCTGATGTCGTGATCGAACTCCTGAAGTCCTGTGATAAAGATCCCGTTGTTACACATTCCGGATATGATCTCCGACATCGAATGGGTAAAATCGGTAAAGGTCTTGGAATGGTAGTTCTTCTTTGTCATATAATACATGCCGCCGTTTCCGGTCCATTCATGCTCGAAGTAAGAAAAATGACATTCCTTCCTGTGTTCCGGATCAAACTCCGCATCGCCTTCCGTAGCAAGCATGTTCGTGCAGGGATGCTGTTCGTTAAGCACGATCACGGCGCCCGGCTTCATGCATTTGGCCACGACCTCAAAAAAGCGATTCAAATCTTCAAACCAGCATAACGCGCCTATAGTAATGATCACAATATCAAACCGTTCTTTGAAACTATCGTCTATGTCATAAACGTTTATGGCCTCAAATTCACAGGACAGGCCCAGTTCGTTGGCTTTTTCATTGGCAAAAGCCACCTGGTTTTCAGCTATATCAAAGCCTATCCCTTTCGCTGCTTTTCCGCATTTTACCAGAGAAAGCAGTTCGCGGCCGTTGTTACAGCAGAACTGACCGATCGTCTTTCCTTCCGTATCGATGCTTCGCAAGACAGCAGCCATTTCTTTTTCAAAGAACGGATAGTCTTCTTTCTGTATGCGCTCTGTTATATCGGCACCCCAGGATGCGTCTCTTTTATCAAACGCTTCTTCCCATGCCGCTTTATTTCCTTCAATGTACTTTTCCATAAGTAATTTTCCTTCTCTTCATGATCATTCTGTCTATAACCTAAACAAATCTGCCTCTAGTATATCAAACCAACCGGAAATCTGCTATTCTTAACATGTTAAAAATGGGACACCAATCTCGGACTTAAGGCTTACTTCGAGAAACAAATGGGCATGGATTTGTACGAAGCGGTGGACAAGACGAATTTCAGGCCTTAACATAATTATAACGATCATTTATGGTCTCAGAAAAAGGTGTTTAAAACATAGTTAACAAATGTATAACAAGAGTAGCAATAATGCAACTAATGATTAATTGAGACAATATCCGCATGTTTATACAATGAGAACCGAGCTCGGTACCCGATTGTTTGATCGGACGAGGGAAACATCTGACAAAGCGGAGGTAATAAGATATGAATTTTTCAGAAAAACTACAG
>JAFZVF010000065.1 GCA_017617935.1 Clostridiales bacterium | reverse complement strand
TAGAGGCAAACTTTGCCGCCGCGGCTTTGAGTTTGCTCGTCATCTGCGCGCGCTTTTTATCAGTGATCTTATTCCAGTCGATCTCGCTCATGAGCTTGAAAGTATATGTTTTTATATAGCTCACGCCCCACCAGGAAAGGCTGTCCTTGATGTCCTTTGCGGTGGACGATCCGCCTGCGCCGAGGCACTGCGTGATGATGACCGCGCGCTTGCCGAACATCTCTTTTGCAGGACGGTGCGGCATCCATCTGTAGCCAAAGTGGTCGAGCAGCGCCTTCATCGCGCCCGTCGTGTGGAAAACGTAAGCTGGTGAAGTGAAGACCAGGAGGTCCGCTTCGTGCAGTGCCTTTTCGATCTTCTGCACGCATGATGCATCTTTGCATTGGTTCTGGTTATTCCTAAAGCAGGCCGTGCAGCCGATGCAGAAGCCCGGGCCGTCTTTCGGCAGATAGAATTCCGTTATGTCAGCCTTGCCCCTGAAAGGCTCCAGAAAAGTCTCTTTGAGGTTGTACGTTACGCCGTGTTTTTCGGTGCCGTTGATTACCGTGATCTTCATTATTTCGTCCTCCCATAAAGACGGTTAAATTGCCTGATGTGTTCGTCCAGAGTCTTAAGCGCCTGCTCTTCGCGCGAAGGGTCCCTGTCGCATATCGTGAGCAGATAGTAGATCGGCGCGTAGAAGTGAAGGGTCATTATCTCAACATTGTCTGTCTTGAGGAGCCCCGCCTGCGCGACCATGCCAAGGAGCATTCCCTGATACGAAAGCGGGTCGTCAACATAGAGCTTTGTGTAGAGGTCAGCCAGCTCCTTGTCGTGGAACTGCTCGATCGTGAGCATCTTCCTGAAGCGCTTGTTGTAGTCGTCATGAAGGAAGTAGAGGAAGAACTGGCGACCTAAGCCCAGAAGGTGCTCTTCTGACATGTTTTCGTAGACCTTTGCATCGGCGGCCGCGTTTGATCCGTTGATGTTCATGGCCTTAGCCTGTTCTTCGAACCTTCTGTTCATCTCTTCGATTATCGCGTCAAAGATCGCGCGCTTACTCTTGTAGTGCTTGTAAAGCGACGGCGCCTTGATCCCTACGCGCTCCGCGATGTCGCCGACAAAGACGTTTGCGTAGCCTTTTTCTGAAAAGAGCGTCAGCGCTTCGTCCAATATCCTTTGTTTTGTATCCATTAAATTCCCCTTTATTTTACTTTTAGTGCCGCGGGGCACTCTGCTTTGTTCGGCTAATTCAAATTAGCCGTATTTTAGCTAATCGTAATTAGCCTGTCAAGGGATTATTGCTGCGGGGCGGAAAATAAGGGCTTTGGCCGTGCCGTTAACAATGTTACAAGCGTTGATTCTATGAATCCTTCTAACTTTTGGTCGGAACATGGAACGAAAGATGGAATATGGACCGATTTTGCCCATTATTCTATAAAGCCTTCTAACTTTTCCATAAAAGATAGAACGAAAGATGGAATGAGCGTGGCTAGTCAAAAAAGCAGGACCGCCACCCCATCGTGATATAATGACCGAAAAGAAACGCTGTCCGGGAGGATTATATGGGACTGATTGTTTACGCACCTGCCGTAATGTTCTTCGTAGCGGCGATCATAATGATCGTCAAGCTGAAAAAGACGAAGCATCCCGATAAGATCGCGAGAATATTTGCGGTCATCGCGGTCATTTCAGGACTGATCTTTCTCGGATGCTCATTCTATCCGTTTGACTACGACGGCCCGGGCGGAATCGATTACATCGGCCAGGCGATCGTTTGGGCATTGATGGTAAAGTGCCTTCTTTACACCGCGTTGGGGATTTATATCAGCTTTGCGGTCGCGGCGACCGTTTATGCGATCAAGGCGATGAAGAAAAAGGAGACCCGCAAGAGCGGCGTCATTTCGCTGATCTTAAGCTGGATCTGCGGCCTGGTTATCATTGGCATCATCCTGACCAACGTCGTTTCCGAACAGACACACAAGAGGAACATAAAGGTGAGCCTCACGGACATAACGCAGACGGTTGATTCTGACGGTGACGATGCGGTGTTCGTTTCGGTCGAACTCCGAAACGACACGAAAAGGGAGATCTCCTATCTCGGGTCCGTTTACGATGAAGTGACGCAGGGCGGCAGGGAGCTTAGCCATGCGCTCATCGCTGAAATAAAGGATTACAGTGATAATGACATCAAACTGATCGATCCGGGCTCTTCGATCACGGTGAAAAAAGGCTATAAGCTCAAGAGCACGAGCGAACCGATAAAGCTGCATTTCAGCAGCTATGGCGGAGACGTTGTTTACGGGGATTACACGCGCGAGGTTCCGAACAAATAAAGTTGACAACTGCTCTTGCCGTAATGTAAATTTTTAGTGGGATAGATATTTAGGGTTCATAACTAAAGGGGAAAGATTATGGCCATTTGGGATGAGAACAAGAATTCCGCACCATTGGATGCCATGGATCCCGCCACTTTTACGGCGGATTCAAAGAAGTGCCCGAACTGCGGAGCAAACCTTTATTTCGACGTAGAACACAATGCGCTGATGTGCGGCAGCTGCGGCGGGGTCTTTGATCCTGAAACGCTTGACAACACGGGTTCTTTCGCGCTCTCTAATCCGGAAAAGGATTACGACGGCAAGATCGAGATGAGCGAGGACGACAAGAGGCGCCAGGAGATCGTCTGCAACTCGTGCGGCGCACAGATCGTCACCGATGAGAACACGGCCGCGACGTTCTGCGCTTTCTGCGGTTCGCCCGCGCTTGTCACGAGAAGGCTCACGCGTGAGTTCAAACCCGATTACATCATTCCTTTTGCATTTAACAAGGAAAAGGCGATAAGCATCTTCAAGGAGCACTGCGCTGAGATCCCGCACTTGCCCAAGAACTACATCAACGATGAAGTTCTCGCAAAGATGACCGGACTTTACGTTCCGACTTGGATAATCAGTTCGGAGGTCGAAGCGCTGGTCTCTGGAATCGCATTCAAGGGAAGGACGGCGGATGAGGCTGCTCCCGGATACGGCCCTACGGGGAATAACTACAGCCAGCGCATTTTCGGCAGGGTCAAATTCAGGCTCAAGGACGTGCCGTTTGACGGCGAGGTAAAGCTCCCCGACAGGCTCATGGCGGCCGCCGAGCCGTTTGATTACACTGAACTGGTTCCGTTCAGGTCTGAGTACCTGCAGGGATATTTCGCCGAGAAATACGACGAGCAGCCTTTGGACATGACGGACAAGATCTATAAGAGGCTCGACAAGTATGCTCTCGAAATGTGCCGCAAGATCACTTTCGGCTACGACGATTTCGTCCCGAAAGCCCACCACAGCAAGACGAGATATACCAATCAGACCGTCAAATACGCGCTTCTTCCGATTTGGTTCCTGACGCTTGAATACAAGGGCCTGAGATACCAATACATCGTGAACGGCCAGACGGGCAAGGTCTCCGGACAATTTCCCTATTCGAAGGGCTGGGAAACGATCGAGACGGCGAAAAGGCGCGCCAAGATCAGGGCGACGATCTGGAACGTCGGTCTGCGCGCTCTCCTGTACACCGTGCCCTTAGCGGTGTTGTGCGTACTTCCATTGATAAAATACTTAACAGCGCCGGAATCACAATATCTGTCCGCGCAGTTGTATTTCATGAATTACCCGTTTGAAGAGCCGCTGGAAGCTTTTGTCAGTCTGGTTTTGGGTATCCTTTGCGCGGTGTTCCTGACGAAAATGGCACCGAAGATCCTCCTAGGGCATGAGAAGAACCAGCTTGAAGATCTTGCGCAGACGGGCACTCACGAACTCGATAAGGAACAGGGTGTTGATGCGTATTTTGACACGACGTATTCGATGGAAGCTTACGAGACCACCTTTGACTTCGTGCCTTTGGATTCCGGCTGGAGCTATGGCGAGAGCAAGAATTACGACTTCATGACCGCAAAGCCTGAGGCTGAGGAATATGAAGATGAAGGCGGCACTGATTTTGAAAAGCAGGGCCATGACAGAACGATGCTCTCAGGAAGCAGCAAGTTTGATGACGACGTATAAATTCTACGGAAATGAAACCTGCGGCTCAGTAAAGCCTTTGCCGGGCGCGCCTTCGTGGCTCACTTCGCCTTTGGCTTTGTATGATGCTTTGTCTGACGGCCTTTGGCGCAAGGAGACCTGCGCGCCGCGCCTTCAGGACCGCTGGACTTCCGATAATCCAACTTGGGGACAGTGCTCGATCACGGCGTTCATCGTTCAGGATCTTTTCGGAGGTTCGGTCTACGGGATTCCGCGCGAGGGCGGGACTTTTCACTGCTACAACGTCATCGGTTCCGCGCGCTTTGATCTCACGTCAGAGCAGTTCGGCGAAGAGGCGGCTTTGCTTGTTTACGATGACCAATATCCGCAGACGCGCGAGGTGCATTTTTCCAAGACGGAGAAAAAGGCGCGTTACGAAGTGCTGAAGAAGCTTGTCTTGGAGTACGCGCATTCTTGACGTCCCGCTCTTGAGGCAGGCGCTGTTTCTGGTGACGGTAATTTTATTGAAAAAGCCGGTTTTCCCCGTAGGTTTTATCGTATTTTGTATGATGTTTCAGAAAACCTACGGGGATATTCTGGCAATCACGAATTTTCCCCGCAGGCCGCGACTTCACGGAGCGCATTATTATGTAAAACCTACGGGGAAAATCGTATGATTTTTGTTTTTTACCGTCACACACAAAGAGATTAATAAGGCGTACATAGAAATATGGATAAGAGCCTTGTTTTTAGTGCGCAAAGATCGCACCAACAAAAGTAGAACCCCCGAAGCACTTCGCTCCGGGGGCCCTTGGGGGTTTGCAGTTATTAGCTGCTACTGGCTTTTGTCTATTGTTTTCCAGATCGGGAAGCGGTTTCGCGGCGATTTCCGCACAAGCGTAGCGCGGAGGACTTAAGCCGCGGAAGTGCTTTTCGATCTTTTTTATTCGACGTCTGCCAATGCTGCGAAATTCTCTTCACCAGTCCTGATCTTTACGACGCGGTCAACGTTGTAAACGAAGATCTTGCCGTCGCCGATGTGGCCTGTGTAGAGCGCCTTCTTGGCAGCTGCGATGACTTTGTCGACAGGGATCGTGGATACGACGACTTCGACCTTGACCTTAGGTAAGAGCGTAGTGTCGACCTCGACGCCTCTGTATTTCTCTCCGGCACCCTTCTGGACGCCGCAGCCCATGCACTGGATCATAGTGATACCGGTTACGCCTATGTCGTTCATTGCCTTCTTCAGAGTATCGAAACGAGAAAGCTTGGCGATGATGACGACCTTGTGGATGCCCGTATCGTAGGAAGGAGCAACCGTATTGACTACAGGTACTGCAGCTTCCTTGAGAGTGTCAGAAGCCTTGTCATATTCTGCAACACCGAGGTCGGTGTTCTCGTTGACTGACATCATGTTGTCTGTTGTATCCATGATGGAGAAGCCGGAGTATGCGGAAACGAGACCGTGTTCTGTAACGTCAAGACCTGTGATCTCTTCTTCTTCGGAAGCACGGAGACCGACAAGCTTCTTGATAGCGAAGAACGTGATCGTGATGGTAACTACCGTCCAGCCAGCTGTTGCGAGCATGCCGATCATCTGGATTCCGAGGAGCTTTAATCCGCCGCCATAGAAGAGACCTGTCATAACGTTGCCGTTAGCGTCTGCAACAGAGTAGCCGGGAACCGTTGATGTGGAGAAGAGACCGACTGCGATCGTTCCCCAGATACCGTTCATCATGTGAACTGCAACTGCACCGACGGGGTCATCGATGTGGAGCTTGTTGTCAAGGAGCCATACGCCGAAGCATACGAGCAATCCTGAAACGATACCGATGATGGATGCACCAAGAGCGTCTGCCGTGTCGCAGGGAGCGGTGATGGCTACGAGGCCTGCGAGTGAAGCGTTGAGGCACATTGAAACGTCGGGCTTTCCGTACTTGACCCATGTGAAGATCATGCAGGTAACTGTTGCGATTGCAGGTGCAATTGTTGTTGTTACGAAGATTCCGCCGAGCTGTTCGAGTGATGTGGCTGCCGCGCCGTTAAATCCATACCAGCCGAGCCAGAGGATGAATACGCCTAAAGCACCGATCGGGATGTTGTGGCCGGGGAATGCGTTAACCTTTGTAACCTTGCCATTTTCATCCTTAACGAACTTTCCGATACGGGGTCCAAGAATAGCTGCACCGATCAGAGCTGAGATACCACCGACCATGTGGATGCAGTTTGAACCTGCGAAATCGTGGAACCCCATCTGTGCAAGCCGGCCGCCGCCCCATGTCCAGTGAGCCTCGATGGGGTAGATGACTGCAGAGATGAC
>JAFZVF010000064.1 GCA_017617935.1 Clostridiales bacterium | reverse complement strand
GGAAGGCTTGATGCCTGCTTCCTTCATCGCGATGATCATAGCCTCGCCTGCGCCACTTCCGTCTTCAGCAGGTGAAGTGATGTGGAACGCGTCGCACGTTGCGCCGTAACCTACGATCTCGGCAAGGATGTTCGCGCCTCTTGCCTGTGCGTGCTCAAGGCTCTCGAGAACCAAAACGCCTGAACCTTCACCGATTACGAAGCCGTCCCTGTCCTTATCGAACGGTCTTGAAGCCGTCTCGGGATCTTCGTTCGTTGAAAGAGCCGTGAGAGCGGCAAAGCCCTGAACGCCGGTCTTGCAGACGGAAGCCTCGCAGCCGCCCGTGACCATTACGTCAGCATCGCCGTACTTGACCGCCTTGAAAGCGTCGCCGATCGAGTGGGCGCCCGTTGCGCAAGCGGTAACAACGCATGTGTTGATGCCTTTCATTCCGTACATGATCGCGATGTTGGCAGACGCCATGTTTGCGATCATCATCGGGATGTACATAGGAGCAATCTTGCCGTTCTTCTCATATCTGACCTGCTCTCTTTCGTGAGCCTGGAGGGATCCGATTCCGGAGCTTACGATGACGCCAACCCTGTAAGGATCCTCTTTCGTCATGTCGAGGCCTGAAGATTCGATCGCTTCCTTTGCAGCGGCAACTGCAAAATGAGCAAACGGTTCCATTCTCTTCATCGCCTTGAAGTCCATGTAGTTAAGCGGATCGAAATCCTTGACTTCGCATGCGAGCTTGATCTTGGAATTGCTCGTATCGAACTTGGTGATCGGGCCGGTAGCCGCCTTGCCCTTTTTGAGACCTTCCCAAAAAGTCTCAACTGTGTTTCCGAGGGGCGTGATCGCACCCATTCCGGTTACTACGACTCTGTTTGCCATTTGTTTATTCTCCGTAAATCTTTGATTACATGTGCATTCCGCCGTCAACGGAAAGGACCTGTCCGGTGATGTATGAAGCATCCTCGGAGCACAGGAAGTTGACTGCGTTTGCGATGTCCTCAGGCTGACCGTATCTCTTGAGCGGGATCATCTCGAAGATCGCTTCCTTCTGCTTGTCAGTGAGGACTGCGGTCATGGGAGTCTCAACATAACCGGGAGCGATCGCGTTGAAGGTGATGTTCCTTGAAGCAAACTCCCTTGCGCAGGACTTGGTAACGCCGATGACGCCTGCCTTTGAAGCGGAGTAGTTGACCTGGCCTGCCTGGCCCTCGATGCCGACGATGGAGGAAATGCTTACGACCCTTCCCTCCCTCTTCTTCATCATGATGGGAGCAACGTGCTTGATGAAGTTGAACGTACCCTTGAGGTTGACGTTGATTACCGCGTCAAAATTCTCCTCGCTCATCTTGATGAGGAGTCCGTCCCTCGTGATGCCCGCGTTGTTAACGAGGATGTAGATGCCGCCGAAGTCTTCATTGATCTGCTTTACAGTCGCTTCAACTGCGGCGAAGTCAGCGACATTGCACTGATATGCCTTAGCGTCAACGCCAAGAGCCTTGACTTCGCTTACAGCGTTCTCGCTGTTTTCAAGGGGGCATGCGTCAACTACCGCGACGTTGTATCCGCTCTTTGCGAGCTTCTTTGCGATCGCAAGGCCGATGCCTCTCGAAGCGCCTGTTACTATTGCCGTTTTTCTTTCGTCTGCCATATTATTTCCTCCTGAATCATCCGATCTTTTCGAGTAATTTTTCTATGTCTTCCGGTGTTGATACGCCGATAACCTTTATTGACGGAACCGTCTTTCTGACAAAGCCCGCGATGGTCCTTCCGGGTCCGACTTCCACGATCGTGTCGACGCCCATCTTTTCAAGCTCGTAAAGCGTCTGCTCCCACCTTACGGGGCTGTAGACCTGCTCTTTCAAAAGTTCTTTGATCTGAGACTTGTCAGTGATCTTCGAAGCGTTGAAGTTTGCAAAATAGGGGATCTTGAGATCGCCTAATTCAACATTCTCCAATTCCTTTGCAAGCTCTTCGCCTGCCACTTTGAGAAGAGGCGAATGGAAAGGTCCGGAAACGTTGAGCTCGACGACCTTGAGCGCGCCTGCTTCGGAAAGCTTGGGCATGGCCTCAGCGACTGCCTCCTTCTTGCCCGTGATGACGATCTGTCCGGGGCAGTTGAAGTTTGCGGGCCATACGTTTTCTATTGTGTTGGTGACGCTTTCGACCTGCATCTTATCGAGGCCGATAACCGCAGCCATTGAACCTTCGCCTGCGGGAACGGCGGTAGACATGAGTCTTCCCCTGATCCTCGTGAGCCTTACCGCGTCTTCAAAACTAAGAGCGCCCGCAACGTAAAGGCTGCAATATTCTCCGAGTGAAAGGCCAGCGGTTACTTCAGGCTTAACGCCTGCCTTAAGAAGAGCGTCAGTGATGATGCAGCAAGCGGTAACAAGCGCGGGCTGAGTGAACTCAGTAATGTTGATGTCTTCGTTCTCCTCAAAAAGGAGCTTTGCCATGTCGACGTCAGCAGCCTCGGATGCCTTAACGAGCATCGCCGCGGCCTCAGGGCTTGTCTCTACAAAGCCTTGCGCCATGCCAATCTGCTGCACGCCCTGTCCCGGGTAACAAAAAGCTATCTTCATTATGCTTCCAACTTTCTACCGAGAAGCTTGTCAGCCTCTTCAAACATCGACTCGATGATGACCTTTGCGGGCCTTACTTCCTTGATGAGGCCTGCGATCTGTCCTGCCATGAAGGTGCCCTGCTTCGTGTCGCCTTCAACAACGGCCTTTCTAAGGCTTCCAACCGTGAGTCCTTCGAGTTCTTCGAAGGTTACGCCGCTCTGCTCCATCTCAAGATACTTGTTGGAAAGGGCGTTTCTGATCTGTCTGACGGGATGTCCGTAGGATCTTCCGGTAACTCTCGTGGAGTTGTCCTTTGCCTTTACGACCATGTCCTTGTAGTTGGGGTGAACGTTGACTTCGTCGCACGCGCAGAAAACGGTTCCGCACTGCACGCCCTCAGCGCCAAGCATGAAAGCCGCTGCAACGCCTCTGCCGTCAGCGATTCCGCCTGCTGCGATGACGGGAATGGATACGGCGTCAACGACCTGGGGAACGAGAGTCATTGTCGTAGCCTCACCGATGTGTCCGCCGGACTCTGTGCCCTCAGCGATGACCGCGTCAGCACCGCACTGCTCCATTCTCTTTGCGAGAGCAACGCCAGCGGTAACGGGAACGACGATGATGCCTGCTTCCTTCCACATTTCCATGTATTTCTCAGGTGAACCTGCACCTGTCGTAACTACCTTTACCTTCTCCTCAGCGATGACCTTTGCGATCTCGGGAGCCCTGGGATTCATGAGCATGAGGTTAACGCCGAACGGCTTGTCAGTAGCCTCGCGGCAGAGCTTGATCTGCTCTCTGAGCCAGTTCTCGTCAGCGCCGCCTACGCCGATGATTCCGAGTCCGCCTGCGTTGCTTACAGCGGATGCAATGTGCCAGTCAGCGACCCATGCCATTCCGCCCTGAAAGATGGGGTATTTGATTCCGATAAGATCCGTAATCCTTGTCATAGTGATTCTCCTTTGCCAAGATCAATATTCAATATAGTTTGCATCCCAGGTGAGGCCGCCTCCGAAGCTCGCGAAAACAAGCTTCATGCCCCTTTTGAGCTGCCCTTTGTCCTTCATCTCCTTGAGGAGCACCGGAATGCTCGCGGAAGACGTGTTTCCCGTTCTCATAATGTTCATCGGGAACTTGTCCAGGCTCACTTTGAGCTTCTTTGAAGTCGCCTCGATGATCCTCGCGTTCGCCTGGTGCAGAACGAACCAGTCAATATCCTCAAGCTTGAAATCGTATTTCGCAGCAAGATCCCTGATGATCTTGGGAACCTCCGTCACCGCAAACTTAAATACCTCACGGCCGTCCATGTTGAACATCGTGAGCGATTCAAATCCTTCCTCGTCCTTGCGTGCAGGCTGTCTTGCGTTTTCGCAGTGCAGGCAGTCCATCCTCTGGCCCGAAGACCTCATGATGAACTGGTTCTTCTTGCCCTCCTCAGCCTTGAGGATGGCAACGCCCGCGCCGTCACCGAAAAGGATGCACTGTCCCCTGTCTTCCCAATTGACGAAATTGGAGGTGCACTCAACGCCGGCCACGAGAACGAGCTTTGCGTTGCCCGCTTCGATGAAGCTCTGCGCCGCATTAAAAGCCGCGATCCATCCGGGGCACGCGGAGTTCACGTCGAACGTTCCGCAGTTCTCGCTGCAGTCAAGCGCCCTGTGAATGACGCACGAAAGCGTCGGAAACATCAGGTCCGACGTTGTTGATGCTGTTACTATAAGGTCTATTTCTTTAGGATCGATCCCTGCATCCTCCACAGCCTGCATCGCCGCTTTGACGACCATCTGTGACGGCTTGTCGGTCAGAGGATCCGAGATCCTTCTCTCCTTGATGCCTGTTCTCTCGGTTATCCACTCGTCGTTCGTATCGACCATTTTGGAGAGGTCATCGTTGGTCAGAACCTTCTCCGGCAGATATGAACCCAAACCGATTATTTTTCCGGTCATTTGTTGTCCTTCCATGCAAATACTTTGACAAACCAATAGTTTGATTATCAAAGTATATACGTGGAGGCTGAACTTGTCAAATTGATAAAGGAAAAATGATTATTATGCCGCTGTTTCACTCAAACAAAAGCCCGCTGAGAACCCGCTGTTTGACGGAGTGCTAAAATTTGTGCTGAAAATCGCTGAAAATGGTACAGATTTTTGCAAATACAAGCAAAAGTGCTCAAAACTGTGCTAAATATCTCCAAAAACAGCACAAAAAAGTGCACTCGCAATTTTCCTGTCAAAAAACGCGCCCCCGAAGGAGCGCGGAATAATCAGGCAGAAAGCCCGAAATCACTTCCCGGTATAATTTCCGTCGAGCCTGCCGTACGCAAGTACGTTTCCCTTGCCGCCCGACTTGTCAGTATCCAAGCCGTTAAATATCTCATTAATATTGTTTCCGCCGGCATCAAAGAAGAAAGATTTCTTGGAGGGCTCGCCCTTCAGTGCGAAAACAAATACCGAATAAGTATGGGTGGAACCCCTCGGGGGATAAGGTCCGACGAACTCTGCACCTTCGCCGCCTCTTCCATTGAAAGCGCCTTCAGCCAGCGAAGTCTCCGTCGTGAAAACGTCCATATGGAGCCAGTTTCCATCGATCATGACGACCATATACCCAGTGGCGCCATCCACCTTGTCCCACTTGAGGTCGGGCGAAAGCTTGCCTCCTCCGAGGGCGATCTTCTCATCCCAAGTGCCTCTGTTTACTAAAGAAGAGGCAACGCTGAACGAAGTGAGATCCTTGAAGGATTCGTTGGTAATGAATGTGTCGGACTGCGCGGCCATGAAGTCTTTAAGGCCCGCGCTCTTTACCTTTGCGGGCACCTTTAAAACGCCCGCGCCCTGGCCTATGTCGACCTTGAGGTCGGTCGAACCGTCAGCATTTATGACCGCTCCGAGCACCTTAACGCCGGGGAGGTTCGTCTTGTATCCGCCGCTCGAGAAGACAACGTCGGCAGTACCGGTCATCTGAACATCCATGGTGGAAGAGCCGTCACCGCCTTTGTTTACGGTCGCCTGAACGCCGCTGACGTCATTAAAGCGGAAATACAAAGTCGCCTTCTGGCCCTTGAATGAATCGTCTAAAGCGGGATAAAGGGACTTGGCGTCATCAGTACTGATTATGCGTACGGAATCGGGTATTTCAGTAGACAGGATCTCCCACTTGAGGGTCTCGGCCTTTTCCAGTTCCCACTCGCCGTCCTTTGTCTTTTGGATATAGGAGGCTTCCCTTTCGATGGCCTGTGGCAGCATGCCGTCAGTTACGTTTACTCTCTCATTCTCCGTCTTGGTCTTCGGCTTGAAAGAGCAAGCGCCAAGCGAACCAATTGTCATTACTGCAATAAGCACGGCGGAAAACGCCCTGATCGTCTTTTCCATAAACGGGTCCTCCGATTGATTTCTATCGAAATCTTACTTTGCAGAGGCCGCTATGAGTTAGAAATATCGTCACGAAATGATGGAATATCAGCACATGCCTTTCATATGCTTCTGGTATTCGGTAGCTGACATGCCGGCATGTTTTTTGAAAACTTTGGAAAAGTAGTTGTGATCCCTGTACCCGCACATGTTGCTTATCTCGCTGATCGTAAGGGGCGAAGACTGCAACAGTCTCTTGGCTAGAGTCATCCTCATGTCTTCAAGATAAGCCATGCAGGATATCGACGTTTCCTTGTAGAACGCATCGTTCAGCACGTTCTTGTTGACCGAGAAACGCTTGGTAAGGCTTGCTATCGTAATGTCGTCAGCTATGTTTTCGAAAAGATACATTGCGACTTTCGCGACAAAACGGTCCTTGAAAAGTTCATACTGTCTGAAAGCCCTGTAAAAGTCCGCGGTAGCGGAAAAAAGTATCGAACTGATAAAGTAGCGTATCCTCAATATCCAGAAGTTGTCAGGCTGATTCTCGATATCGTATTTTACGCTCTTGAAAAACCTGTTCAAGACTTGATACTCCTGGGTGATCAAAGTCCAGTACCTGATGTTTCTGTCTTGGGAAGTGAACTGTGCCAGCAAAAGATAATCCTGGTAGAGCGAGCTGGAAAAACAGTCTTCAAACTTGACGTCGCCTATGACTGCGGCTTCCATCTTTTTGTCCCAACTCATCTTTTCAGAGTCTTTTACCGCGCTGAAGAACTTATCATATTTGCCTGAATCAATTGCTTCAAAAGTAAACTCTTCCCTCAAGAAAGTGGGCTTGAAGCAGATCGTGTCGCACTTGACGTTGCTCTCTGAGACCAGCCTGAAATCGGCCTTTTCGTTTAACACGATTCCTGCGGGTGCGGAGATCATCTTAAACTCGCCGTCTTCTTCGACGACGAACGAGCCTGATGAGACAAGCACCAGCTTGTAAGTTTCCCTATCGTTGAGGTGCTTGGAAAACCCTTCCGTCTGTTCGTAGAAAACGTCTATCGAACAGTCCATTGAAGCTCGCTTGCTCGCAGTCTTCAATTCCATGTCAGCGTCTCATTGCAGCGGAAGATATCAGTATGATCACCAGAACGTAGTACGTGAACATCACGGCATAAAGGATCGTGGAGCCGATCCCGTAGTATGTAGCGGCACGGCTTAACATCGAGGAAACCTTGATCCTTGGCGTGTGAAGTCCGCCCTGTGCAAGGTAATCGAGGACCTTCTTCCTGTTGCCTATACCCTTGAAGATCGCGATGATGCTGCAGACCGGGAAGCCTGCGAGAACGCATGCGATTATCGCGCTCTTAAGGAGTGCGTTTGCAGTATCGAGATACTGCTGATTGACGGGTTGATATCCCGGTGTCGTGTAATACTGCTGCTGATAGGGTTGCTGGTAGTTGTTGTTTTCCATGTCTGATCTCCTTACTGTTCCAGGTCTCTTTCGGTCCAGTGACCGTCTTTCCAGTGGGCCTTTGTTATGGTTCCAAAGCTTAAAGGCGAGAGCATAGGGATGGCTATCTTGCGCAAAGTCTCGTCGGACAGGCAAAAGTTTTCAGCGTACTCTGCGCCTGCCGCCCTGATGCTGTCGAGATAGACGTCCTGCTGGCGCTTTGCCTTGCCGGTGACGAAGATCTCGCCCTCGGGACAGAGGATCGCCGTGTAGTTGCCCTTGCCGCAGATAAGGTCATACTGCGCAAGGAGCGCGGGATAAACGGGTTCGGCTTCAACATAGCCGCAGGAGCTGATGAGGACCAGCTTCTTTTCCCACATTGAAGGATCTCTAAGCTCGTTGAACGTCGTTTCGTTCTCGCTCTTGTCGCCCATGTAAGGCATTACGAGCTGCAGGCACCTGTCGGTCATGGCCTTCATCTGCGACGGCATGCCGTAGAAATAAAGCGGATAGCTCTCGATGATGACGTCCGCTGACTTGATCGCGGCGATTATCTCATCCATGTCGTCCCTTATAACGCACTTGCCCTCTTCGCTTTTCCAGCACGAGAAGCATCCCTTGCAAGGCTTGACGTCTTTGGTATAGAGATCGATCCGCTCGATGACCGTGCCTTCGGGAAACCCTTCGGTAAAGGCTTTGGCGACCCTGATCGTGTTGCTCCTGTCGCACTTGGGACTTCCGTTCAAAATCAGTACTTTCATTCTTAATCCATCCTGTATGTTAATAGCTGTTCATTAAAGTGAAAGTCCGCCGTCTAATACGAGGACCTGGCCGGTCATGTACGAGAAGCTGTCAGAGCACAGGCTTGCAACCACGTTTGCGACGTCATCGGTCGTTCCGAATTTCTTCATCGGGATCGAATCGATGTATTTATCCACCAAATCTCCGGGGATCGACTTGAGCATGTCCGTTCCGACAAAGCCCGGAGCAACAGCGTTAACGCGGATGCCGCGCGGGGCAAGTTCCTTGGCCATCGTGGCAGTCATGGAATTTACCGCGCCCTTGGTCGCGCTGTAAACTGTCTGGCCTTCTACCGCTAGCACGGAGCTGACCGATGAGATGTTGATTATCACGCCTGTTCCCGCGCCCGCCATGCGGAGCGCAGCCTGCTGTGCGCAGTTGACGTATCCCTGGATGTTTATCGCAAGGCTCTTTTCAAGGGACGGCTGGTTGACCATCAGAAGGTATGCGTCATCAACGACGCCCGCGTTGTTAACGAGCACGTCCAGGCCTCCGAAGTCCTTTCGGATCTCGCGGAACATCGCCTTGACCTCGTCGATCTTGGAGGTGTCGGCCTTGTAAATGACCGCATTCACGCCAAGAGAACGGATCTCTTTGGCCGTCTGCTCGGCTTTTTCGGTGTTGCTGTTGTAGTTGACCGCTAAGTCATAGCCATCCTTTGCAAGCCTTAAAGCTATCGCCTTTCCGATGCCGCGTGAAGCGCCGGTTACCAAAGCCGTTTTACCCATACTGATTCTCCGTTAAGCCTTCTTGAGGACTACCGCGGTGTAGATTCCGCCCGCGCCGAAGGATACCGCCATTGCGTAATCTCCGGAAAGCCCCTCCATGTCCTTAGCTGCCTGAGCAAGCGAAAGCGCAGCGGATGCCGCCCTTGCCTCGCCAGTCTCAGACCTGACGTTCCTTATCTCGACGTTGCTCTTAAAAATCTCAGAAATGACGACGTTCATTATGCCGTCAACGTTCCTGATGCCGTCCGCAAAACCGTAGATCACTGACACTTCATCAGCCTTGATGCCCGCATTTTCCAGAGCTTCTCCGATCGCGCGGGAAAGCGCGTCTTCCGTTCCGGTCATCCTGTCGTATGGCACAGAATGCCTTGCGGTTCCGTATCCTGCGATCTGCGCGTACTTCCTGCTGCCGCGAGAATTTGCGCTCTTGGCAGACTCAAGGATCAAAGAGACGGAGCCTTCGCCCAAAACGATGCCCGTGTCCTTTCCGTTTCCGAGGAGTCCGGCATTCTCGTAAAGCTCATGTTCGACGTCAGTCAGCTCATCGGTTCCGCCCGCAAGCATGATCTCCTCATTGCCACGGCGTATGACCTCGCATGCGTGTATGACGCTCTGAAGTCCCGCCTGGAAGCCGTTTGCGATGGTGATGTTGTAGCCCTTGATCCCCGTGAAGATCGAGAGGTAACCGCCTGCCGCGTTGTAAACGGTATTGGGGAACATGAACGCGCTTCCGTTCTCAATGCCCTTCTCGATGACGAGCTTCTGAAAATTGACGATCTCGGTGATCGGGCCGTCAGACGTTCCGATGACGATTCCGACTTCGCCGGAATTGGAGTCATCAACCTTTACGTCAGCGTCAGCCAAAGCCTCGATTCCGCTGAGCAGGACGAGTTCGCTGAACCTGTCGAGCTTTCTCAAAAATGCAGTCTTAACTTCATGTTTCTTAAACAGCTCGGGACTAAGATCGGCCCTGTAGTCAGAGGCTCCTTCGGCCATTACGCCTATTACCTCTCCGATGCCCGTGACGTAGATGGGATCGTTGTTTCCCGCGTTCCTTATCTCACGCGGCTCCTTGGAAAATACGATGCTCGCGTTGTTTCCGCCGAACGCGAAAGAGTTCGACATGCAGACCTTGAGGTCCTTCGCCTTTTTCTCATTCGCGATGAAATCGATCCCGCCGGCCTTCTCCTCAAGGACCACAAAATCGTCGCCTTCATAGCCGACTGTCGGCGGAACCTCGCCGCGCCTGATCGCCTCAACGGTCAGCACCGCTTCGATCGAACCCGCCGCGCCAAGGCAGTGGCCCGTCATGGACTTGGTCGAACTGACGGAGAGTTTGGGATCTGAACCAAAAAGCGTTCTAAGCGAAAGGAACTCCGCCTCATCGTTCTTGGAAGTGCCCGTTCCGTGCGCGTTGATGTAATCGATCTCGGAAAGATCGACTCCGGAATTTGCGGCCGCGCGCCTTATCGCGCTCATCTGGCCTTCGCCGTCGGGCCTCGGGGCGGTGATGTGGTAAGCGTCAGAGCTTACGCCCGCGCCAAGCACGTCGCAGTAGATCTTAGCGCCGCGCGCGATCGCATGTTCATAACTTTCGATTATGAGGACGCCCGATCCTTCGCCTATAGTGATGCCGTCACTGTGGTTGAACGGAGAGCAGGCGTTTTCGGAGAGAGCGTGAAGCGCATGGAAACCCGCATAAGCAAGCGACGAGAAACTGTCGCAACCGCCCGCGATGAAGACGTCAGCCTTGCCCGCCCTGATGACGTCGCAGGCATCCGCAAGGCTCATGGTGCCCGCCGCACAGGCATTGACTATGTTTGCGGTGATTCCGTCCAAGCCGAAATGCGCGGCGACGTTGTTTGCGATCGCGGAAGCGGGCATCTTCAATATGTCATTCTTGTCGACCGCCCTGCCCTCGTAGCTGTCGGTATAGTACTTGTCGATGCTTGCCGCACCGCCGATGCAGGTACCGAGGATCACGCCGATCCTCTTTCGGTCTTCTTTATCAAGGTCGAGCCCCGCATCGGCAATGGCTTCTCCTGCCGCCTTTATGCAGAGCAGCGTCGTTCTGTCGTATCCGTCCTTGCAGAGCTCGCCGTCACTTAAGGCGACTTCGGCTCCCTTGTGGGAATAGCAGCCGTCAGTGGCAAAAGACGCCACATCCCTTATTCCGCTCTTCCCTGAAAAAGCAGATGCCGCACAAGACGCGGCATCGTCACCAAGCGCACACACGAGGCCCATGCCCGTGATAACGCATCTTTTGACGCTTTCAGGCATATCAGTCCTCTTTGTGTTCTTCTACGTATTTGGTAAGCGTTCTAATCGATTGGAAGTTTTCCTTGCCTGAACCGGACATGTCAACTCCGAACAGATCTTCAAGGCCGACAATGATCTCAATGGAATCGATCGAATCAAGTCCGATGTCCTCTCCGAAAAGCTCTGAATCGTACTCGAGCTCGTCTTCAGGGATCCTAAGCCTCTCTACGAGCATCTTCTTTATCTTCTCAGCAATTTCCTCGTTCATTGAACCATGTCCTCCGCTATATTTACTAAAATAAGTTTATACCATAATCAGGGTTTTTCTTCCAATTCAGGAGCGGGCATTACCGCATAAAACTTTATTGCCGCCGTGGCCTTGTCCAGGTCGGTTAGCGGGATCTTGTATTTGCCTCCCCAGGAAGACACCTCAAGGAACTTGTCGTCTATCCCGGTGCAGGTCACCCAATGGAACCCGACCTTGCTCGGAACGTCGTATTCATTAAGCAACGTAACATTGTTAAAAGGTGCGGCGATCAAGGCTATCACGGGGACTCCCTGCTCCAAGTAGGATCTTACCCTCTCCTCGTATTTGAAGACGAACCCCTTGACCTTTATCCTGACGTTTCTGGCTTTCGCGAGCTTTTTTATTCCTCTTCTAAAACGCCCGGTGCTGACTCCGAAGCTCCCAAGAAATTCGTTTCCGAAGATCATCTTCGGCTTGTCGTGTCTTCCGGGAAGAAGGATCGGCTTTATGAACCTGGACGCCTCGTCAAAACGCTTCAGGTATTCATCCCTGGACAGCTCTCCTTCGCCGGCGATCCTCATGACCGCGTCGAGCCCTGCGATTATCCCGCAGCCGCAGTTCTGCATCAGGGGCGTTGGAGCCCACATCTGGCTGCCTCCGAAGCTTCCGTCGATCGACGGGGGCCTCGTCAGGAGCTTCGGCCTGCCCAATCCCGTCGGCCCGGTGATCATGTAACGAGGGCCTCCGCCCATGCCCCCTCGGGAGGCATTCCGGGCAGCGCAATGGCGCCTGCCGCCTCAAGCATCGCGCGGCTCTCGTAAACGTTTGAATTGCGCGGGACGGGAGCCATGAAGCACCTTATCCCTTTTGCGTGCCATTTTCTTACCTTCGGGACGAGCTTGACGTCCGCGGTCCCCGAGTGGTGGCAGGTGATGAGGACCGTGTCGAATCCGTCATCCAAAATGCCGGGCGTGGGCGCGGCGGGAATGACCTGTATCCTGTGAAGCTTTTCGGATGCCAAAAAGGCCTCAGCCGCCCGCTTGTACCGTTCCGAAGAAAAGTCGGTATTGGCGCTGTCAGGCCAGATTCCGTAATCTCCGTAGATGTCCGGCGAGGTGACCTTGTCCGCGGGCACTGTCGCAGGGACTCCTTCGTGCGTCGTAAACACGACGCCGCTGTTCCCTTCCCTCACCTGGCTGACCGCATAATCAATGTTTGCAAAAGCGTCCGTGCCTTCCGAATCAGGCGGGATCTTGGATCCGGTGATGACGAAGGGTATCCCGAAATGGGACAACACCCTTACCGCGATCTGCGCAAAATAAGCCATCGTATCGGTTCCGTGAAGGATTATTATGCCGTCGGGACGGCTCTTTGAAGCGGCCTCCGACACGGCCTTAAGCACGTCCCTGTAATCCTCGGGGCGCGCGTTTTCGGAAGAATAATTAGCCGGCGAAATGAACTCAAAACCGTCGCCGAGACGGGCAAGATAGGAAAGGACCGGCGATTCGCCCTCGAGCTTGACCAGGCCGTCACTGACGGACGATGAGACCGTTCCTCCGGAAGCTGTCACAAGTATCCTTGCCAATGTTGGTCCGCCGCTCCTTTTAATGTAAAATATCCGCATAAATTATAATTCACGAGGCATCATATGAGAATAGTCAGCTGGAACGTAAACGGCATCAGGGCCGTGGCCGGAAAAGGTTTTGCAGACGCCATAAAGGCAATGGACGCCGACATAATCGGCATACAGGAGACAAAGGCTCAGCCGGACCAGCTGGGTCCTGAGATAACGGAACTGGAAGGCTACAAGAGCTGGTTCTATTCGGCCGAGCGAAAGGGCTATTCAGGAACCGCGCTGTATTCCAGGATCGAACCGGAAAGCGTTACGTTCGGCCTAGGGACCGATGAGTTCGATCACGAAGGAAGGACGATCTGCGCGGATTTCGGCAAATTCGTACTGTTCAACATCTACTTCCCAAATGGCGGAAGGGGCGACGATTTCGTAAAGTTCAAGCTCAGGTTCTACGACTGCTTTCTTGACCGCGTGAAAGACCTTGAATCCAAGGGCCGCGAGGTCATCTGCTGCGGCGACGTAAACACCGCCCATAAGGAGATCGACCTGTCCAATCCGAAGGCGAATTCAAAGATCTCCGGCTTCCTTCCCGAGGAGCGCGTCTACATGGACCATTTCGCGGAAGCGGGCCTTACCGACACTTTCAGGATGCTCTATCCCGACAAGCCCGAATGCTACACATGGTGGTCGTACAAGACCGCGGCAAGGGAAAGGAACGTAGGCTGGAGGATCGACTACTTTTTCACGACAAAAGGCCTTAACCAAAGCGTTAAGGAATCCAACATGATGAGTACCGTAATGGGTTCTGACCACTGCCCGATCTATCTCGATCTGGATATTTGATCAATAGTTTCCGTTGTAAAGCTGCTCGCCGTTGACGTAGATCGTTGCGCCCGTCTTTTCGATCTTGAAATCCATGTCGTCAAGCTTGCACGGAACTTCCATGCCGGAGACCAGCCTGCCGTCCAAATGGCTGTTGGTAAGGACGAGCTTGGAATTCTTGTCCGTTCCCCTGAAAAACGATACGTGTATGCCCTCGCACTCCAGGTTTATCGTGGCGTAATCCAGAACGATCGAAGAGGGCGCGGCGTTGAGCGCTCCGAACATCAGTCCCCTTGAAGAGTTGAACCTGCTTTGGAGGTTGGCGCTGTAGAGGTTTACGTCCACTCTTTCGCCATCGACCGTTCCCATGACCGAGACGTCGTTTCCGTTGAATGAGGATATGTACGAGACGTGCTCGATCTTAAGATCCGGGCTTCCGTGAAGTGACCCGATGCCGACGGACGTCATGACGTTGGCGTTAAGGTCTATCGCGCAGTTGACGACGGACATCTTTACGTCTCCGGTGAGGGTTCCGAACGCGGTTCCTTCCGTGCCCTGCATGCGTATGAAATACCTTCCCCTCCGGATGTCGATCTCAGCTCCCTTGCCAGCGCCGATGCAGACGCCTCTGGTAACGCCGAAGATCAGCTCGATGGTTCCGTCCTGATCGAATATCAGTTTTCCGGTCTTTGATTCATTGTCGTTGCCGATGCCGAATCCTTCAGTACCGGTAATGTTGATGTTAAGATTTCCTTCTCCCTCAAGCGTAAGAGTTGACGACTCAGGCACAAGGATGCCGCCGTTTTCGAGGTTGTTCTCGCCCTTAAGCACGATCGTAACGTCGCAGTTTTCGCCGATGATGATCGCGGCCTTCTTTTTCCTGCCTGAGAAGCAGGCGTTCTCGAGCGTTATCCTGCCGCTGTAACCGTCTTCAACGTTCAGGCAAATGTCGGACGGCACTCCGGGTATGCCGGTAACGGTAACGTCCCTGTAGGTGACTTCACCGTTTGTGACCCTGATGCCTTTACAACCACTGCTGATGAGGTTCTGAAGCTGGATCCTTGATTCCCTTCCGGCCACATAAATATTCTTATTGCGCTCTTCCGCTTCAAGACGGGTGTATCTGAGGATCTCTTCCTTAATGGCGGGATCGATCTCCTTGATGATCGTTTCAGAGGGCCTTGCGGTATAGTAGCCCTGGATGAGGTCGATGCCGAGGAAGATCAAAGTTGCAAGCTCTTCCTGGGTCTCAACGCCTTCGGCGAGGGCGATTATGTCGTTATCGTGCGCGAAGCTCACGATGTCCTTTACAAAGTGCTGCTTATGCGGAGACATGTGGATCTCCGAAAGGAGTGAACGGTCGATCTTTATGTATCTTGGCATGTACCTCAGGAGGTTGCTGACGTTGGAATAGCCCGTACCGTAGTCGTCGATCGCCAGCTCGATGCCCATCGGCTTGTAGGTTTCCTTGAGATTCGCATAATCCTCGTCGGTCAGTTCGGTTTCCTCGGTAAACTCAACGACGACCATGTCCTTATGGCGCTTCGTGACCTCCATGAGGTGCTCAGCGTCCTTTCCCTTGAGACGCTGACCGGGAATGCTGTTGATGAAGACTTTCGCTCCCTCGTTGAACTCGTCCGTCCTCGAGTCGATGATGTCCAAAATGTTGTTGAAGGTTATCGCCTCAACGTCGTAAAGCCTTCCGAAGATCTCCGCAAATTTAAGTACGACGGGCGGCTGAATGTAAGGGATCGAATCGACCCTCATCAACGCCTCGTATGCAAAGATCTCGCCGGTATGTGCATCAACGATCGGCTGGAAGTGATACTTGATCTTGTTATGGTCAAGGATGTCGTTGACCTGATCCGCCTGGCGGTTGCTGTCATTGGCCGACTCGTCATCGCCGGAAAGGCTTCTGATGCGGAGCTTGTACGCGTTCTTGTTCGTCAAGGCAACGCTCGTTATCCTCTCAAAGGCGTTCCTGTCCTCGGGCCTGCCTTCCGCATATCCGTAATAGATGTCGACTGGGACCTGATAATGCTTGGCGGACGTGAAATCGGAAAGCTTCTGGCGGATTGCGGAAACCGCTTCTTCAAACCGCTTCCTTCCGTCTTCGTCGAGCGCGTCGATCAATACGATCTCGCCATTGCCGAACGAGAAAAGGTTTCCTCCGGGGAACGCTTCCCCGATAAGCTTGCCTAACTGGACTATCGCCTTGTCGCCTGCGGATCTTCCGTCCTTGTCGTTGATCTCGGAAAGATTCCTTATGTCAGCCGCCAAAACGCCGATCTCCGTCTTGCCGCTGCCCTTGTACTTGAACAGCAATCCGTCGACCTGCTGGGTAAATCCCCTGTAATTGAAAAGCCCCGTAAGCGGATCCCTGATCAGGTTGGATTCGAGGGCCTCGTTCCTCTTTACGACCTCATCGAGCCTCCTCGTAGTCTCAAGGCCGCGCATGAGGCTTCTGAGCCACAGCCTGTAGCTGTCTCCGTAAGACGAAGGTTGGGAATACGAGACCACGGCATAGCCGAAACAGAGGTTGTCAAAATGGAGCGGGGAGAAGATGAACGCTTCAGGACCGGGCCTGTCCTCATCAAGCCTCGGAACGAGCCTGTCCCTGCTGAAATAGTAATCCAATCCGATCCTGTCGCAGTTGAGCTTCTCGGGCCTGCAGGTCATGACGTCCGCCATCTTTGGCGAGAAAAACCTTGACGCGTCAGACAGGAATTCATAATTGATCTGGGTCTCGGACGGCTCCTTAATCTCAGGGATGGCATCGCCTGTTCCGGGCTTGTTGTCCGAGATCGATCCGTAATGGCTCCAATCTTCATTGATGCAGATGTTAAAGCTCTCGAATTCCCTTAACTGATAAACGTAAGTGAAAAGCGTGCTTATCAGGCCGTACAGGTTCTTCTGCGCAAGAAGGTCGTCATCCAGATGGTTGAAGTTCGAGAAGATGCTGTTGCTTGAAGTGTTTGTATCCCACACGGGACGAAGCGCCAGCGCAGTCTGGGCAACGCTCATCTCGCAGCCGCAGGTCGCGCCTTCAAACATTTCGACGGGGCACGAGAACGGCTCGGGCTGACCGCCTTCGGACATGAGCTTTAACGTTTCCGCGGCATATTTGCCGAAAGCGGGGGCGGGGAGCTTCACCGAAGTGACGGGCTTGGGAGAAAGGCGTCCTTCCTCGTTTGAATCGTAACCAACTACGGCTACGTCCTCAGGGATCTTCAGGCCGCTGTCGGTAAGCGCCTTGCATACGCCGATCGCCATGCAGTCATTGGCGCACGCGATCGCTTCAGGCAGTTCGTCGGGATTCTTCGCAAGGCGTTCGCCCAGGCTCTCGCCGCTCGTATACCAGAAATCGCCGTAGAACTGGCGGTTGGGCCGTATTTCCAGACCGTGTTCCGCCATTGCGTCCTTGAAAGCCTGCATCCTCTCCTTGGAATAAGGATGCCACGCCTTTCCCGTCAGGAACGCTATGTCCTTGTAGCCGTGTTCCTCGATGAGATGGTTCACCAGGAACTTAACGCCAGCATAGTGGTTCGGGAAAGCCGAGAAAAAGTACTTGCTCTTCTTGTCTATGGAAATGACGGGGCACTTTGCCCTCTTGTGAGCGGCTTCCTCGACCGCATCGGCAAGGCCCGGAGTCTGGAGGGTGTCCAGCATCAGCACTATGCCGTCAAGATCCTCATATGGAACGAGCGAAAAGATCGAGGTCTCGCCCTGCTCACGCTGGGCGCTGCTCTGGTACTTCTGATAGGTGGAAAAGATCAGGACGTCCCAATCGTAGGTGAAAGCCTGCTTTTCAAAACCGCAAATGAATTCGGCCTGATAGTATTCGTCGGCCTGGCCGACAAGTATCGCGATCCTTTTGCGTCCTTCCATCAGTACCTCTTTGCCTGAACAGTTTTCCTTTATAGCCGCAACATTATTATCGCTATTTTATAATGCGGCCATTTCAATAACAATCGAAATGGCCGTAAAAATCAAAAATTTGCAACTTGTTAATACCGCGTTAACCGGTTTCCTCAGTCGGGGAGAAGCCTGTCAACAGGCGCAAAACCCGCCGTCTTTCTGAATTTCTCGTTGATCTCGAAGCCTGCGAGACAGTCAGAGGGATCGACCCTTTCGAAGTTGATCGTCATGAGCGCGTCACGCTTGATCTTTACGGAAACGATAGTGATCTCATCCTCATTGCCGGTTGCGGTGTTGAGCTGGCAGTCAACTGCGTGGATGATGACCTTCTGGATCGGGAGGAGCGCGAAGGAGTCACGTGCAACACGGAGGATCGTGCTTGCGACGTAATCCTGAACGAGCTCATAGTATTCGCTCTTTGTGAAGGGCTTCTCGACGAGGTCGCCTTTTGCATTGAGAGACAGCTTGTTCTGAGGGATGACCTCGCCGCTCATGACCTTGAACTCGATCTCGAGCATTGAAGGATCGTCCGTGCCGACCTCGAATCCGCTTCCGAATTCGAGAAGGTCGTCGAACGGGCCTGCCTCAGCGATTACCTTGAAGTATGAATCTATGTTTCCTGCGAGAACGCTCTCAGCAAAAGGAACGAGGTCCTTGTTGTTTCCTGCGCCCTTCTTGATGACTTCCCAGTCGATGTAGCCGTCACTCTGCTTGTGTACGGACTTGACCGCTTCGAGCCTCTCCTCGAATTCGGCTACGAGCTGCTGATTCTGCTCGAGATCGGGATTGACTGCGGGAGCAGCCTTAGCCGCCTTTGCGGGTGCTGCCTTAGCGGTCTTGCCGCCTTTTGCCGCAGCCGCGGTGCCTGCAGCTGCGGGAAGGGCCTCAGGGCTCTTGCCCTTCTTCTTGTCGGAAATTTCCTGTATCTTTTCCTTGCCCTGCTTTACGAGCTTCTTAACGTTGGTGTTCTTCGTATAGTAAACGCCCGTGCCCGGAATGCCAATGGTCGTACGGCCCTCACCCTTGAGGTTGATGGACTGGCGAAGACCGGATCTTCCGAATGAAAGCGAAGGTCCGCCCTTGCTGAGATTGAGCTTTACGCCTTTGAAAAGTGTGATGGATTTGCGGAAATTAAGTCCCATAGTAAACTCTCCCGATGTATCAAAAATGCCTTTTCGTATACATCCAATGTTATCACAAATGGGAGGAAATATAATTATCCTTTGAGAAATTTCTGAAGTTCCGCGGAAGACCTTACGTAGTCCCTTCTTCCGAGATCGTACATCTCCTGCGCCGTATTCTTGTTCATGTTGTAAGTCGAGGACTTGATGGGACGGCTCATGCAGTAAAGGAAAGCGGTCCCCCTCGCCTCATATCCGAACATCTTCCTCTGCTCCTCGCGGTAAGTCAGGTGTCTGTTGTCAACCGCCTTTACCGTCTCGGGCCAGTCCTTGAGGACCCTTGTATAAGCGGCCTTGAAGCTCTCGGGTTCCTTGAAGAAATCCCTTGTTTTTGAAGTTATGACCACGATCTTGTCACACCCCTTTTCGAAAGCCCTGTCACAAGGGATCGAATCGGCGACGCCTCCGTCGAAATAGTACCTTCCCCTGAACTGCACGGGCTTGCTGACCGCAGGAAGGCACGCCGAGCACATGATGACCCTATAATCGTCTTTTTGAATGTCGGCTTTTTGGAAATATACTGCTTTCCCCGTCGCGGCATCAGTAGCGACAACCTCGAGATCACACGGGTTGGCGGCAAAAGCCTCATAATCCAGCGGGTCTTTCCCTGTCGAAACGGAGATGTCGTTGTAGATGTATTCGAGTCCGAAAAGGCCTCCCTCATCAATAAGAGGCTTAAGTCCAAAATATTTCGGATCACTTGAATGTTCTGCATAGAATCTCAGATTCCTGCCGTGCTGTTTGGACAGATAGCTCAGGATGTTCCCGGATCCCGCGGAAACGCCGATGCAGTAGTCGAATTCAATGCCCGCTTCAAGAAAACAGTCAAGGATTCCCGCGCCGTATGCGCATTTCATTCCGCCGCCTTCACATACAAGACCGATCCTGGGTTTCTTTTCCGGCATCTTACCTTAAGAATCCTTCGATGATCTTCTGCTCAGCCTGTTGCTCGTTGAGGCCCAGGGTCATGAGCTTGGTGATCTGCTCGCCCGCGATCTTGCCGATGGCGGCCTCGTGTATGAGCGATGCGTCAACGTTGGTGGCAGCAAGCTTCGGTGTCGCAACGATGATGCCGTGGTCCATGATGATGGAATCGCACTCGGCATGGCCGCTGCACTTGTTGTTTCCCGATATGTCGATGATGACGTCCTGCTTTGATTCGTCTTTGGCGACGCCGCGGCTTACGATGTCGCACTTTGAGTCCTCGCCGTCCAAAGAGATTATCATCTCGGCAGAAGCCGTCTGGTCAAGGTTCGTTAGGATCTTGTCGTGCAGAAGGAGCGTCGCGCCGGGGCCGACCGTCGCCTTCGTGACGCGGTGCGTGTCGTTGATGCCCGCGATCTGCGAAGTGTCCATGTCCATCGTGGAGCCTTCCATGAGTTCGACTTCGGTCGTCGGGTTCATGAAGCGCTTGCCCGTTCCGGTGCCCTCGCCATAATGCTTTTCGATGTATTTGACGCGCGAATTCTTTCCGACGTGGAAGGAGTGTACGCCGTCGTGCTGGCTGTCGTGACCGCCGCAGTTGCTGATGCCGCAGCCCGCGACGATCGTGACGTCGCAATCCTCGCCGATGAAGAACTCGTTGAAAACGGTCTCCTTGTGGCCGGACTTGCTTATGATGACCGGGATGTGGCAGGACTCGTTCTTCGTGCCGTCCTTGATAAAGATGTTGATGCCCTGGCCGTCCTCTCTGGACTCGATGTCGATGTTCGCGGT
>JAFZVF010000004.1 GCA_017617935.1 Clostridiales bacterium | reverse complement strand
TTCTCCAAGGAAGCTGTCAACGACGGCATCAAGAAGTTCATTGGTACTTTCTGGAATACATACGCATTCTATGTAATGTACGCTGACATCGACAACTTCGATCCTACAAAGCACACTCTTGATAAGGCTACTCTGGGTGCAATGGACAGATGGGTACTCTCCCGTCTCAACACGCTCATCAAGACGGTAACCGAGAAGATGGACGCTTACGACATTTCACAGTCCGCAAGACTCATCCAGGATTTCACGGAAGAGCTTTCCAACTGGTACGTCAGACGCTGCCGTGACAGATACTGGGGCGCTGAAGAGACGCAGGACAAGGTCAATGCCTATATGACCCTTTACACCGTCTTAGACAACCTCACAAGACTTTGCGCGCCTTTCGTTCCCTTCATGACCGAAGAGATCTATCAGAACATCGTCCGTTCCGTAGACGCCAACGCACCTGAATCCGTACACCTCGCGAAGTACCCTGTTGCAGACGAGAGCCTCATCGATACGAAGCTTGAAGACGAGATGGAGCTCGTTCAGGAGATCGTTACTCTTGGTCACAGCTGCCGTGAGTCCGCAAGCCTCAAGAACCGTCAGCCTCTGTCACTCATCTACGTCGTATCCGACAGGACACTCGATGATGAGTACAAGAGCATCGTTCTTGACGAGCTCAACATCAGGGAGATGGAAGTCTTGGCAGACGCTTCAAAGCTTGTCGATTACACTTTTAAGCCCCAGCTCCGTACTTGCGGAAAGAAGTTCGGAAAAAACCTCAACGCGGCTAAGGAAGTCATTGCAAATCTCCCGGGCAAGGAAACTTATAATGCCCTCAAGGCAGGCTCCGTAAAGATCACCGTCGAGGGTGAGGAATATGAGATGACCGAAGAGGATTTCCTCATCGAGACGACTCAGCCCGAAGGATTCTCCACTCAGAATTCCGGAGACCTTACTGTTTCGATCTCCACCGTTCTTACAGAAGATCTCATCGAAGACGGATTCGTCCGTGAGATGATCTCCAAGATCCAGACACAGCGTAAGGAGACTGGACTCGAGGTTACCGACCGCATCGTCCTCAAGTATGCAGGCAACGACAAGCTCGCAACCATCATCGAAAAGAAGAAGGAATTCCTTGCTTCCGAAGTCCTTGCAACCGACATCGTTGCAGGCGAAGGCGAGAACTCCAAGGAATGGAACGTAAACGGCGAGAAGATCACGTTCTCGATCGTTAAGGCATGAGGTCCAAATAATGCTGATCAACCTGCTCAGATCCGGTCTTGGCCCGAAAGAGATAGTCTTCTACGGCATCGTAATGTTCTTTGCGCTTACGCTGTCGTTCTCGATCCATGAGTACATGCATGCGGCTGTTGCCAACTGGCTCGGAGATCCGACGCCCGGCAACATGGGGCGTCTCACGCTCAATCCGCTTGCACACATGGACTTAACGGGAACCATTCTCTTGCTCGTTGCCGGTTTCGGCTGGGGCAAGCCCGTCATGTACAACCCGAACAGGCTGAACAAGTTCAGGAGTCCCCGTTTGATGAACATTATGGTCCATCTCGCGGGCGTAACCGGAAACTTTTTCCTTGCATTGATCTCTGGGATAATTGCGACGGTGATCGGAGGCCTTTCGAGCGGCAGGGTAGACCCCAACAGCAATGCAGGCATAGCTGTAACCGCTGTAGCACTTGCTTTCAGTTACACAATGGAGTTTTCGCTGATGCTCCTTGCATTCAATCTTCTGCCGATCCCGCCGCTTGACGGATTCCATGTGTTGGAAGAACTTCTGCCTTATAAGCTGAAGATGACCGAAGGCTACCACAAGTTTGAGATGTTTGCTCCTTACGGCATCTGGGTATTGTTCATCCTGAGCTATACTTCGGGACTCAATGTGTTAAGCACGGTAATATCCTGGATAGAACTGCCGTTTTCACTGGTGATAACCGGAGCGTGCTCCCTTATCGCGCAGTTATTCTAAAATGGGCACGGAGCCTTTCAGATGCCAGCAGTTTTGATAAAACCGGAAATAAGAATCCAGCACTTTGAAGGTCCTTTGGACCTTCTTTGCCATCTTATCGAAAAGAACGACATCGACATCTACGATATCCCGATATCCGAGATAACAGCCCAGTACATGGACTACCTTTCCGCGATGAAGCAGCTCGACATGGACGTTGCGTCAGAGTTTTTGCTGATGGGAGCGACACTGGTCCACATCAAGTCCAGGATGATGCTGCCGGGTAAAAAGTCAGGTGAATCTGACGGTGCTGACGAAGATCCCAGAGAAGAACTCGTAATCTCGCTGATGAGGTATAAGAGATGCCGCGTTTTTGCAAACGAGCTTCGTGAGCGCCGCGCGAAATATGAAGGTGCGAGGTACAGGACAAGGGCTACCGCAAAGGAACTCGGTATTGATATAAAGAAGATTTCGACGGATTTCGACAAGGAAGAGTTCGAGAGCGCGATCGATGAGATAAACAACCGCAATCAGCTCCGATTTAACGACATTTCCGAAAAGGTCAAGCACATCCTGAGGCGCGACAAGATTTCGGTCAGGGAGAGGATGAAGAGTCTTTGGCTCACGATCACCAAGAAGGGGAAACTGTTCTTTTCTGAACTCTTCAAGGGGAAGAAGCCCGAAAAGATCGACAGGATCGTCAGTTTCCTCGCATTGCTGGAGCTTGTCAGGAACAATGAAGTGAATGCAACGCAGAAGGGCTGTTTTGACGACATATTGATCGAAGAGAAGAGAAAGTGATTATGGACAACGAATTCAGAGTAACGGCACAGGAACTCCCGGGAGCGATTGAATCGCTGCTTTTCGTTTCGGGCGACCCGATTTCCGCAGACAAGCTGGCTGAACTACTCAACGTGAAAAAGGCTGCCGTAGAAGAGGCTTTGAAGAGCCTCATGAGCAAATACAAGAACAATCCCTGGGGCGGTCTTGAGATCAGGAAGATAGAGGAATCCTATGCCATGATGACCCGTCCCGAGCAGAAGAGGTTCATTGAAAGGCTCTACGCTCCAAAGACGCAGGTCCCGCTTTCACAGGCTTCTTACGAGACTTTGGCGGTCATCGCATACAACCAGCCCTGCACGAGGGCGCAGGTAGAGACCGTTAGGGGAGTTTCTTCCGATTCGATAATCTCAAGGCTGCTCGACCGCGGGTGGATTGAGGAAGCAGGCTGCCTTGACGCGCCCGGAAGGCCCGCGCTCTTCGCGACGTCAAAGCAGTTCCTCACGGAATTCGGAATAGAGTCCGTAGACGACCTGCCGCCGATGGAGCTCATGAGCTACCAGACGATCCGCGACATGGAAGACTCTTTGCGCGAGGCTGCAGGCGGTGAGGACAAGCAGATTACGATCGACTCGATAATGGACAAGCCTGAAGCTGAAGGAAAGGAAGAGGACGATGGAAACGATTGAGACCATTGAACGCAGTTATCCCGGGCTTTCCAAAGGCCATAAGGCGATAGCCGACTTCATAATGAAAAGCTATGACAAGGCCGCTTACATGACGGCCGCAAAGCTCGGAGAGGAAGTCGGAGTATCCGAATCCACCGTCGTCAGGTTTACGACCGAGCTTGGATATGAAGGCTATCCACAGTTTCAAAAGTCGCTTCAGGAAGACTTAAAGACGAAGCTCACTTCGGTCCAGCGCCTTGACTATACGGAGAAGTTCGCGGGAGACGCCGAAGCCGTAAAGGCCGTGATGAGCCAGGACGTTACCAATCTCAAGGAGACCTTGGAGAGCATCGATGACGAAGAGTTCGCGAGAGCCGTAGACGCCATCCTCAAGGCCAGAAAGATCTACATAATGGGCATCAGGGCTTCCGCGCCTTTGTCTGAATTCATGCATTTCTACATGACCGTTCTTTTTGACGACGTCGTGCTCGTCAGGAGTACCTGTACGAACGAGCTTTTCGAACAGATCATGCCGATAGGAGAAGGCGACGTCATGATCGGAATCTCTTATCCGAGGTATTCCGCAAGAACGATCAACTCCATGGAATACGCAAAAAAGAAGGGCGCCACGACGATCGCGATAACCGACAAGGGCGGCACTCCGATGACCGCGCATGCCGACATAGGTCTTTTTGCAAAGTCTTCAATGGCATCCTTTGTTGATTCGCTGACGGCATCGCTTTCACTCATAAACGCACTTCTCGTAACGCTCGGTATGCACAGGAAGGAACACATCAAGGAGTCATTGGCTTCTCTTGAGACCATCTGGGAGCAGTACAGGGTATATGAGACGGGCCGTGACCGCAAGGATGACGGCGACTATATCTTATAAGGAAATAATTTAAGGAGATATCAACTATGGGCATTTATCAGATCGCAATCGACGGACCTTCAGGGTCAGGCAAGAGCACGCTCGCAAAGGGCGTAGCCAAGGAGCTTGGCATCATGTACCTTGATACGGGCGCAATGTACCGCACTTGTGCGGTCGCTTCCATCAAGAAGGGCATCAACGCAAAGGATCCCGAAGCCGTAAAGAAGATGATGGACGAGATCAAGATCGAGGTAAGGTTCATTGACGGCGTACAGCACATGATCCTTGATGGAGAGGACGTTACCGGCGAGCTCAGGACGCCGCAGACTTCCATCGCTGCTTCCGACGTTTCGGCCCACCCCGTGGTAAGGACCGCCATGGTCGCTCTTCAGAGGGAGATCGCCAAGAACCAGACCTTCGTACTCGACGGCAGAGACATCGCATCCGTCGTTCTTCCTGACGCAAAGTACAAGTTCTTCGTCGTATGCGCTCCTGAGGTAAGGGCCGAGAGAAGGCTTGCAGAGCTTGAGGCTGCAGGAGATCACTCTCAGACAAAGGAAGAAGTCTTAAGGGACATCCTCTACCGTGACGAACAGGATTCAAAGAGGGCGACTTCACCCCTCATCCAGGTGCCTGAAGCAATCGTCATTGATACCGGCAAGTATGACATCGACGGAACGAGAGCGTTCCTTCTGAGCCATCTGGACGAAGAGGACAAATGAAGGTAACCGTAGCGGGGTCATCAGGCTTTTGCTTTGGCGTTAAGACTGCAGTAGCAGCCGCGCAGGAGGCGGTCTCCAATCCGCCTTCGGGCAAGCCTCTGGTGATGCTTGGCGACATCGTTCACAACTCCATGGTGGTCGAAAGCCTCAAAAAGGGTGGCTTTACGGTCGCTGACAGCGCCTCGGAGGTTCCTGAAGGCGCTTTTGTGCTTGTCAGGGCCCATGGCATAACTCCTTCCGAGATGGAGATCTTAAGATCACGCGGCTGCGAGATAAAGGACTGCACCTGTCCGTTCGTGTCCAAGATCCATAAGATCGTCAGGGAGAATGCCTTGGAAGGCAGGAACATCATCGTGACCGGCGGCAAGGGACACCCCGAAGTTGTCGGAATTTGCGGTGAGACCTACGGAACCAACGTTTCTTGCGCTGTCATAAGCAGTCCGGAAGAATTGGAAACTCTTGATTTTCCGCTGTCTTCGGCAATCTTGGTGTCGCAGACGACCTTTTCTTCTAATGTTTTCAAAGAAATTTGTAAAAAGGCTCAAAATCAAATTGCAAATAAATATGTTTTTGATACAATATGTATTACGACTGAAAGTAGGCAAAAGGAAGCCGAGTCGCTCTCTGGGATATCCGATTCGATGCTTGTCATCGGCTCGTCTCACAGTTCGAACACCACTAAGCTTTTGGACATCTGCAAAGGTCGCTGTGCAAGAACATTCCTTGTAAACTCCGCCGAAGAGGCCGGAAGGTTGATTGCAGAAGGCAAGATCCTTCCAGACGATAAGGTAGGGATTACAGCGGGTGCATCTACACCGGAAGCTATTATTTTGGAGGTTGTTCAAAAAATGAACGAAGACGAGAACAAGAAGACAGAGAATCAGCCGCTTGACAGCGATTTTGCCAACGCACTTGATTCGTTAGCGCAGGTCAGGAGAGGCGCCATAGTTAAAGGTACTATCACATCAGCTGATAGCGATTTTGTTTACGTTGACGTCCATGACAAGTCTGAGGGCAGGATTGCAAGAAGGGAATTCGAGTCAGATCCCGATTTTGATCTTGACAAGGCTGTCGCTGAGCACGCAGAAGTCACGGTAAAGGTCAGAAGCATCAAGAATTCCGACCAGGGCAAGGAGATCATCCTTTCCAAGAACGACGTAGAGGCTGAAAAGGGCAGAGCCGAGATCGAAGAGGCTTTCAACAACAAGACTCCCGTCGAAGTTAAGATCACACGCACCGTCAAGGACGGTCTCATCGGTACTTACAAGGGTATCGATGTATACATTCACAGAACGCAGATCAAGCACGGCGAAGTTAAGGATCTTGATCCTTACATTGGCCAGACCATGGAGATTCGCATCACGAAGTTTGACACCGAGAAGGGCAGACTCAGAATCTCCGGCAGCCACAGGGTCATTGCATCCGAAGAGCGTGCCAAGAAGTCCGCTGAGGTTTGGGACAACATCGAGAAGGGCAAGCGCTACATCGGTACAGTCAGAAGCCTCGTTGATTTCGGTGCATTCATCGACATCGGCGGCGTAGACGGTCTCGTTCACGTTTCCGAGCTTTCATGGAGCCGCAACGCTAAGCCTTCCGACGTTCTCAAGGTTGGCGATCAGGTTGAGGTTTACGTCAAGGAATTCGACAAGGATACAAAGAAGATCTCTCTTGGATACAAGAAGCTTGAGGATGATCCTTACTACAACATCGAAGAGAGAATGCCTTTGGGCTGCATCGTAAAGGGTACGGTCGTACGTCTCACCAAGTTTGGCGCTTTCGTACAGCTCGAACCCGACCTCGACGCACTCTGCCACGTTTCCCAGATCTCTTCTGAGAGACTCGACAAGCCTGAGGATGCTCTGCACGTTGGTCAGGAAGTCCAGGCACAGGTTACTGAGATCGACGCTGAGAAGAGAAGGATCTCCATCTCCATCAAGGCTGTCGCTCCCATCGATCCCGTAAAGAGCGAAGAGGAAGCTGTTGAGGCTCCCGCTGAGGAAGCTGCCGAGGCACCTGCTGAGGGTAACGAAGAGGCTTGATCTCAAGTCAAAAACACAAATTATTGGGGCGTCTCAAATGAGGCGCCCCTTTTCTGTTGTTTTGTTTCTTTGGAATATTTCAGTATTGCTTGGAAATATAGAATTCTTCGGTCTTTACGAATGCGAAGTTTCCTTCGGCGTTGCCTTTGAAGCCTTCGCCTCCGTCGTTCTGCGTGACGAATTCCTTTATCGCTTCGTATTTGTTTTTAATCTGTTCATTAGTAAGCTTAACCTTTGTGACGCTTTCCCAATCAAAAGGATTCTTGTCGGAAGGGAAGGGATTGGTAAATTCTTCAGGCGTGTATGTGCCGTCTGCATTGGTCTTGAGCCTTTCAGGCCAAGTGAGTTCTTCGCCGTGTATAACGCTCTGCCTTAAGACGGGGTGATAGTCGAACTTCTTCTTAACCGAGGTGATCGCTTCATCAGTGAGCCAATAGGCGGCTTTGTGGTCCGGATGCCATTCCTGGTCGTGCGTCGTGTAAAGTTCGGCAGGGCGGTATGTGCGGATTATATCGTAAAGGTCGCTCTTGAAGTTGACCGAAGTGTATTGCGCATGAGTCTTCGTGTTCAGATAGTGGTATTCATATGCGCCGATTTCAGGATTTCCGGAAGTCTCGCTCCTGCCTGATTTGGCGGTCTGGACCTTTTTCGTCTCCTTCGTGCTGAAAAATGACTCCAGAAGGAGGTCGCCGTAGCCCATGACTATGACGTCGGACTGCCTGACGCCGAGATGTGCCAGAGCGTCTATGCTTTCCTTGATCCTTACGGGTCCCAAATATTCACCGAAATAGTCGCCGTTCGTGAGAAGCACGACCTTTACTATGTCGCCCCGTTCGACCGTCTGCTGGATGATGCCCGCGAAGCCAAGGACCTCGTCATCCTCGTGAGGGGCGATGATCATTGAAATCTTGCGGGAACTGGGGGAAAGCTTGAATGAAACGGGCGAGAAATCCGTGTTTCCGGTGACGTCCTCTCCGACGGCTATGTCGTTATTGCCTTTGTCGAGCCACAGGGTGACCGTTTCAAAGCCGTTTGATCCGCTTGATTCAAGCGTGGAATAGAACTTTCCGCCGATCTTGATCATGGGCTTTACGTCTTTACCGCATGTGCCTTCAACGGTCAGGTCGTAATAGCCTGCATTATCAGCCTTGTATCTGAACCTGAAAGCGCCGTCGTTGCCCTTTTTCAGGCTCTCAGCGGTTATTACAGAGTCTGACGGACCGAATTCAGGCCCGTTCGTTGAGCACCCCGCGGAAAAGAGCGTCAATGACAATAACATAAAGGCCGTAAGAATTATCGAAATGAGTTTTTTCATGTTTTCATTATTCACGTGGGCATGAGGTCGACGTCGTAGGTGAAGACCTCGTTGACTTCGAAGGAGTGGGTGTTGTTTCTTTCGTGGATGATCCTGTTCATCAGTTCGCCGACGAAAGGCTTGCAGTAAGCCCTTCTGTCTTCGTTGTCCTCAAAGAACGTGATCCTTCCGGTAACGTTGTTCGTGTCAAAGGTGCCTTCGTAATCGAATCCCTTGGGGTAGATCATGTAAAGGCCGACGAGGCCGCCGTTGTGTGCATATCCGTGTTCGGAAGCGTATCCGTCGATCTTGACGTTGCACTTGACGAGGTCAGGGAACCCGGCGGCAAGGGCGCCGCCCATGAACTGCTCGTCCTTGTTGACCTTGTCCGTGTCGATGCAGATCAATACCGTGTCGGCGTTTACGCTCTCAAAACGGCCGGTGCCGTAGCCTGCGATGCCTCCTGTTCCAAACATGCGGTCATGCGCCCTGAGAGTGATCTTTCCATTAATGCTGCAGTCCCTTACCAAGGCGTTGTCCGTAAAGCCCGCGATGCTTCCGACAAAGCAGGGCGTGTCCGAGGCTATTTCCGCTTCGTAGTTTTCAAGCGCAAGGTTTTTCACCTTTCCGCCCCTTAAGACGTCAAACATGGCGGCAAAACGGGTGTCGTAAGGCTTCATGTTGCCGTCATAAGTCGTTTCAACGGCGTTTCCGACGGTAATTATCTTGAGGTTGGTGATCTTGTGGCCGTCACCGTCAAGGGTTCCTTCGAAAGTGAAAGGGGTCCAATTGACGCCCGTCATGTCAATGTCGGCCTTGAGGACGTAGTGTCCTTTTGGGTCGTTCCTCATGTTGACGAGGTCTTCGGCAGTGTTGATCTTGGTATAAGTCAGGGAAGTGAGCTTGTCGTTTACCCTTTGGTTCTTGAGGACGAGAATGACGAGCGAGATCAGCAGGCATAGCCCGATCCCGATGACCATAATGGCGATAGTCGTCTTTTTGCTCTCTTTGTTTTGGACGTCTTCCACTTTTATAATGTCTCCATAAATATATTAAAATAAGTTTATCCGTATTCTTATCCATTAACAAGCGGAACATCTTTCAAACTAAGTGTAGATATATGCTTGCATAATTTTGTCCGTTGTAATATGATTTATAGGCTCGATAAAGGAAACCCATCGGGGTGTGGCTCAGGTGGTAGAGTGCTTGCTTCGGGAGCAAGAGGCCGTGGGTTCGAGTCCCGCCACTCCGACCAACGGAAAAAATTCCTTTAACGACGCGTACCGGGGTGTAGCTCAGGTGGCTAGAGTGCTTGCTTAGGGAGCAAGAGGTCGTGGGTTCAAGTCCCGTCACTCCGACCAAAGATCAATCCTTGTTTGGTTCGCCAAACAAGGATTTTTCTATTTCAGCCAAAATCTTATGGTAAAATCGCTCTAGAGGTAATTATGCACGGTTCATCAGTCTTTAAGCGTTTTACCAGTCTTTCATTAGCCCTTGTATTCGTGCTGGGCGTTATTGCTTTTGTCCCGGGTGCTAAATCCGCAGCCGACGTTGATGAGGCAGTCGTGGAGATTAACGAAGCGGATCTGTCTTTGACCGTGGGAGAGGAATTCCGTGTCGGCAACGGCATGTACAAGATATATGACAAGGGCTCGGTAGCGTTTGTCGGACTCTCTGATCCCAATACCGAAGCCTTTTCCGTCCCGAACGTGGTCGTTCATAACGACGTCAGATACAGCGTTCTTTGGATCGCGCAGTCCGCTTTTGAAGGAAACGCCTTCATCAAGAAGGTCAACATCGGAAAGAACGTCAAAAAGATCTGCTCCAGGGCTTTCTACGGCTGCACTTCGTTAAAGACCGTAAGCGGCGGTAAGGGCGTGACCTACACGGCTGATGACGCTTTTGAAAACTGCACTTCGCTCAAAAAACTCGGCAGATACTATAAAGGCACTTACAACGTCGGCCTCGCTTATTTCGGCAAGGCTCCCAAGCCGTGGCGCAAGACTGCCGCGGGAAGGAACGGCAAAGGCGAATACGTCTGGATAACCGATGAAGACCTCAAGGTCTTGGGCAAGACCCGTGAATCCTTCAGCAACGAGGTCTTGGCGGCATGCAGGAAGATGGCGGGAACGAAATACACCAATGACATGGACTGTATTTCCTATTGCATGTCCGCCTATGCCAAGGCTTTGGGCGTAGCGACCTCGGTCGGCAAGGGCAAGAGCTTCAAGATCAAGTTTGCCAAGAATTACAGCAATAACGGCAAGACCAAGTATGCCGTCAACATCATGAAGAAGAAGGGCGTCATAAACGTCAATGGCAGCAGGATCACGAGAAATGCCGCCAACTGGTTCCACTGCACTAATTTCTCGGAGCACCTGACTTCAAAGCCCGACTGCTACGGTGGAGTCAAGATCACGGATTACGCGTCGCTTGCCGACTGCATGAAGGCGCTTAACGCACAGCCCGGCGACATCGTCCTTTTCGGCGGCTACGTGTCAACGTATCTTTGCAAGGACGGAAAGTACTACAAGACCGGTTATTCTTCCCACGGCGGAAAGAAAAAGGTAAACGGCCACTACGTAAGGGGCGAGGGAAACCTTTTCGTTTGGGGCCATGCCGCGGTTTACGCGGGTTACAACTTCACGCATTCCGACAACAAGGGAAACATGAGGCACGGACAGTGGTTCTACGAGACTTCCAACAAGGTCAAGGCGGGACTTCATTGGCGTGAACCCTATTACAACGATCAGGGCCAGACGAATCAGCGCGTAATGGTCATCCACGTCGGCAATCCCAAGGCTTCAAACTCGGGTTCTTACACGGATCCCGTAACCAAGGTTTGTGGAAGCGATGCGGTTAGCGGCGCGTCTTACGGAGTTTACAGAAGTGAAGAGGACGCGGCAAGGGATTTCAACCGCCTTTGCACAGTCAAATGCGGAGCCTCTGAATCCGAGCTTCCCGAGATCAATCTGGGCAGGGCGGCTTCTTATGAGATTGCTTCGAACAAGAGGATAACCGCCAAGTTTTACATGCGCCAGCTCTCAGACTCGGGAACGCCGGCTCCCGATAAGAAGAATTACCTTTTCCGGATAACGGCGCCAAATAAGGACGACCTGCCGGTGGGCTGGACGATCCTTAAGGTCTGAAGGCCGAAAATGTCCTCAAGAACGGTAAGGTTTTAATGCTATAATCAAAATATCTTTTTCAAAGGCGGTGCTGATATGAGTCGCGCAGATGACATTTTCGATGAGAACATCAAGACCATTCTTTCTTCGGGTTACACGACGATCAACGACAAGGTCAGGCCCCACTGGGCTGATGACGGCGCTCCGGCTTATACATACAAGTCGTTTGCCATCGTAAACCGATACAACCTTGCTGAAGAGTTCCCGATGTTCACTCAGCGTTGGATCAACTTTAAGGCTGCCGTTGACGAGATCCTTTGGATCTGGCAGAAGAAGTCCAACAACGTTCATGACCTGAATTCCCACATCTGGGACGCATGGGCTGACGAGACCGGTTCCATCGGAAAGGCTTACGGCTATCAGCTCGGAGTCAAGCACATTTATAAAGAAGGCGAGATGGACCAGGTCGACAGAGCCCTCTACGATCTGAAGAACAATCCTTCCAGCCGAAGGATAATGACAAACATCTACGTTCATCAGGATCTGCACGAGATGAACCTTTATCCGTGCGCATATTCAATGACTTTCAACGTTACGGGCAACAAGCTCAACGCAATCCTTAACCAGAGGAGCAACGACATGCTCGTCGCAAACGCATGGAACGTATGCCAGTACGCGGTTCTTGTACATCTTTTCGCAAGATGCACCGGCCTTGAAGTAGGTGAGTTCGTTCACGTAATTGCTGACGCTCACGTTTACGACAGACACGTCGACATCGTAAAGGAGCTGATCGAGCGCCCGAAGTTTGCGGCTCCGAAGCTCGTTCTTACCGAAGGCATTACCGATTTCTACAAGTTCACCGTTGACGACATCAACCTTGAGGGATACGAGGCTGGCCCCAAGATCAAGGGCATCCCTGTCGCGGTCTGAGGTCTTTGATGAAACTGATATTCATAAGGCACGGAGATCCCGACTATAAGATAGATTCCCTTACCGAAAAGGGCTGGCGCGAGGCAGAGATCCTTGCAAAGCGCGTCGCGAAGTGGGACATAAAGCAGATCTACTGCTCTCCTTTGGGAAGGGCTAAGGATACCTGCGCTCTATCGCTTAAAGCGACGGGCAAGGAAGCAATTTATTGTGACTGGCTTCAGGAATTCTATTACAGGATCAATGACGAGCTGACGGGAGAGAAGACGATCGCATGGGATTTCTATCCGAGATATTTCGCTCCTAGAGATGACCTTCACGACAAGGACAAATGGGCATATTCCGAGATCATGAAGACCGGTGAGATCGCAGAACACGCTAAGGAAGTCTATGCGGGTTTTGACGCGCTCCTTGAAAAGCACGGTTACAAAAGAAACGACAAGAACTACTATGACGTTATAGAGCACAACGACGACAACGTCGTTTTCTTCTGCCATTTCGGCGTGACGGCTCTTCTGATAGGACATCTTATCGGAGTTGCGGCTCCCGCACTCTGGCAGGGAATGATGATGGCGCCGACGTCCATAACGGTATTGGGATCCGAAGAGAGGATCCCAGGCGAGGCAAGCTTCAGGGTCCAGACCTTCGCGGATTCCAGACATCTCATTGAAGCGGGCGAGCCGATATCTTCACAGGGCTATTTTGCAGAGATCTTTGAGGGGTGACAGACATGATCGCAATCGCAGCAGTTGACAGAAATTGGGCAATCGGCAACAAGGGACAGCTCCTTATCTCGCTTCCCGAGGACCAAAAGGGCGTCTTCAAGAAATATACGGCAGGACACACTGTCGTTTTCGGCAGAAAGACCCTTGAGACCTTCCCCGGCCAGAGGCTTCTTCCAAACAGGGTCAACGTGATCCTGTCCAGAAACTTCGATTTCCAGAAGGAGGGAGCGGTGATCCTTCATTCCGTTGACGAGCTTGAGGACTTCCTTGCGCTTTCGGCTGACGAGGTCTATCTCATCGGCGGAGCATCAATGTACAACTCGCTTATAGGCCTTTGCGACAAGGCGATAATCACGAGCATCCGCGCTGAGTATGAGGCTGATTGCCATTTCCCGAACCTTGACGAGGATCCCGCTTGGGAGCTTACGGAAGAGGAACCTCCCGTAATGAGCGAGAAGGGCGTTGAGTTTACCGTAAGGCATTACAGCAGAAAGTAATTACGCGCTATATATAATATTTATTTATTTTGCCCTTGCGCTTGCAGGGGCTTTTTGTTAGAATACATCCGCATAAAAATCACGCATACGTTCCTTTTGTGGGCAAAGCCTTAATATCATTGCGTATGCGGAAGAAAAACAGGAGGAAAATTTTATGCCGGTAATTTTAATGAAGCAGCTGCTTGAAGCAGGCGTTCACTTTGGTCACCAGACACGTCGCTGGAACCCTAAGATGTCTGAGTACATCTTCACAGAGCGCAACTCCATCCACATCA
>JAFZVF010000063.1 GCA_017617935.1 Clostridiales bacterium | reverse complement strand
TCTTCTTTCCTGAAGGCCGTTGATGTTTACGACAGCGCCGATACCGCAGTTGTCATGCTCTAATGCAGGATCGTAAAGCCCTTGCTTTTTAAAGGGTTCGTTCACTCTGTAGTTGTCCATACCGCTTTATACTCCCTTCGATCTTGGCAACAAAAAAGCGCTTACCCGGCAGAGTGAACTCTGCAGATAAGCGCCGTTGCTTGAAGTATTTAATTGTCAGAATTATGCTACTTGGCTTTGCGGTTGTCAATAGCGGAATTCACTTATCGGAAACTATCAGAGCGCATCGTTGTTTTTCTCAAATTCACATAGTGCTCAAATCTGTACCTTTTGTCCCTGAAAAGGTACGGATTTTGACAAATCATTGGTAAAGTGTTCGGATCAGTACCTTTTTGCTCCAAAAAAGGTACAAAATTTTGCACTAAGATCAACAAAATAATTCGCGAAAAATGATATTTCGGTTACAGCGCAAAGCCCTCCCCTATTTATATTAGAGCAGCTCCCCGCCTCATGAAAAAAATCCAAAATCACCCGTTGACAATGTCAAATCTGGTGTGCTATTATCCCGGCATGCAAAGGTGCATTGAGCAAGACGCTCGGTGCACCTTTATTAATTTATTTGCAATTACGAAGAATCTGTCACAACGGTGTGATCACTTTTTGTGGCGGATTCTTTTTTATTGCAAGAGAACGGGAGGAAACGTTATGGAAGACATTTTGAAAACAATGAACGAACAGATCTTCGGCGTATGGTTCTTGGCCGGAGCAGCATTGGTCTTCTGGATGCAGGCAGGATTTGCCATGGTAGAGACAGGCTTTACCAGAGCCAAGAATGCAGGAAACATCATCATGAAAAACCTGATGGATTTCTGTATTGGTACTGTGGTATTTATCCTCATCGGATTCGGCCTTTTCCTTGGTGAAGATGCCCTTTTCGGTCTTGTAGGCATTCCGAACTTTGATATATTTACGAACTACGCTACCTTTGATTGGAGCGGCTTCGTATTCAATCTCGTTTTCTGCGCAACGACTGCTACGATCGTATCAGGCGCCATGGCAGAGAGAACAAAGTTCTTATCTTACTGCATTTATTCAGGAGTCATCTCTGCAGTCATCTACCCCATCGAGGCTCACTGGACATGGGGCGGCGGCTGGCTTGCACAGATGGGATTCCACGATTTCGCAGGTTCAAACTGCATCCACATGGTCGGTGGTATCTCAGCTCTGATCGGTGCAGCTATTCTTGGACCCCGTATCGGTAAGTTCGTTAAGGATGAAAAAGGCAAGGTTACAAAGGTTAACGCATTCCCCGGCCACAACATCCCGATCGGTGCTTTAGGCGTATTCATCCTCTGGCTCGGCTGGTATGGATTCAACGGCGCGGCAGCAACTTCACTCGAACAGCTCGGCGGAATCTTCGTAACAACAACTATCGCACCCGCAATCGCAACAGTTACAACAATGATCTTCACATGGGTCAAATATGGTAAGCCTGATGTCTCCATGTGTCTCAACGCTTCACTTGCAGGCCTCGTAGCCATCACAGCTCCCTGCGATTCAGCAGACGCTCTTGGTGCTTGCATCATCGGTATCGTTTCAGGATTGCTCGTTTGCTTCGGCGTATGGCTCCTTGATTATGTTCTTCATATCGATGACCCCGTCGGTGCAGTTGCAGTTCACATGATGAATGGTATCTGGGGAACGATCGCAGTAGGTCTCTTCTCCACATCAACAGTTCCCGGCTACTCCATCAAGGATGCTTCAGGCAACGTTATGACAGGTCTCTTCTATGGCGGCGGCTTCAAGCTCCTCGGAATCCAGATGATCGGTTTGCTCGCAACAGCAGGCTGGACAGTAGTTACCATCACTATCACATTCTTCGCTATCAAGGCGATCGTTGGTCTCCGCGCTTCCGAAGAAGAAGAGATCACAGGTCTTGACGTTACAGAACACGGTCTCGTTTCCGCATACTCCGGCTTCTCCATCATGGACACAACAGACAACATGATGGCAGTCAACGAAAACACTGACCTCGGTGTTGCAGAATATGACAAGGCTTCTGACACACTCAAGGAAGCTGCAGTACCTGTAGTAAATACAGTCGCTCCTTCTTATGATACAGGCATCCACAAGGTGGTCATCATCGCAAAGCTTTCTCGTTTCGATACTCTGAAAAAAGCAATGAACGACATTGGCGTAACCGGTATCACAATGATCCAGTGCATGGGCTGCGGCGTCCAGAAGGGTGCCGGAGAGAAATACAGAGGCGTCGAGGTCGACACTACGCTCTTACCTAAGGTCAAGGTTGAAGTCGTCGTATCCACGATCCCTGTTGACAAAGTCATCGCAGCTGCCAAGAAGGCGCTCTACACAGGCCACATCGGCGACGGCAAGATCTTCGTATATAACGTTGACCGCGTCGTAAAGATCAGGACAGGTGAAGAGAATTTCGCGGCATTGGCAGACGTTGAATAAAAAGCCAGAAGGATTTAAATCCTAATAAAACCCCAATGTAGCACCCCCGGAGCTCAGCGCTTCGGGGGTTTTTAACTGAATTTCTGCCAAGCGGGTATACTGTAAGCAAAAAGTATTTTGCAAAAATCTGCAACATTTTCGAAAGCCGGTCTGTATTAAGGGCATAAACCAAATCGAAAACCAAAATCAAGGAGACACATAACATGAAAAACCTTACTATCAAGATCTTAACAGTCGGCCTCACGGCAGTTCTTTTCACTGGCTGCCTCACAGCATGCTCGGCAAGTGCAAAAGGAGCGGAAATGAATAATGCGGCAAAGATCGAACAGAACGAAGCAAACAAGGAACTGACAGGACCCCAGGTAACAGTAGGCGGCTGGAACGTTCCCGAATCACACGAAGTTACGGAAGAGCACAAGAAGATTTACAAAAATGCTTGCAGCAAGTATGACGGCACCGGCAGCAGCCATGAGCCCGTGGCACTCCTTGCAACACAACTCGTTGCAGGTACAAATTACTGTTTTTACTGCCAGTCAACCGTTAAATCTTCTTCGGGTCCCCTCTCTCCCGTCATCATGTATGTCAACGTTAATCCTTCCGGTGAGGCAGATTTCATCAAGACCGACAGGGATTTCTTCTACGACAACAAGGGTGAGGTCGTGCCCGGCGGCTGGGAGAACGCAGCAGATCCTTCCATCACTGAAGACATCAAGAAGATAATGTCCAAGGCTACGGAGACCATCACAGGCGAAGAGTATGAGCCTGTCGCTTACATCGCATCACAGGTCGTTGCAGGAAAGAATCACGCGATCCTCTGCAAGGCAACTCCTTCCACAAAGGGCCTCAGCAACGAAGCTAAATACGTTATCTTAACGATCTACGAGAACCTTGACGGCAAGTGCGAGATCACAAAGACAACAAATGTCAGCATCGGTATCCAGTAATCACCACTCCTAACCATATACAACCTTGAGCGGAGGCCGGAGTTCAATGGAACTCCGGTCTTTGCTTTGGCATTTAACAGGGAATAATATTGCTCCCTTGTATGTTCCCGAAAAAAGATTTACCTATAAGAATTCAATTTTTGATTTCTCGCGATAGAAAAGGTTTTTCACATCCCGATCCACTGGATGAAGGCAGTCTTGTCGGTGCTGTTGTAGCCCTGCTGCTCGTAAAAGTGCAGTGTTGAAGGCTTTTTGGAACCCGTGAGGAGCATCATCTTGTAGCAGTTTTCGCGCTCGGCAATACTCTTTGCGAAAGCAAGGCACTCGCCTGCAAGTCCGCGGCAGCGGTAATCTTCATGAGTAACAACGTTTTCGACAAAGGCATAGGGCCTGACATTTCGGGTGAGATTGGGGATTATCACGCAAACGCATGAAGATACGATCTTTCCGTCAACTTCATTGACGATGAGATGGTGATTTGGATCATTTATTATCTGTTCCCAAGTATCCTTGAGATGCTCATCTCTGGCCGGGATCTCTTCATCATGCAGATAAAGATAGAGTTCCAGCAACGCTTCAAGATCGCCCAAAACAGCTTCTCTTACCATATCTCATACCCCGATCGTGCCAGCACGTCCAACGCGCGCTCATAGTTTTCTTTTTTCACGAGAATATAATCCGTGTTATATGTCGAGACAGCAAAGATCCCGATCTTGTTTTCCGCAAGGATCGAAGATATCTTGGACAAGATCCCGATCAGCGAAAAGTCCAGCACGCCCTCTATCCTAAAGCCTTTCCAGCCGTCGTCCCTTGAAATGGTAACAGCAGGCGTGTCCCCGGTCTTGCAGACCAGTGAGATCTCCTCATCAGTCTTTCCGACGAAGTAAAAACCGGAGGAAAGATCGATGGAAGAAACGTCGTTGACCTTGCATACGGTCAGTTCGAAAGGGAGTTTCTTAAGCTTCATGTTACACACCCGGCCCGCCGACGAAGACAATGATAAAGACTAAGGTCAGCAATAAACAGGCGCCGGTCACTTCAATGATACCGAGAACAATAAAGCCGGTCATTTTCGCTCTGACTGCCCTGAACAGGCCGATTACCGAAAAGACACCGCCGGGGATTATATCCAGTCCGAAAAGGAAGAATGAACCAAGCATCAGCAATGTGTAGATCGTGCCGCGTGATGTCGGAACTTCGAGAATGCAGCCGCCCGCAAAACAAAGCACGCCCAACACAAAAATGATCAGGGGTATGATCAGGAAGACAACTGCGGCTTTATCAATACGCTTTTTTACTTGGATCTCACTCATTGCGATCAATTATCTCCGTCATCGCTTGGCAGGAATTCCATGACGTCATCGTCAGGCGAAAAGTTAGTGACGCCTGAATCATCAGAGTTGCGCTCCTCTTTCGGGACGACCGAACGGATGAACGCAGTAACTACTTCGTATTCTTCCATCATGGCTTCGTGCTCGGTCATTATGGAAACGCTGTCACCGGCGTTTGCAGCAGCCTCGAGCTTTGCGGCACGCATGGACAATGCGGTGGCTCCGATCATCTTTGAAGAACTCTTGAGAGAGTGTACGTAGATCGAATAATCGTGCCAGTTTTCTGCATCGTAACTCTTCTGCAGGCTGTTGCCCTTTTCGATCTCTCCGTATGCATATTCCGCAAGGAGCGAACGGTAAAGATCAACGTCATCCTGGCAGTAGCGAAGACCTGCCTTGGGCTCTATGCCGACGGAGCGCAGGCTTGCAAATTCAGCATCAGAAGAAGTGCTTTCTTCTTCGATGTCAGACGCCTCATCCGTAACCGGTTCGATCTTTCGCTTGGGCAGATGCTTGATGATCATCCTCTCGAGCGCGAAGCTGTCGATCGGCTTTGTGATGTAATCGGTAAAGCCTTCTGAAAGATAGCGCTCCTTCGCTCCGATAACGGCATCCGCGGTAAGGCAGATGACGGGTACGTCGCGGCTCAATCCGTCCTCAGTGGCACGTATCCTGCGGAACGCTTCCGTGCCGTCCATTTCAGGCATACGCTGGTCCATGAAGATAATGTCATACTTGGTCTTTGCAGCCATCTCTACGGCTTCAGCACCTGACTCCGCGGTATCGACCTTTATCTTGGTGTTCTTAAGAAGATTGACGAAGACTTTAATGTTGATCTTCGTATCATCAACAACAAGGATATGCGCGAGCGGCGCCCTGAAAGATTCCTTGTAAGGCGCAGCGTCAGGAGCATTCTCTTTGAGGCGCGTCTGGAAGTCACCGATAGGCGTTTCATCGATGACATTCTGAGGGATCGTTGCGGTAAAGATGGAGCCTTTTCCGTACTCGCTCTCAACATCGATCTTGCCGCCCATGAGATCGACAAGGTGATGCGTGATCGGAAGGCCAAGACCTGTACCCTCGATGGTGCTGTTGCGCTCCATGTCAAAACGCTCGAAACGCTCAAACAGCAAGGATTTGTCTTCTTCCTTGATGCCTATGCCGGTATCCCAGACAACAATGATCAAGTGGATCCTTCCCGTCTCGATCTTCTTGAAACGGACTTTGAGGCTTACCGATCCCTTGTCCGTGTACTTGACTGCGTTGTTCAAAAGATTCGTAAAGATCTGGCGGATGCGTACCTCATCACCCTCGAGTTCATCGGGGATCTCGGGATCGACTTCCACGGTGAATTCAAGGCCCTTGTCCTGTGCCTTGAAAAGGACCATGTTATTGATGTCGTTGATGAGCGAACTCAGCTGATAAGGAGCGTTTACGATGTCCATGCGGCCCGCTTCGATCTTGGAAAAATCGAGGATGTCGTTAACGATCGCGAGAAGGTTATGACCCGCCTTCTGGATGTCGCCCGCGTAAACGCTGATGTTCTCAAGAGATTCCTGAACGGCCATCGGATCGCTCTCCGTAAGGCCCATGGCTTTGTTATCCTCGCGGATTATCATCTCGTTCATTCCGAGGACAGCATTGATCGGCGTCCTTATCTCATGCGACATGTTCGCCAAAAAGTCGCTCTTTGCATTGCTCTCGCTCTCTGCGCGGACCTTCTCTTCCATGAGCTCGCTCTGTGCCTTGATATACGGCTTGACCGTAAGGAAGGCAAGGACTGCTGCGACAAGCTGCGAGAATATGAGAACGAGCACGTAACTGTGGACTGTGGCCTTTGTCTGTGATGCAAGCTGGCTGTCAAACCACTCTGACGAAAAGTCCGCGACAACGATTCCTACGACCTGGCCCTTTGAATCAAAGACCGGGCTGTACGCGCTGTAGAACTGGCCCCACTGGTCCGTGTAAGGAACTTCATCCACTGCTGCAATGCCTTTGCCTGCCTTGGCAAGCGCATCGGTAAACTTGACGCTGTCGCCGTAGTTTGCGGGCGCGACCTGGTCAAGGTCCATGGTAAAGATAAACTCGTTGGGACCGACCTGCTTTATGCAGTAAACATATTCAAGTTCGACATTGTCCCTGAAGACTGCGAGCGTGTCATAAACCCTGTTGTATGCTTCGCTTCCGACAGTCTCCTTGGAAAAGCTCTTCATTACTTCGCCGTCAACTGATCCTGATGCGCAGTTGGCGATATCGAGCATACGCTGCTGGATCGCTTTGCGTATGCCGACTCTTGCCCTGTGTATGGAAACAGAGCAGAACAGGATACTTGAGATAAGCAGAATGCACTCTACCATCAATATTATCTTGGTGGACAGACTGTTCCTGGACGACACGAAGTGCTTCCTCCCGATTTGATACTCTAAAATATAATAATAACTGAAAATGTTAAGCATTACCATTACGCCAAATGATATAATTACGGCAATACACAAATAAGGGATTGTGAAAATGAGTTGGAAAGACAGACCGTTTAACAGCGTAGGTACGGATCCGCTGAAAAATAAGATGAAAGGACAAGGCAAAGAGTCGCTCTCTGCCGATTCTTCCAAGTGCCCCACGTGCGGTTCGAACATCTTCTACGAGCCTGAACTTTCAGGCCTTCTGTGCCCTAACTGCGGCAATGTATATTCACCTGATACGATGGAGTCGCGCGGCTCTCTTGGTGTCACCAAAGAGCATGACTACGTTGGCGACGTTGACATGTCGGAAGACGACAAGAAGCGTCATGAGATTATATGCAACAGCTGCGGAGGCACGCTCGTAGCCGATGAGGACACAATGTCCACGATGTGCCCTTTCTGCGGTTCTCCCGCGCTCATCACGAGGCGCATGAGCCGTGAATTCAAGCCCGATTACATCATCCCGTTCAAGATCGACAAAGACCGCGCGGAAAGCTTGTTGAATGAATGGATCTCCAGCAGGAAAAATACGCCCTTGGGATTCAAGAAAAAATGCCGCATGACACACATGACCGCGATATACGTCCCGGCCTGGCTCGTTGACTGCAGCATCAACTCCGATCTGTCGGGTACCGGAAAGAACGGCAACAGCATGGTAAGAGATTTTATCGAAGTCTATTCGAACATGAAGTTCTTCGTCAAAGGCGTTCCGTTTGACGCGTCGCTCAAGATACCGAATAAACTCATGGAAGCTGCCGAACCATTTGATTACAGCGAGATGGTGAAGTTCGAAAGCAAGTATCTGCAGGGCTTTTATGCCAATAAATACGACCAGCTTCCGACTGAAATGGTCGACAGGATCGTGGGCCGCATGGACCGTTTTGCGCGCTCAACGACTGATCTTCTTGCCAATAAATATGATGAATTCGAGGACCGTTTCGATAAGCACTTTACATGGCTGAGCGATATCAGCGTCAAATACTGCCTTCTCCCGGTCTGGTTTGTAACCGTAGATTTTAAAGGCGAAAAGCACCAGTTTGCCGTAAACGGTCAGACCGGCGAGGCATGCGGCCGCGTCCCGGTTTCAGATGCCTGCACTGTCAGGAACAAGCTGCTCAGCCTGTCCGCCGGACCATGGAAGTTCGTCACCATACCGGTCGCAGTCGCATTGATATACCTATGCTGTTTCCTTACTGCAGCGTTTTACAGTAACCCGGCCGGATTATTCTTTGTCGGTTTCCTGTACGTATTGCTCTTTCTGGATCTGATCATACTGTTCCTGTCATTTGCCGGAAATATACTCTTCAGAAAAGTGTTTGATTTCGGCAATAAAGAATACGACCAAAACGATTACGATAAAGACCCCGGCCTGTCCGAGTATTACGATTCATCCCGTAAGACCGAGCGCACGGTAAGCGAGAAACTGCTCCGACATGTCGTATCGATCACAGACAGTGAAGGCCGCGTCGTCGAAACGCACTCTCTCGAACTCTGATCTTCGTCCGACACGCTATGAGAATTTGCCCCCGTACAATTACACGCGTGTGATTGTATAATTAAAGCAGTTTCAAAGTACACTCTGTCTTGCGGACGCGGTGTCGGAAAGGTGCTTTACATGAATCCATTCTCTGAAAAGATCTTAGGAAACGTCAACAAGGTCATCGTCGGAAAAGACGATCAGATAGAACTTCTCCTGATCTCGCTTCTGGTCGGCGGACACGTGCTCTTGGAGGATGTTCCGGGAACCGGAAAGACAAAGACCGCAAAGGCTTTGGCGGCATCGCTCGACCTTGATTTCAAGCGCGTGCAGTTCACGATCGACCTGCTGCCTTCGGATCTGACCGGCATCAATTTCTTCGACCGCGAAGCTAACTCTTTCGTTTTCAGAAAGGGCCCCATCTTTACCAACATCCTGCTGGCTGACGAGATCAACCGCGCGACCGCAAGGACGCAGTCGAGCCTTCTCGAATGCATGGAGGAAAAACAGGTCACGGTCGACGGAGACACCAAGAAACTCGAGTCCCCGTTCCTCGTAATCGCAACGCAGAACCCCATTGAATCACAGGGTACGTTCCCGCTTCCCGAGGCGCAGCTCGACCGTTTCCTCATGATGATAAAGATGAACTATCCCACTCATGATGAGAGCATAGACATCCTTAAGAGATTCGCGACTGAAGATCCGCTCGACACGCTCGCTCCGGTCACCAATAAAGAAGAACTCTTCGCCATGCAGGAGCAGGCAAGGAACATTTTCGTTTCAGACCTTCTCTACGACTATGCGGCAAGGATCGTTGAAGCGACAAGAGAATCCGGTGACATCGCGGTCGGCGCGAGCCCACGTGCGCTCCTTGCATTCGTGGCTGCAGCCAAGGCAAGAGCTTTCGTGCGCGACAGGACAAACTGCATTCCCGATGACTTCAAAGCACTTGCCGTGCCCGTTCTGGCGCACCGTCTCACGGTACGTCTGCAGCGCGCAGTTTCAAAGGAAGGCAAGTTCCTTTCGAAGCGCGATCTGGCAGAAGACCTGATCACGAAGATCCTGGACGAAGTAGAGTGCCCTACCGAAGACTTCAGCAGATGATCTTAAGTTAAATGGAAATACTCGTACTCGTCGGAATACTGCTCATTGTTTTCTTAGGGGAGATCCTCTATTACCGTTTGCATGCTCTCGATAATCTGAGCCTGAAGGTCGATTTCTCGAAGAATATCGCGGATTTCGGCGAGGACATCGAGCTGATCGAAGTTGTCGAAAACAGGAAGAAGCTTCCTCTTCCGTTCATCATCCTCAAGTTCGAAACGCCCCGTGAGATCAGGTTTTTCGATGACGTGAAAGTTACCACATCCGACTTCATCTACCGTGAAGACATGCTCACGATGAAGCCGTATTCAAAGCACACGCGCCGCATCAAGGTCAAGTGCAGCAAGCGCGGATACTATGTTTTCCCGAGGGTCGGCATCACAACGTCCGACATGTTCCTCATGGAAAGGTTCACGAAGGATTTCGATAACGACGCGCATCTCATGGTGCTCCCGAAGGTCCTGAAAACAAACATCACAAACATCCTGATGTCGATCACGACAAGCGAGATGCAGTGCAGGAGAACAATGCTTACGGATCCTTTCTCGCTCGCGGGTATCAGGGAATACGGGCCGGGTGATCCGATGAAGAGCATCAACTGGAAGGCGAGCGCCAAGGCGGGCGAACTGATGGTCAACCAGAACGCCTCGACGTGCGCGCAGAAGGTCCATATTTTCGTGAACCTTGAACCGTATAATCCAAAGAATTCAACCACGCTTCTCGAATCGGCGATAAGCCTTGCATACACTTATCTGATCGAGCTTGCAAACCTTGGCATTCCATCTTCGTTCTACACGAACGGCCGTGATTCGCTTTCCGACATGCCCGTCGTCTCGGAAGCTGAAGCAGGCTCCGCATCGATCGAAAAGCGCGGCATAATGCTTGCGGGGATCGACTTGAAAAAGCCCGCGCTGTCTTTCGCCGGAATGATCGAAAAATACATCAGCTCAACAAATCAGGACGACTTCATCCTGATAATATCACCGCAGTTTTCCGACAGTTTCCGCATGCTCATTGCAGAACTCAAGACGCTGCGTCCGTCGCTTCTCTGGATCATGCCGTGCAACAGCACGACGCAGGATCTTGGTCTTGAGCCTTCGGTCTCAGATTCATACTTGAGATGGGAGGTATCAGGCAATGAATGACGAAAAGCGCGCTATACGCGAAGACTTTTTTGCTGAAGTGCTGATGTCGGTCATAATCGCGCTGTCCGTGCAGTCAGGCCTGATGATGATCAGGGGCTTCAACGAGAACGTGACCATCAAGACATACCCGCAGCTGATCCCCCTGATCCTCGTGGTGATCCTCACGTTCATCAGGAGAAAGATCCCGAAACTGCTTCCGTGCTTTATTCTGCACATCATCGCATCAGCAGCTTTCTTTTTCGCCGTGGCTCTTTTCCCGGGATCTGAATACGGAAACAGCATTTCAAACCTGGTCTATCTGGGCGCTAACGTTGTCGCGTTTACGATCGCCTCGTTCAGCTACCGCCTGAACCCGAGGATACTCCCGAGTGATGCGCAGGTCGCCGCGATTCCCGCGTGCGTCTTCCCGATCTGCGGCGTGTTCTATGCCATGATGGAACGCACGGACCTCGTCGCAAACCTCATAACAAACACGCTCCTGGCAGCCGTGCTCTACCTCGTAATGCGCCAGGTCGCGGTCTTTGACACGAAGTACTATCATTCGATCCGCAGTTCTTCAAGGCCGGCATCACATCTTAGGAAACAGAATTATAAGACCGCCGCAGGTCTTGTCGGCATCTTCATCATTTCGCTCATCGTCCTCAAGTTAATACCTGTGGAATCTCTCACACAGATCGTTATTGAAGGCCTGAAAGCCCTGATCCGCGTGCTGATCCCGCTGTTCCTCGCGCTCCTTGATCTGCTGGGATCGCTTGTAAAAGGCGCTAATGGCGATCAGGAACCCGGTGATGAAGACATGTTCAGACCGGAAGACCTCACCGGCAGCGAGCCCTGGCTCCGCGTGCTTTCAATGATCTTCGCGGTACTGATCCTGATAGGCATGATCCTGCTCATAATCAACACCATAAGGCTTTTGATCCTGAACGCACCCAAATACGGCAAGGAAAAAGAATCATCAAACGACGGCATCGTAACCGATACGATCGAGATCCTGAACCCCGACAGGAAACCGCTTTTCAGGAAGCGTCAGGACTTCGGCAAAGGGTATGAACGCCGCATCAGAAAGCAGTTCTATGAAAAGACCGCAAGCGCAATGAGAAAGGGCCTTCCGGTCTCGGCTTCGTCAACGCCAGGTCAGATCGAAAAAGTCCTCTCGGCAAATGGCGACAAGGACTTCCCGCAACTCAGACGCGAATACGAAAAGGTCCGTTACGGTAAATGACATGGAACTGACGATCTTAATGCCGTGCCTGAACGAGGCGGAAACACTTGCCGTCTGCATCCGCAAAGCGAAGACTTTCCTTGCTGAAAACGGCATTGACGGAGAGGTCCTGATCTCTGACAACGGAAGCACCGACGATTCCGCGAAGATAGCTGAAAAAGAAGGCGCGAGGGTCGTTTCCGCACCCGTACAAGGCTACGGCAGCGCGCTCATAAAAGGATGCGAAGAAGCAAAGGGAAGATACGTCATCATGGGCGACTGCGATGACAGCTACGATCTTCTTTCCATCATGCCCTTTCTCGAAAAGCTCCGCGAAGGGAACGACCTCGTTATCGGCAACCGCTTCGCAGGCGGGATCGAAAAAGGTGCTATGCCATGGAGCCACAGATATATCGGAAATCCGTTCCTCTCATTTGTCGGACGCAGACGTTTTCACAGCAAGGTAAGAGACTTTCACTGCGGGCTGCGCGGATATGACAGGGAGAAGATCCTGTCGCTCGGCCTCAAGACCACAGGCATGGAATATGCCTCTGAAATGATCGTCAGATCAGAGCTTGCAGGCCTTAAGGTCACGGAAGTCCCGACTACGCTTAAAAAGGACGGAAGGAGCAGGCCGCCTCACTTAAGGAGCATGAAAGACGGCTGGCGGCATCTGAAGTTCCTGCTCACGTACAAAGGTTAGTCCTGTTCCGGGGAACGTTTGTATATGACGACCCCGTCGTCTTCGTTATCAAAGACCATCTCATAATCCGGTTCGTTCTCAAGATAGTTATCCATATGACTTCCGGACGATACCGCGAACCAGTCGAAACCGTATTTTGCGATGAATTCTTCGTAATCGGCTTCACCTGTCCAGACCGCCAGAGCCTCTTTTGTAAAGGCCTTTTCGCCTGCTATGTAAACATGGTAGAGTTCCGGCCTCGCGTCGAAATAGATCTTGTATCCGTCGGGCAGGAAATACGCGCCCGAATTGAAATCGGTGTAAAGCGTAACCTGGTCAGGAGAAGGCACGCTGTCTAACATCTTCTGCCTGTCATCAGTCTTCTCTTTGTTGTATTTGAAGATGAGGTTCACTGATATCAGACACGCCGCAACAAGGCCCCATCTGATCCATTTCTCTTTCTTTTCGACAATATCCAGATTGACGATGAGCGCAGCCAGCGGAAGGACCAGAGTCCAGCAGCAGCGCATGAAGAGCACCGACATGAAAACGCATCCTACGGAAAGGAAAAACAGATACAGCGGGAATTTGCGCCTGATCACCGAATATGTCAGGAGAGCAACGATCAAGGCGATCATAAGAGAATAGACCGACAGGATCGCGGGCGGATTGCACTCATATATGTTGAATCCGTCAAGCGAGCCTCTGGAATAGAACAGATATAAAGTTCCGTGTATCCCGTTGGGGCTTATCATCGAACTCAAAAGGCCGATAACGATCGCTGCAACGGCATAAAGATTGACTCCGAACTTAACGCTCATTTTGCCTTCTTTTACGAACGGCACATAGCACAAGAGCCAGAATACCGGGAACAATATGTTTG
>JAFZVF010000062.1 GCA_017617935.1 Clostridiales bacterium | reverse complement strand
ATACTTCCTCAACTCCTTCTCATGGTCACTCCTTGCTGAAGTCGCAACTGAGGAACAGATCTCCACGATGCTCGATTCCCTCGACAAGTACCTGAAGTCGCCTTACGGCTTCAGACTCTGCTCGACGGTCGACTATCCCCAGATCGCGCCCAAGATCGACGTCGCGCTCTACTATCCGGGCGACCGCGAGAACGGCGGCGTCTTCAAGCACGCCAACATGATGGCATGCTCCGCTATGCTCAAGGCTGCAAAGACCGTTAAGAACAAGGAACTCGCAGGCCGTCTCACCGATACCGCTTACTGGATCATCGACATGATCTGCCCGTTCAGAACGCTCGAGGCTCCTTTCACGATCTGTGGCAACCCGAGATGGTGCACGCAGTACAACAACAGCGAGTCCGGCGAGAACATCGGACCTACGCTCTCCGGTACTTCCACTTGGCTGTTGCTCTCACTCTTCCAGTGCTTCGGCGTTGAGTTCACCGCTGAAGGCTTGAGGGTTGAGCCGCTCCTCAGGAAGGATGACACCGCACTCGACGTTAAGGTCACTATCGCAGGCACCGGATACAACATCCACATCAGCAAGCCCGAGGGCTTCTGCCGCACGTTGGAAGGCGTAAAGGTCACAATGGACGGCCAGGAGATGGACGGCACGCTCCTGCCTGTTGCAAAGGACGGCAAGGTTCACGAGGTAACCGTCAGTTTCTGATTATCGGAGGTTTTGTAAATGCCTTTTTCCAGCGTTTTCCTGTCTGAGATCGTCAAGACTTACGATCTCGAGATCGTTTATGATTCCGGAGACATCAACGAGCGCCGCATCTGCGTAGCAGACGTGACGCGTCCGGGACTTCAGCTGGCCGGTTATTACGACCACTTCGGTCCTGACAGAATCCAGGTGATAGGCAACATGGAGCACGCGTTCCTGGATCACCTGACTCCGGAAGAGCGTCTGTCATCCGTGTCGGCTCTTTTCGAAAAGAACATCCCGGCGCTCGTGGTCACCCGTGACCACAAGGTCCACAAGGAGATCCTTGAGGCTGCAAAACAGTACTGCACGCCTGTATTGCGCACCTCACAGGCGACTTCGGACTTCTCGTCGGAGCTCGTAAAATACCTCAAGCTCGAGCTCGCTCCGAGAGTCTCGATGCACGGTGTTCTCGTAGAGGTTAACGGTGAAGGCATCCTGATCCTTGGCGAATCCGGCGTAGGCAAGTCCGAGACCGCACTCGAGATCGTAAAGAGAGGTCACAGGCTTATCGCGGATGACCAGATCGAGATCCGCAAGGTATCGGAAACAACGCTATTGGGACGCGCTCCCGACGTCATCAAGCACCTCATAGAGATAAGGGGCATCGGCATCCTTGACGTTAAGGAGCTCTACGGCGTTTCCGCGGTCAAGCCGCAGGAGAACATTGACTTCGTCATCAACCTCGAACTGTGGGATGAAAAGAAGGTATATGACAGGCTCGGCTTGAACGATGAGACGACCGAGATCCTCGGAATAAAGGTTCCGTCGGTGACGATCCCCGTCGGACCCGGACGTAACCTCGCGATAATCGTCGAGGCCGCCGCGATCAACTACAGGGTCAAGAAGATGGGCTACAACGCCGCATTGGATCTTGTCTCGAGGGTGTTCCCGGGGAAGTCTGATGCCTGAACCGTCAATTCTTGAAAACGTTCGCCTTGCGCCTTACTCCACTTTCAGAACGGGCGGGCCGGCAAGGTATTTCATTGAGCCGTCCGGCGAGGACGAGCTTTTAGGGGCGTTCCGTTTTGCGGAAGAGAAGGGACTTGAGGTCTTTATCCTGGGAAACGGATCAAACTGCCTGATCTCCGACAAGGGCTTTGACGGTCTGGTAATAAGGATCGGAAAGCTCATGGGCGGGATTTCCTCGGAGACCGGAGATGACGGCCTGACTTACGTTACGGCAGGTGCAGGCTGCCTTCTTTCAAGATTTGGAAACTTTTGCGCGGACATGGGGTTGGAAGGTGCCGAGTTCGCCTGCGGGATCCCCGGCACAGTCGGAGGCGCGGTATTCATGAACGCCGGCGCTTACGGCCGTGAGATAAAGGATGTAGCCGTCAGCGTGAGGTATCTGGAAAACAACGAGATCAAAGAGATGGACGCTTCCTCTTGCGGATTTGGATACAGGACCAGCGTTTTCGCAAAGAAGGCTGAAAACGGTGAGACGCCAGTGATCCTTTCCATGAAGGCGGCTCTTCCGAAAGGCGACAAGGACAAGATCCTTGCTTACTGCGCGGAATTGAAGCAGAAGAGGACCTCCAGCCAGCCGCTGGACGTCCCCAGCGCAGGCTCCACTTTCAAGAGGCCTGAAGGCCATTTCGCGGCAAAGCTCATAGAGGATTCCGGCCTAAAGGGCTTTGCCCTTGACGATTCGGGCGCTCAGGTCTCACCGAAGCATGCGGGATTTGTCGTCAACAACAACGGAACGGCATCAGCAGAAGACATACTCAGATTGATTGATTATATAAGCGGTAAGGTATTTGAGGATTCCGGAGTCAGACTTGAAAAAGAGGTCAGGCTCGTAGGTGAATTCGGGGGTAAACGTTAATGGAACTAATTATTCTCACGGGAATGAGCGGTGCCGGAAAGAGTGCCGCCGTCCGCTATCTTGAGGATCAAGGCTTTTTCTGCATGGACAACATGCCGCCCTACGTCCTTCCGGACCTGGTCAACGGGTTCTACAAGGGAAGGAGCGGCGAGGCTTTTACGGTCAGCAAGCTCGCTTTCGTCGTTGACGTCCGTTCACAGGAGTATCTTGACGGGTTCTCCGATGCCATGGCACAGATCGACGAGATGGGAATACCCTACAAGATAATATTCTTCGAGGCTTCCGACCACGTGCTCATCACGCGTTATCAGGAGACGAGAAGAAAGCACCCGCTTGCCAAGAACATGTCGCTGACGGCTGCCATTGCGGCCGAGAGGGCTAAACTGTTAAACGTCAGGAGCATGGCTACCAACGTCATTGACACCACGATGCTTAGCGAGAACAAGCTGCGCGCGATGTTGGGAGAGATCGTCGAGGCCGACAAGGACAACGGAATGGTTATCTTTATTGAATCCTTCGGCTTCAAATACGGCGTTCCGGTCGACTGCGATTACTGTTTTGACGCCAGGTTCCTGCCAAACCCCTACTATGTCCCCGAACTCCGCAACCATACCGGTGAGGAAAAAGAGGTGTCCGGCTATCTGGAAGGCTTTGCCGAGACGGCCAAGTTCATCGAAAAGGTCAGCGGCCTCATGCTATTTACTATTCCTTACTATATAGAAGAGGGCAAGGGAAGCCTTCACATCGGTTTCGGCTGCACGGGCGGAAGGCACAGATCCGTCTATTGCGCCTCAAAGATCGCTTCGATACTTGATGAAGCCGGATACAAATGCGTCCTTCAGCACAGGGACATCGATAAGGAAGCGGCCCGCTACAGCAATACGGAGAACAACTGATGGAAGGAGAGAGCTTTTCTTCATCCGTCGGCATGGAAGTATGCCAGCTCCGCGCGAAAAGCCCGTCCAGACGGTATTTTCTGGCAGGACTCCTCTGTTCGCAGGCTTCTGGCGACCAAAAGGACATGCCCCTTAAGATACGCCTTCACAGTGACGCGCCGGGAAAGCTTGAGGGCTTTTTCGAAGAGGAAGGTTACAAGGCCTCGTTTGAAAACCAGACTTTAACGCTGACGCGCAAGGATTCCGGCGGGGACACGACCCTTCTGGAGGACTTTACCTGCGCCTGCCTTAATGGAACCATTCCTGAAGAAGCCGCCGATGATGACGGTTCCCACAGGTTTGAAAGGTACTTTATGAGGGGGATCTTCCTTGGATGCGGATACGTTTCAGATCCCAAGAAGACCTACAGGGCGGAGTTCCACGTGACCAACGCCGCATGTGCGATCCTCACCGTTCAGGTCCTTCACACGCTCGGGATAAACGCGTCCCTGACCTCAAGGGACAATTACGCGCAGATATACTTCAAGGCCGGCGACAGCGTGTCCGATTTCCTTAATTACATAGGCGCGGTCAAGGCCGTGCTTGAGTTTGAAAACGTCAGGGCGTCCAAGGAGTTAAACCGCCAGGTGTCCAGGACCTTCAACTGCGACGTAGGCAATTCCAGAAGGCAGTCGGAGGCCGGCGCTTCCAGAAACGAGCAGATAGAAAGACTCATGAAGTCGCCCCTTGCCAACAGCCTCACTCCCGAGCTCAGGGAGGCCGCGATCGCAGGCCTTGAAAATCCCGGATTGTCCATAGCCGAGCTTGGCGCCTTGATGGATCCGCCGATAAGCAAATCAGGCATGAGCCATCGTATTTCAAAGCTTTTGGAACTTGCGTCCAGCCTCTGAAAAGAGGCTGTTTCATGCCTGAAAAACTCCTGAAATTTGAGTTAAATATCGATGCGTGTTAAAATATGCGTTATCTTTTTGCAAGCGGCGGGGGGCCGATCAACTAAAAAGAGGAACGCGTATGAACCGTGGGGATCAGTACATCGAGCCCGATAACAGCTTTTACAAGCCGTCAAGGGACCCTAACGAGACGACCATGATGATGGTCGTTACGCTTACGGTGCTTTTCGTAATCCTTACTTCAGTGCTCGCCGCGGTATATTTCCGCAAGACCACATCAACCGAAACCCTTGCCCCCATTGGCTCAGGAAATTCAGTCTACATCTCGGTCGCTTCCCCGACTCCTTCCCCCATCCCTCCGTTGTCTCCGAACCAGAATCCCGTACTTTATCCCGGCCTTGCCCAGGTCAAGATCGACCCGGAAGCGAAGGTCGTTAATGAAGCGCTTCCTTCAAAGAGAGGCATTTCCGAGCAGGTTTTCGTAAACAAGAAGATCGTTGATGCCAAGACCGGCTACGTCAGGAGCAACCCGATCTATTTCAAGGATCCGGTTGATTTCGGCGCGATCCCCGGCATCTTTACCTTCCGTGGAAACAACTTCCGCAATTGCGCGTCTTTCGGATATACGAGCGTCGTTGCTGGAACCCTCAACCAGAAATGGGAATACAACAAGCTCGGCAAGAGGCTTGCCTCCACGCAGAGCTTTGAATGGCAGGGCGTCAGGTGGACCGGCCAGCCGCTGGTCGCTGAGTGGCCCGATTCATTAAGACAGGTCATGAACATGTACAACAGCGCCAAGCAGCAGGCGGCTCTTGCTGAGGTCATCATTGCTTCGCTTGACGGCAAGGTCTATTTCCTTAACCTTTCTACGGGCGAGCCGACAAGAAAGCCCATTGACGTAGGCGCTTCCATCAAGGGAACCCCCGCACTCGACCCGAGAGGCTATCCTTTGCTCTATGTAGGCCAGACGGACAACAACGGCGGCAACACCTTCGGCATGTACATCTTCTCGCTCATTGACGGCTCGCTCCTCTGGTCCTACGACGGTTCCGAGGACGGCGCGTACAGGAGCAACTGGTCGGCGTTCGATTCCTCGCCCATCGTAAACGGCGAGACCGATACGCTCATCTGGCCCTGCGAAAACGGCATGGTCTACACGTTCGATCTGCACACTTCCTACGTGCCGGGAGCAATAGCCGTATCAGTCGCGCCTGAAGTCACAAACTACAAGTACATCTTCTCCGATAACACCACTTCGCACATGGGCGTTGAGAGTTCGATAGCCTGCTACGGAAACTACGGTTATTTCGTAGACAACACCAAGAACCTCTGCTGCCTTGACCTCAACACGCTCAAGATGGTCTGGACGGTTGTCTTAGGCGACGATTCCGACGTCACTCCGGTCATAGACGAGCAGGACGGAGTTCCTTACGTCTACATCGGAACGGAAGTTGACAACCAGGGCGGAACCGGCAAATACAGCGGTGCCGCGTACATCTACAAGATCAACGGACTTACCGGCAAGATCGAATGGCAGTCTTCTGAGCCATGTTACACGTTTAACGGAGAGACCTCTGAGACCGACCAGAGCGGCGGATGCCTTGGCAACCCGATAGTCGGTAAGAAGACCATCTCAAATCTCGTCATTTTCTCTTTTAGTATGACAAATGATCTCGCTGCGGGTAATAAACTTATTGCTTATGACAAGACCTTGGGTACCAAGGTTTGGGAATATAATATGAACATCTATTCCTACAGTTCGCCTGTCGATTTCTACGATTCGGACGGAAACGCCTACATCGTTATCTGCGACTCGATCGGGCAGGTGCATCTTGTCAACGCGCAGACGGGTGAGCGCATCAAGTACATCCAGACCTCGAAGAACCTTGGAACTGCCGAGAAGACTTCTTCCGGCATCAACATCGAAGCTTCACCGGTCGTCTACAACAATTACATGATCGTTGGCACGACGACAGGCAGCATCTTCGGAATAGTGATCGAATAAAAGGGTAAAAGGCATCGTGATGGAATTTGACGTGACGTATGACAACATCTCCGTTCTTGAAGTCGGCATTACGGCTTTTGGCAACGAGGGCTATGCGGTCAAGTATGACTTCGTCAAAAAGGTTATCCAGTGGCGCGACAGCTACATGTGGAACAACAACTTTACCCGCTCTCTCAATGAATCTGATTACAAGCTGATAAAGGAAGAGCTTCCCAAGAGCGGAATGCTCGAGTGGATGAAGGGATACAACAGCGGACTAGCCGCTGAATTCGGTGACGAGACCCCGGTCGCGGGCGAATGGAAGATCACCGTAGAGTTTGAAGACGGCTCCAAGATCACGGCCGGCGCGGAACAGCATTTTCCCAAGAAATGGAAGCTTCTCAAGTCCCTCATCGAGCGGACGACGGGTTGCAGTTTTGTCCTCAGATAAGTCTTCTTTGTCCTTGCGGCACTCCATGCGGTAGGGTAAAATCTATCTCACGAATTTATATTTCCGGAGGTACCGGTATGAGCGACAAGAGAGCTGATTACCTGTCATGGGACGAGTATTTCATGGGCGTTGCGTCACTTGCAGCGAAGAGGTCAAAGGACCCCAACACTCAGGTAGGCGCGTGCATCGTTGACGCCAAGAATTACATTATCTCTGTAGGTTACAACGGCATGCCTCTTGGTTGTTCCGATGACGAATTCCCCTGGGACAGGAGCGGCGGCACCCTCGATTCCAAGTATGCTTACGTTACCCATGCGGAACTGAACGCGGTCCTGAACAGCAAGACCGCCGATCTTGAAGGCGACACCGTTTACACGACGCTCTTCCCCTGCAACGAATGCACCAAGGCCTTGATCCAGAAGAAGGTCGGAAGGGTAGTTTATTTGGACGACAAATATCACGATACCGAGACCGCTCAGGCTGCAAGGCGCATGCTTGACGCTGCCGGAGTCAAGTATGAGAAATACGAGCCGTCCGGCCGCGACATAAATCTCAATCTCTGAGGCCCTTTTTATGAAGTTCGACTCCCTTACCCGCAAGGCATCCATCCTGCTCGTTGCGATCCTTCTCTTATGCTTGTTTCCCGTCAGCGTGTCCGCGGCGCCTTCAGGCAAGGCAAAGAGCAACTGCTGGGGCAACGGCGGGCAGCTTACGATCGATCTTAGCGGCTGCAGCGGGTATAAGACCATCACGGTTACCGCGGAGTTTTCCGGAAAGATCAAGAAGGCTTCCGGTTGGGGATTTGATTCATACAAGATTAATGGAAACAAGGTAATCGCGACGGTTTCCTCTTCAGGTCCCAACAGCTGGGCCTTCAACGGAAACGTCGGCATCCAGGTCGACGGAAGCGGAGTCAAATCCGCAAAGCTCGTTTCCGTAAAGGGTGACGGCGAGGAAGGTCCCGTTTCGGGCGGCACTCAGGGAACGGGCGCTACTGAAAACGCAGGACCGACCAAGGCTCCCGCGAGAAACGTCAAGGGTGAGAAGGGCGACGACTGGCTCACCACCAAGGGATCCAAGATAGTCGACAAGAACGGCACCGAAGTCTGGCTAACCGGATGCAACTGGTTCGGCTACAATACGGGAACGAACCTTTTCGACGGCGTATGGAACTGCAATCTCAAGGAGAGCCTTGAGTCGATCGCAGACCACGGATTCAACCTCCTCAGAGTTCCAATGTCTTCCGAACTCATTCTCCAGTGGAAGAGCGGGCAGTACCCCAAGGCAAATTACAATAACGCGTATAACGAAGAACTCAACAAGATGAACTCTCTGGAGATCTTTGACTACGTCCTGTCCCTTTGCGAGCAGAACGGAATGAAGGTCATGATAGACATTCATACGGTCAAGACCGATGCAGCAGGGCACAACCATCCGGTCTGGTACAGGGACAATCTGACCGAGGCGGACTTTATCGAATCCTTGAGGTGGATGGCTGCCAGGTATAAGGACAACGACACAATCGTTGCTTATGACCTCAAGAACGAGCCTCACGGCAAGCCGCCGGAGACGCCCCGTGCGATCTGGAACGATTCAAACGATCCGAACAACTGGAAAAAGGTCGCCGAGAAGGCCGGTAAGGCGGTACTTAAAGAAAATCCCAACGTCCTGATCGTTATCGAGGGCATCGAGATCTATCCCAAGGACGTCAAGGCCAACAACTTTACGTCGGAAAACAAAGAGGACTACCGCATCACCTGGTGGGGCGGAAACCTCATGGGCGTAAAGGATTATCCTATCGATCTAGGCTCAGAAGCGTTCAACAGGCAGATCGTCTATTCGCCTCACGATTACGGACCGACCGTCTATAAGCAGCCATGGTTTGAGAGCGAATTCACTTATGAATCCCTCAAGAAGGATGCCTGGACTCCGTTCTGGCTTTACATTGCCGACGAGGGCATTGCTCCCGTTTTGATCGGTGAATGGGGCGGCTTCATGGAAGGCGACACGCTCAAGTGGATGAATTGCCTGAGACAGCTGATTGACGAGAAGAAGCTGAGCCACACCTTCTGGTGCTTTAATGCCAATTCCGGTGACACGGGCGGATTGGTCAAGGACGATTTCAAGACCTGGGACGAGGATAAGTACGAACTGGTCAAGAAGGTCCTCTGGCAGAACGATTCAGGAAAGTTTGTAGGTTTGGACCATAAAGTCCCCTTAGGCGCAAACGGCATTTCGCTCTCGGATTTTTCAGGCAAGATCGTAAGGGTTGAGGCAGGCCCCGACGAGACTGAAAAGCAGACGGAGGACGCTACGGCAGGCTCCGAGGATGAAACGACGGTCCAGAGCGGGACGGCTGAGGCCACAGCGGCACCTGAAGAAAAAGTGAAAACTCCATCTTCGAACGTGCGCAGGGTCGTTTTGGCGGTTATAATAATTACAATAAGTATAGGAGTATGCCTTCTCGCGGTTTATGCCGGGACCAAGGCTGCCGCTTCTAAGACTGCTGAAGACGGGGAGGACTCTCCTGCCGGTGATGACGCCGGGAACGGGGAGAATGGCAATGGTTAGTTTGAGTATTATAGACAATGCTTTTTGGGAAAGGATGCTCTGGATAGGCGTCCCCTTTATAGTGATTGCCCTCATCATCGTCTTTTCAGTCTGGCGCGCCATTGAGAGGCGCCAGGCCAAGCGGGAGGAAAAGTGGGCGGCCGAGAGGCGCAAGCTCGAGATCGTCGATGGCGTTGAAGAACGCACGGACGACGACGGAAGAAAGTCGCGCGAGGCCGAAAGGGCCAGAAGGGAAGCTGAAAAGTTTGCCAAGGAGGCTGCCCAGACCACCAACACCCTCATCGGCGGAAAGAGCGAGGCTGAACGGGAAGAGAGTTCAGCAAAAGACGTCTTCGGCCAATTGGGAATCTCTTCCAAGAAGGCTGCCAAGATGGACTATGACCGCGACCAGCTGGTCATCAACGGTTATCTTCAGAAATCCAACACGGCCCCGATAAGGCCCGTTTATTCAAACACGCTTGAGGCAAGACGCGAGCAGAAGGCAGAGCTTGACTCCGATTCAGTCGGCGAGGAAGCAAACACTCCCGCTTTGGTAACGGATTCAGCCGCTCCCGCGAAGATCAAGCCCACCAATCTCAAGCGCCCCACATCCGCAAAAGTCGGCAAGGGCTCGGTTGCCGATTACATTAGGAGAAGGGCGACCGACGAGGAAGAAGACGAGACTCCCATGATGAGCAGCGTAATGCGCCCGGAGATCGGAACCGAGGTTGAAAACGCAGTCGTTGAGCGTCCGGCGGAAGTTCAGGCTGAGAAGCCCGATATAATGAAGACCGGCGAGGAGGCGATCCTCCCGGCAGCCGAGAAGCCGGTCGAGGGATTCAAGTCCGCTGAGAAGGAGCATCAGCCGGTCAGGCACAAGAGGCCTTCTTCGAGCGTAAAGCGCAAGAGAGTTGAGGCTCCGACGCGTCCCGGAAGCGGAGAAGTACAGGCTCCGGAGGATTCGATCACCGGCCAGGGCGTCAGGGATGTATAGATAAACGTCAAAATGTCTTTTAATGCTTAAAAATCTGCAAATATAACAAAATTAAGCGTTTGCAGGTTATCACATTTGTAGAAATCAGAAGTTTTTGTCTTGTAATTTGCCGTTCGGATTGTATAATGGAGTTGTTAACAAAATGTTAACGCTTCGTTAAAATACATATGTCCCTAGGGAGGGTCCCTTGATGACGGCAAGCAATAAGTTGAGCAGGATTATTGCGGTCTTATTATGTGCGTTTATAGCAATCGGCGTTGTAATGTTCTATGCGCCAAGAGAAGACGTCCAGGCAGCTGCAGCGGCAACCTTCAAGCCTTATAACGATTGGGGAGACGGTTGTAATTTCAATATCGAGCTTTCCGGTTTTAAGAAAGGCGCTACAGTTACCCTTAAGCTGTCTGCGCCGCATGAAATTTCAAGTTATAGTGTTTGGAATCCCGATGGAGTCAGTGCTTCAAGAGTAAAGGGAACTGATCAGGCGATCAACATCAAGTTTACCTACCAAGGAAAAAACGTTCAGGGGCAGGTTCGCGGAACCAATATTATGAATAGTGGTAGTTTCAAGGTTACCATAATTCAAAACACAGCTCCTACGACCGCAACGACAAAGGCAACCACAAAAGCAACTACCAAGGCAACTACCAAAGCCACTACGAAGGCCACTACAAAGGCAACTACCAAGGCTACAACCAAAGCCACCACGAAGGCAACTACAAAAGCCACGACCAAAGCTACGACAAAGGCCACCACGAAGGCAACTACAAAAGCCACGACAAAGGTTACGGCGACAACCGCGAAGCCTACAAATTCCACTACGGCCAAAAAGAACAATTCCGCGAAGAAGTCGTCAGACAAGAAGTCTGCGGCTCCCAAGTCCAAGCCTACAAAGAAGTCCAAGGTAAAGTCACTGGCGGGAACCACCACGGTCATTACCGAGACGGATGGCACTGGCGGCTTTATTCCCGTCGTCGCAGCCGATAACGGTGAAGGTACGACTACAACCGATCCCATTGACGGTGAACCGACACCCGTAGAGGCAGCGCTTTCTCATAATGACATGGGCAAGAACAAGAAGTCATTTGCTTGGCTTTGGATCGTACTTGCACTGACGGTTGCAGGTCTGTCTTACCTCAGGGTAAGGAGCCTCATGAACCAGGGCAAAGCCGGCAAGGACCTCCTTCTTGACTTCATCCCCGGAGTAGGCGACCTCGTTTACGCATATGCAGGAACGAGCAAGAACAATGCTCCTATCGCGGCAGACGCGCAGCATGGATACAGCTACAATCCTGCGGCAGGCAAGAAAGAGATCAAGATGCTCGAGCAGGAAGCGCAAAAAGCTGAAGCAGCGGCTTCCAAGCCTGCGCACACGCCCATCAAGCGCCCGAAGGAACTTTCCGTCAACCATGCGGCAGTAGCTGCAGCGGCTGCAGGAACAGCGGCGGGAACAACTGAAAAGGCCGAAAACCCTGTAAAGGCAGAGGCAAGACCCAAGGCCGCATCACCCTTCAAGCCTGTAGAAGGATTAGAGCGCGCTGAAAGAGTAGATCCCAACAAGGTCTTTAAGACCGAAGTCTCACATACGACTGACGAGATCATGACGTCGGCATTCAAGCCTACGGCAGGCTCACGACCTACCGATAAGATCGTGACATCCGCGTTCAAGCCGTCAGCTGGCACACACCCGTCTGACAAGATCGTTTCTTCGGCAGTCAAGCCGACTTCGAAATTCACTCCCCAGGGCAAGACTTCCGCTCCGTCTAACACTGACAGTGAAGCCATCAGGCAGGCCAGGGAAAGAGCTGAAGCAGCAAGGGAACAGCAGGCGATGCGTGCCGCAATGAGGACGGGAAGGTCTGTTGCCGAGATCAAGGGCGAACCCCCGAAGCAGGTACAGCAGGTAACTGGAAAGCGTTCCGCCTTCTCAAACAATCCCGCGGCACCGTCAGCAAAGGCTGCAGCCGCTTCAATGGGAGTCGGAGCTACAGCAGCTGCGGCAACGAAGAGCGCACCTGAAATCTCAGCGGTACACGCCAAGGGATCATCCAATTCCAACCAGCTTGGCACGATGCTCGCCGGCAAGAGCCGCAACGGCAGCGGCAGGGCGCCTGTTTGGGCAGCTCCCGGAACAGCGGGGATAAACCCTTTCAAGCAGAGCGCCGAGGCTCAGGAAGAGGCACAGAAGGAAGCTGAAAGACAGGCTACGGAACAGGCTTCCAAGGAAGATGCACCCGTACGCCAGAGCTATGCGGATCAGGCTAAGAGCCACAAGTCGGCTTTCTTCTCCAGAGCTGCGGCTTCCAAGGAACCTCAACAGGAAGACGTTACCCCCGGAGCATACGGCAGCATAGTCCGTCCTACGGCAGCCGTAGAAGAAAAGCACGTTCCTGACACGCGTTACAAGCAGGCGAAGGGTCAGGTATTGGAAGGTCAGAGGCCTGCGATAATGGATCCAAGCACCCAAGTGGCTCCTACGGCGGTTCAGCCCGTTCTGGGTTTCAAACCCCTTAACCCGCAGTAAGGAAAAAACGAGAACTACAGCCAAACGGCTCGGAAAGAGAATGGATATGGCGGCGGCTCCGGTCATCGGGGCCGCCGTTCGATTTTTAGGATATTCGGCAGCGGGTTCATAGTGTATTATTAACAGAGAAGAGCATCATCGGAGGCCATTTTGTCATGAGCAAAAACATCGCGATAATAACGGGCGCTTCGTCCGGCATCGGAAAGGCTTTCCTTGAAGAGATCGTCAAAGAACGCGGTGCTTACGGCTGTGTTCCTTTTGAGGAAATATGGGCAGTTGCGAGGCGTGAGGACAAGATCGTTGAGACGAAGGCTCTCCTTGGAGAGGACCGGATCGTTCCGATAAAGGCTGACCTTTCTTCTCCTGAGGACTTGTCGGCGCTTGCTGACCGCATGGCTTCCGAAAAGCCCGTAATAGGTCTTCTTGTCAACTGCGCCGGAATGGGAATGAAGGGAGCGGTTGAGGATCTTCCCGCACAGACCATAGAGGATACTTTGGACGTCAACTGCACGAGCCTGGCAAAGCTGACCCGAATATGTCTTCCTTACATGATTTCAAAGACTCCCATCTGGACAATGGACAACAGCCCGAGGATCATCAACATTGCATCTTCCGCGGGTTTTCTCCCGCAACCCGGGTTTGCGGCTTACGCGGCCAGCAAGTCCTTTGTCATTTCTTTTTCCAGGGCGCTTTACTACGAATTGATCGATTACAACGTCGTAGTCACGACCGTATGCCCCGGTCCCGTAAAGACCGATTTTCAGCGCAAGGCCACGGGCGGAGTCCAAACTGATTTCACCGGCTTCAGGCAGTACGTCGTGGCGGATCCGGTCAAGCTTGCAAAAGCCGCGATCAAGGCATCGAGAAGCGGCAGGCAGATGCTTGTTTACGGATTCTCTCAAAAGGCGCTTCACGTGGCTGCCAAAATAATCCCGACTTCATGGATCCTGTTTATCGAAAAGGCCTTCATGCCCGTTCAAAAGGCATCCGCAGAAGTTGTGGAAGAGGGCAGCATTCCTTACGTTCCCGAAGAAAGACGGGAGTTGGAGAGTGGAGCCAGCGTGGAAGGCATTCCCGCGGCAGAGTCCGAGGAAGCGGCGGCTTCCGAAGACGAGGACAAAGAGACAGTTTCAGTTTCCGAACCGGAGGTTTCCATATGAGTGCCAAGACCAAAGTTGAACCGACGTTTGCCGGCATTTACAGGGCAGTTGAGCAGAGGGCCGCGAAAGCAAGATTCCTCAAGGATACCGCCACGCAGATCACCCTCAAGGGCAATCTCGACAATCAGCCCTTCTACGTGAAGGTTGAAGACGGCAAGGCTGAAGTAGCGCCTTACGAATACATCAACGCGCCGTTCTACATCGACGCTGACGCCGATGCCATGACAGCCGTCCTCAATGGCGTAATGACCTTTGCTTCGGCCGTTGCGCAGGATTTCATTACCATTAACGGTGATGCCGGCCAGGCCTACCTCTTCATTGCCACTCTGTTTTGAAAACAAAAAGACAATAACAAATGCCTTTCATGTGAGTTATAATCATACAGTATGGCTATCAGGTTAAACGGCATATTTAAAGACAACATGGTGTTCCAATGGGGTGCTGAATTGCGCATATTCGGCAACTCGGACAAGCCGTGCGCCGTCCGTTGCGAGCTTTTCAAGGAAGAATATGACGAGCCCGTTTCGATAGCCGAATCAGTGACCGAGGAAGACGGAAGCTTCCTGATCTGCGTCAATCCCATAGATGAACCTGACGGTCCTTTTGAGATAAGGGTGTCCGCGGAGGGCGAAGAGCCCGTCATTATACAGAACGCCTATGCAGGCGAAGTTTGGCTTGCCGCAGGTGAGTCCAATATGGAATATCCGCTCGCCAGGACCGAATATTCCAAATATCTCATCCCGAAGATCGGAAAGACCGAAGTCAGATATTACAAAGTCCCTCAGGCAGGCTTTTTGGATGATGAACTTGCCAAAGCCGAAGAGGAATCCAAGTGGGTGGACGTCGATTCCGAAACTGCCGGCGAGATGAGCGGCGTCGCATTCTATTTCGCCCAATCCATCGAATCCCGTATCGATGCCAAGATCGGCATCATCCAGTGTACTTTCAGCGATTCGACCATCGATTGCTGGCAGAGCGTTGAGAGCCTTTTGACCACCCAAGAGGGTCAGGCTTACATAAAGGATTTCGACGAGCGCACTTCTGAATACACTCCCGAAGAGTTTAACAGCCTTCAGGCAAAATTCGACAAGCGTGAAAAGGATTATAAGGAACACCTTGACACCCTGCTTAAGGTCAATCCCAATCTGACTTATATGGAGACGGATGCCCTTATAGGTCCCGCACCCTGGCCGCCTCCGGTAGGTCCTAATGCCGTAAGGCATCCGGGTTCTTTCTTCGAGTCCATGATCCTGAGGGTCGCGCCTTATACTTTGAGAGGCGTCATCTTCTATCAGGGCGAGTCCGATACCGACGGGCACCAGACCGAATACGGCCGTGCCTTTGAATCGCTAATAAGCGAATGGCGCGAAGTCTTCTTTGATGACGAGCTTCCGTTCCTTTTCTGCCAGCTGCCGATGTACATTTCAAAAGACCGCAAGTACATGGGTTATGACGACATGTCCTGGCCGCTTCTGCGCGAACAGCAGCAGATCGTCGCGATTGACGTCAGGAATGCTTACATGGCCGTCACGGCGGACTGCGGCGAGTTCGACAACGCCCATCCTTCCGACAAGAAGACTCCTGGCGACAGGCTCGCGCTTCTTGCCCAGAAGTTCGTTTACGGTTTTGAGAACATTGAGGCGGTAGCGCCTTTCATCATCGATGCGAGACGCGGTGAAGGCGTTGAGATAACGTTCGGCGGAGACTACATGCTGCTAAACCTCACCACCGGTTTTGGCCCTGAGGATTCCGGCTTTGAAGTCGCCGGCGAGGATGGTGAGTTCTTCCCCGCGGAGGCTACGGTCGATTTCGACGGAAAGACGGTCCTTCTGTCCTGCCCAATGGTCGAATACCCTTCAAAGGTCCGTTATGCGTTCTTCTCTTACGGACCGACCCCGCTTCATGCTCAAAACGGTCTTACCGCAACTCCTTTCCAGGTCCGCATCGACAAGGATCTGGGCGGAATCTGATCTTCGGAGATTGATATGAACATAGCATTTTTCACGCGCCCCAAGCAGGATGTCGTTTTCGTATATTCCGATTTCACCGTCAGGCAGACTCTTGAAAAGATGCATGCGAACGGCTTTACCGCAGTTCCGGTGCTCGATCACGACGGGCATTACTTGGCAACGGTCAGCGAGGGCGACCTTCTCTGGTTCATAATCAAGGGCGAAGGCGGAGAGCCGCACACGATGGCCATCGAGAGCCTCGAGCAGTTCAGGCTGACCGATCTGCTTGACCAGACGAAGAAGAATCCTCCGGTCACGATCAGCGCCTCGATCGAGAATCTCATCATCCGCGCCATGGAGACGAACTTCGTGCCGATAACCGATGACCGCGGGATGTTCATAGGGATCGTGACCAGGCGGTCCATCATCAAGCACTTCTACGAGAAGAACATCTTTCCACAAGAGTGATCAGGAAACTAAAACGCCGCAGCCTTTTGCCGCAATGCTGTTAAGTTAAGATAGAAAATCCTTAACTTAATGAGTTCGGGCGGGGCAACCGTTAAGATAACAAACGGACAAAAGAAAAAGCACTCGTTTTTAATGACGGGTGCTTTACTTTTTGCCTGATTTGACCGATATACGACCACGATTATCAGTACACAAATAATGTGAACTGATAATTCACATATTAAGTGCGACTTTAAGCGTGTTTCTAAACCCCTTGATATATAAGGGTTTCAAATCGGAGGATTAAGTGGGACTTTATGCTACTCGGTAAACAAACCACACGGCAGATTTAGGCTTCATCTTTCGCTTATCCTGTCTGCCAAGCCTTATAGGGTTGATATACCGCAGAAGTTCGTCAAAGATACTCTTATAGGGCTTTTGATTATTCCTATGGAAATAATGACGGACAAGATGACAAGCCATCTTAAAATCAAGGGCATAATCGTTCTTATGGACTACTTCGACCTGATTAACACAAGCCGAAACAACATTAAACATAATAAGGTGGGCGTATATCTCCATATCAATAAACTCATCCTTTTTGCTATGGAAGTTTATACCGCCCAGAGCGTACTTTAAGGAACGGAAAGAGGTTTCAATATCCCATCTCTTATGGTACATCTCTTTCATTCTCTCAATAGGGAACTCAAATCTATTAAGGTTAGTAATAAGGATTTCCCAAGCATCCTTACCATCTTCGCTTATTCTGAACTT
>JAFZVF010000061.1 GCA_017617935.1 Clostridiales bacterium | reverse complement strand
CTGTGAGGTGATTGATTCTGTAAGTAAGAAGTGCAACCTGAACCTCCGGAGAACCTGTGTCGCCCTCAGAAAGAGCGTACTCCTTGATGATAGCCTGCTTGTCGAAAGATGCTGACATTTTGCTTTCCTCCTAAAATATAAATACGCCAAAATCGAAGGTAAGGGTCGGAGTGTCCGCAAACTGCGATTAAGGCAACTTGGAGATGATACCATCAGATGCTTTGTTTGTAAAGCATTTTAATGCAAAAGCGGCTGCCTTCGAAAAGACAGCCGCCCAAGTTTGTGTTAGAGAGATCAGAATCAACCGAACATTCTGAAGTTCTTGATGATGGGAGCAATGGTGTTTGCAACAGTGGACATGAGCTTGATGAAGATGTCCAAAGCAACGCCAACAACGTCCTTACGTGTGTCACCGATCGTGTCGCCGGTAACGGAAGCCTTGTGAGCTGCAGAACCCTTGCCGTAGCCCTCGAGCATGCCCTGCTCGATGTACTTCTTTGCGTTGTCGAAAGCACCGCCGGAGTTGCCCATGAAGATAGCTCTCGGGATGGCAACGATCGTAGCGCCAACGAGGATACCGCCGACGAACTCAACGCCGAGGATGAAGCCGCCTACGATAGGGATAAGAAGTGCGAGGACTGAAGGAAGAACCATTCTGTGGATGGCTTCCTTAGCAGCCATGGCGATCATCATATTGTAGTCAGGCTTAGCCTTTCCGTCGAGAACTTCCTGAGTCATCTGCTTGTCGCCGACGTCAGCCATGATCTTTGCAGCGTCAATGGTGTTGTCAGTGAGGATGGCGCAGAAGTATTCAACGAGCGCGCCACCGAGGATACCGCCGGCTACTACGAAGAATGAAGCGAAGTTGAGGGACAGGGGCTGGCCGATCGCTGTGTAGTTACCAACATATGCCATGATGAGGGAAACCGTAGCGAATGCTGCAGAACCGATGGCGAAGCCCTTACCGATGGCTGCCGTCGTGTTGCCGACTGCATCGAGCTTGTCCGTGATCTTACGAACGTCAGGATCGAGGTGGCAAGCTTCAGCGAGACCGCCTGCGTTGTCTGCGATAGGACCGAAAGCGTCGATGGAAACCGTAGCGCCAACGAATGCGAGCATACCGAGAGCGGAGATCGCGATACCGTAAGAACCGCAGATGACGCCGGAAACGATAAGTGCAACGATGATTACGAATACGGGGAGAAGAACTGATCTTGAACCGACAGCGTCACCCTTTGTTACGACGAAAGCCTCACCTTCAGTGCACATTTCAGCAAGCTTCTGTGTAGGCTTGTGATCCGTGGAGGTGTAGTACTCAGTGATGATGCCGATAGCGATACCGGCGATGATTCCCATTACGGAAGAGATCCAAGGGGATGCCCAACCGAACTTGAAATCTTCATAGAGGGGAATGTCCTTGAAGATCAGGTAAGCTGCAACGCCACCGAAAACGACTGTGCAGCCTGCGGAGATCCATGTGGAGAGGTCGAGCTCTCTAGAAGGGTTGTCGCCCATCTTCTTGATGTTTGCAAGACCCAGACCGATAAGGCATCCTACAAGGCCGCAGCCTGCGAGGATTACAGGGAAAAGGATCGTTGCGTCGAATGTGGAGTCAGCAACCTTTCCGCCGTGTGTCTGGAAGAGTGTAACGGCGATCATGAGTGAAGCGGACATTGTAGCAACGAATGACTCCAAGAGGTCGGAGCAGTTGCCTGCGATGTCGTTAACGTTGTCGCCGATGAAGTCTGCGATCGTGTTGGGGATTCTCGAGTCGTCCTCAGGAAGGTCATGTCTGAGCTTACCAAGGATGTCGGAAGAGATGTCTGCAGCCTTTGTGTAGTTACCGCCTGCAACACGGTTGAACATTGCAACGATGGAGCAGCCGAGAGAATAAGTGGATATTCTCATGATGTAAGGATTGCAGATGAGGCCGAGCTGGATGAAGCCCTGGCTTGTAGCATCGTGCTTTACGCCGCCGAAGCAAAGGAGAACTGCGAGGAAGCCAAGCATACCGAAACCCTGAACTGCAAGGCCGGAAATGGAACCGCCGCAGAGAGCGACCTTGACGGTCTCTCCGATGGAAAGGCTCTCTCTTGCCTTGTTCGACGTACGAACGTTGGCATAAGTAGCGCTCTGCATGCCGAGAACGCAAACGATTGAGCTCATCAAAGCACCCATGAGGAACGTGATGCCGCTGGTCTTCTCAACGAAGAGTGTGAAGATGACTGCGACACATGCCACAACGATGGCGATGCTCTTGTATTCCGTCTTAAGGAAGGTCTGCGCGCCGGAACGGATGATTCCTGACAGTTCGATCATGTCAGCTGTTCCTTCGGGCATCTTCTTAATACGGAAGTAATTGAATCCGACGTAGATCAATGCAAGGAATACTACGCCGAGTACAATCAACCAGGAAGTTGTAAGTAAACTGGACAACATAAACCGGGCCCCTCTCTAAAAAGAATTTTATATGATTTCGCGGGGTTTTCAGACATAATGACCCTACTGCCCCATTTAAAACCGAAAGCATTATACATATATATAATTGCTTTGGCAATCAAAATATTTAAAGTTTTGTTTGATTTTTTACGGTTTTTGAAAATCAGTCTTCGAGGAGCGAATCAACGAATACTTCAGGGTCAAAATCGACGAGATCCTCCACTCCTTCACCGAGTCCCGCGAGCACGATCGGCTTGCCCGACTGGTAAGCCACGGCGATGGCGACTCCACCCTTTGCGCTGCCATCCAATTTGGTTATTCCGATATAGTCGATGCCCGTAACTTCACCAAAGCTCTCAGCCTGGATTACCGCATTCTGTCCCGTAGTAGCGTCGATTATGAGAAGCGACTTAACGTCAGCTTCGGGGGCTTCCCTCGCGATGATCCTGCGGATCTTCGCAAGCTCGTCCATAAGGTTCTTCTTGTTGTGGAGACGGCCTGCGGTATCGATGATCAGGACGTCCGCCTTCCTTGACAGGGCCGCGTGAACCGAATCGTAAACGACTGCGGCAGGGTCGGCACCGTCAGTGCCTTGTGAAATGACCGTCGTCCCGGTCCTCTCTCCCCACGCCTTGAGCTGGTCAACGGCAGCTGCACGGAAAGTGTCCGCAGCGCCCAAAATGACCTTTTTGCCTTCATTCTTCCATCTCATGGCAAGCTTGCCGGCGGTCGTCGTCTTGCCCGTTCCGTTAACGCCGATCATGAGCAGGATGTTGAGCTTGCCTTCAGCGAGTTCGATGACCGACTTCTCGCCCAAGATCCCGATCATGCCTTCCCTGACGGAGCCCATAACGGCATCCCTACCGTCGTCTCCGGTCTTCTTGATGCCGTCCTTGACCTTGCCAATGAGTTCCTCCGAAGCGGGAACGCCACAGTCTGCGCGGATCATGAGCTCTTCAAGCTCGTCCAACATGTCCTCGTCAAAGTGGCCCGTGCTCGCAGCGATCTTCGTAAAACCGCCGGAGAAGAAGTTTCTGGTATTGGTAAGTCCCTTTTTAAAGATGTCAAGAAGTCCCATTATTTAAGCTCCATAGAAAGAATCTTAGAAACGCCGCGCTCCGCCATGGTCACGCCGTACATCTGGTCGCACGCCTCCATCGTTCCCTTACGGTGCGTGACAAGGATGAACTGCGACCTGTCGGAATGCCTTCTGACGAAGTCCGTAAAACGCGAGATGTTGACGTCGTCAAGAGCCGCCTCGACCTCGTCGAGGATTACGAACGGAGAAGGCCTGAGTTCCAGGATCGCGAAAAGAAGTCCGATTGCGGTAAGGCATCTCTCACCGCCTGAAAGCAAAGACAAAGTCTGCAGCTTCTTTCCGGGCGGCTGTGCCTTGATGTCGATGTTGCATCCCAATACGTCGGTCTCATCGTCAAGGATTATCTCCGCGGTTCCGCCTCCGAACAGATCCGTAAAGACCTTCTTGAAGTTCTCGTTGATGGTCGTGAAGTGCTCGGTGAACTCCTTCTTCATGCTTTCGGTAAGATCTGAGATGACATTCTCCAAGTCCTTCTTTGCAGCCTCGATGTCATCCCTTTGACCGGTCATGAAGTCAAGGCGCTCTGAAAGCTCCCTGTATTCCTCAAGCGCGTTGAGGTTGACGGTTCCGAGGTTCCTTATCGTATTCTTCAAAGTGGCGATCCGCTTGCTCTGTTCGCCCGGCTTTTCGACGGGAGCGACGCCGTCCTTTATGTTGTCATAGGTGACTGAATAGTCTTCCCAGAGCTTGTTCTTGTCATTGTCGATCTCATAGATGTACTTGTCGTATTTGGATACGTGGGCATTGAGCTTCTGTTCAAGGCCGTTGATCAGTGAATTGACCTGAGCGAGCCTGTCGCCGAATGTAGCCATTTCAGCCGAGAGCTTGCTTCTCTCCTCATTGAGCTTGGCGATCTTTTCCTCGCTGACCTTCTCCAAAGCACAGGTATTCTCGATCTCCCTTTCGCAGACGGCGATCTCCTTATTGATCTCGCCAGCGCGCTTTGTGATTTCCTTAGCCTCGGCTTCACCATTCTTGATGCTGGCCTTAACTTCATCGATCTGTCCCTTGATGTGCTCGGCAAGATCGATGCAGCCGTTACGCTCAGTGATCTTCCTTTCGGAAAGAGCAACTGCGGCCGCAAGCTTATCGGTGAGCTCCTTGGTCTTTTCAGCGAACTCCTTCGAGCGCGCCTCGATCTCCGCGACGCTGTCTTCGAATTCGGCGAGATCTGATTCGATCTCCTTCTCTATGGCTTCAAGCTCTTCCATGTCGCCGGTCATCCTGAGCTTGTTTCCCGATATATCAAGACTGTCCTGCTCGCACTTCTCGATCGCCTTCTTGTTCTCGGCGGCCCTTGTCTCGGTGTTGCGGTAATCGCCCTCAGCCTTGACCTCCTCAAGCTGGAAGAACTTGAGCTGTTCGCCGAGCTGTGCAAGTTCGCGGTCGAGCGTACCGATCTCGTCATCGATCTCCTGGCGCTGCTCTTCGGAATCGGAAAGCTTTTCCTCGAGAGCCTTAACTGAAGCGTTGAGCTTTTCAATCTCCCTTTGTCTTCCGAGTATTCCTCCGCCCTGGCCGGACTTCTTAAGGCTTCCGCCCGTAAGGGAACCGCCCGGGTTTACAGAATCGCCTTCGAGCGTGATGACCTTAACGGTTCTTCCCGTCTCAGCGGCTATCCTTCTGGCATTGTCCAGATTGTCCGAAACGATTATCCTGCCCAAAAGGTTTGAGATGATGTTCGTCAGGTCACGGTCGCACTTGACCAGGTCGGACGCGATGCCTATGTATCCCTTGATCCTTGAAGCCTTTGACTGGACCTTGTCGTCAATCGGGCGAGGCTTGATGTTCTCTATAGGAAGGAAAGTTACCCTTCCGAGGTGCTTCGTCTTTAAAACGTCGATGAGCTCCGCGGCATCCGCCTCGCTCTTGGTAACAACGTTGTGTATGGCGGTTCCCAATGCAGTCTCGATGGCAATCTCATATTTCGCATCGCTCTCGATGAGGTCTCCCAAGATGCCGACCATCAGGCCCTTAACGTGCCTGTTTGCCTCAGCCTCTTCGGAAAGCCTTCTGACTGATTCCTGATAGCCTTCCTTGCGCCTTTCGAGGTCCTTTAAGGTCTTGAGCCTTGCCTCGTCGGCGGACAATTCCCTGTTGTACTTGTCGAAGAACTGGTTGAGCTCGACCTGCTTTCCGTGAAGCGTTTCGAGCTTTTTGTTGCGCACTTCGATGTCGGACAAGACTTCCTTGGTCTTGACCTTCATGTCATGCCATCTTGCGTCAGCCTCCTTAAGGCCTTCCTCAAGCTGCTTGCCGGCATCGATCGCCGCAAGGCGCTCTTCTCCGAGGGACTTTATCCTGTCGTCGATCGCGCTTATCTGCGCCTTGATCTCGTCTATCCTTCTTCTGGTCTCATAGAGCTCGTCGGTCTTGGACTTAAGGCTTGCGCCAATCTCGTCCATGTCCTTGTTCTGCTCTTCATACTGCTTTTGTGAAGCTTCCTTTTCAGCGGCGATCTTCTCGCTCTCTTCGCGGGCGTCATTGGCTTCCTGCAAAAGCTTTGCCGCGTACTCGTTCTTTTCCTTGAGGTCTGATTCAAGCTGCGCTATGCGCTCCTGCATGACGGACTTGTCGGATTCGTATTCGGACAGCTGCTCTTCGGTCTGCTTGAGCCTTTCAGCGGAAACCTTCTTTTCCGTGATGAGCTCATGTTCCTTCTCAGTCAGATCGGAGAGCGTCTGACGCTCATCTTCGATCTTTTCGTCAAGCTCCTCACTTCTTGCAATGACTGCCTTGTTTATTTCGCGGAGCTCCATGTACTTGTCCTGTTGCTCCTTGATCTCGGCTTCCAGAGTCTCTTTAAGGGACGCTGAATCCCCCATCGCCTTCTCGGCTTCCTTGATCCTGTGAACCAACAGCGCCGTCTCAAGAGCCTTCATCTCTTCATATGCGGCGTTATACTGCTTGGCCTTTCCGGCCTGCTCTTCAAGAGGCCCCTTGCGCTCTTCGAGTTCGCCAAGGATGTCGTTGATGCGCAGGAGGTTTTGTTCGGTCGAATTAAGCTTACGTTCCGCTTCTTCCTTGCGGACCTTGTATTTGACTATGCCTGACGCCTCTTCCATGACGCGGCGCCTGTCCTCGGACTTGTTCGAAAGGATCTCGTCAACCCTTCCCTGTCCGACTATTGAGTAACCGTCCTTACCGAGACCCGTGTCAAGGAAAAGGCCCGTAATGTCCTTGAGCCTGCAGTTGACCTTGTTGATCTGGTATTCGGACTCGCCTGACCTGTATAGTCTTCTGGTTATGCATATCTCAGGGAAATCGTAATCAACGTACTTGTCGGCATTGTCAAAAGTGATCGTGACTTCGGCATAGTTCATCGGCTTTCTTGAGGAAGTTCCGTTGAAGATGACGTCCTCCATCTTGCCGCCACGAAGCTGCTTGACGCTCTGTTCTCCCAATACCCACCTGACGGCGTCGGTAACGTTCGACTTACCACTGCCGTTAGGTCCGACAACGGCCGTAAGACCCTTGTCGAACTCAATGCAGGTATATTCCGGGAAAGATTTGAATCCCTGAAGTTCAAGCTTTTTCAGATACATTAATTTTCCTGACTGACTTCCTGAAACTTTTCACGGAAGACCTTAACTGCTTCTGCCGCACACTTCTGTTCAGCATCCTTCTTGCTGTGGCCCGTGGCCTTTGCAAGCAGGATCTCATCGGCATACACTTCGACGTCGAATTCGCGCATGTGAGCGGGTCCGCGCTCGGCAACGGTCGCAAACCTTATCGTATGGCTGCGTCCGCGCATCTGCGCAAGCTCAAGAAGTCTGCTCTTGTAGTCCAGAAAGATCTCACCGTCTACGGCCTTCCTGACCGTCTCGGAAAGATTTCTCGTGATTACTTCGCTCGCCTTGTCAAACCCGCCGTCAAAGAAGACTGCCGCAATTACCGCTTCAAAACAGTCCGCGAGAGTGGAATCCTTGTCCCTTCCCCCGGTCTGCTCCTCGCCTTTTCCAAGGAGGAGGTAACTGCCCATATCCAGTTTTCTGGCTATCTCGGCAAAAGACCTTTCACAGACCGAAATGCTTCGCATCTTGGAAAGATAGCCCTCATCTCCGGTCGGATTCATCTCATAGAGCATACGCCCTACTACCAGGTCGCAAACGGCGTCACCGATGTACTCGAGCCTCTGGTTGGACTCCCAATGTCCGCCGCCCTGCTCGAAAACGTAAGTGGTATGGGTGAACGCAGTTTCAAGAAGCGATCTGTCGTTGAAGACGTATCCTAGCTTTTTCTCAAATTCTGAAAAATCCGTGTTCATGTTCCACCGTATAAATCTAGCGGCTGAATGCATGAAGCCCACGCACTCAGCCGCCGAACTTTACTATTTCAGTTAGCTTAATGAAGCCTTTTTATCAGCCCTCTGTAAGGTTCTGGATGTACTCGACTGCGTCCTTAACGGTAACGACCTTCTCAGCAACGTCGTCAGGGATCTCGATGTCGAATTCCTGCTCCATAGCCATAACGAGCTCAACCATGTCGAGGGAGTCAGCATTGAGATCATCAACAAAAGAAGAATCCTCTGTGATGGTATCCTCGTCAACACCGAGCTGGTCAACGATCATTCTCTTGATGCTGTTAAAAAGTTCATCATTTGTCATAATTTGTTCCTCCGTATGTTTATCTGTATGATTACTTTCAATCCACAAATCTGTTTTTAATGTATGTTAACTGTTTTGTCAATAGTTTGTTTTGATAATCGAAGTTTTTTGATTTTCAGCCCTTAAGATACTTCTTACCCTTAACAAGATAATCAACTCCGGAATAAGCGACCAAAACCATGCTGATGCCCAAAAGAACGTCTCCGATTATGGTTATGACGTTGGTTTGAAGGTCTGCATAACCCGTGAAACCGAACCCGAAGATCTTGAGCAGGAGCGGTTCGAACATCAGATATGAGATGGCGACCATCTGAGTTGCGGTCTTAACCTTGCCGACCATCCTTGCGGCGATAACGTCATTGTTTGCGGCTGCGATCATCCTAAGGCCGGAAACCGCGAATTCCCTCAAGACCACGATGATGAGGAGCCACGCGGAGAATCTGTGAAGTTCAACAAAAGCGATCATTACGCTTATGACGAGGATCTTGTCGGCAAGAGCGTCAAGGAACTTGCCCAAATCGGTGATGAGATTGTACTTGCGCGCGATCTTGCCATCCAACATGTCGGTAAGAGAAGCGGCGATAAATACGATCGCTGCGACAATCATTCCGTTGTTGTTGATGAAATTGTTCCATCCTTCGGGCTGCCATCCGAAAAGGTTTATCGGAAGCATAAACAGCACTGTTACGGGAACCAAAATGATCCTCATAAGGGATAACTTATTAGGTAAATTCATTTATAAAGCACCTGACATAAAAAAATAAACACGAATATAATAACCGAAATTCAGTTTCCGTCAATCGTTACGGCGGTCATGTCAAAATCATCAGAGCAATCGACTATCTTTACGTCGACGAAGTCCCCGATCTTAAGCTCTTCCGCCTGCGAAGCTATGTAAATGACCGGATCGACCTCGGGGGACTCGCCGTAGCTTCTGCCAACATAGAATATGCCGTCGTCGGATATGGAACAGACGTTGACCCTGGTAACGGTTCCAAGACGCTTTTGCGACTGTTCTGAAGAGATCTGCCTCTGGAGCTCATAGATCTCGTCATACCTTCTCTGCTTGGTCTCCTCATCGATCTGGTCAGGCATATCGAAAGCCTTCGTGCCTTCCTCTGGCGAGAACATAAAGCAGCCGAGGCGGTCGAACTTCCACTTCTTAAGGTTTTCCTTAAGCTCTTCAAAGTCCTCTTCAGTCTCTCCAGGGAAGCCGACCATGACGGTCGTCCTGATGATGCAGTCCGGTATCGCCTTCCTGATCGCTTCGAGTCTGGAAGTGATCAGCTCTGCAGTATCCCTCCTGTGCATCGCCTTAAGTATCTTGTTGCAGCCGTGCTGGATCGGTATGTCGAGATAGTGGGCGACCTTGGGATTGTTCGCGATCTCTTCGATCAGGTCGGAAGTTATTCCGTCCATATAACCGTACATGACTCGGATAAGCTCGATTCCATCGATTTCGGAAAGGCTTCTCAAAAGCTTCGTCAGGCTTCTTTCCTTGTAAAGCTCAATACCGTAATTGGTAGTGTCCTGTGCCGCGAGGACCAATTCCTTGATGCCTCTTGAAGCGAGGGTCTTTGCTTCTTCGACTACGTCTTCAATCGGACGCGAGACAAACGGTCCCCTTATTAGCGGAATCGCGCAGAAGCTGCACCTGTTAAGGCATCCCTCACCTATCTTGAGCCAGGCATAAGCCTCGGTCGAGACTTCCCTCTCCTTCACAAGATGCTTAAACCCGCCTACGCCTGATGAGAGGTTGATCTTTTCAGACTCCTTGTCAAACTCGGAAGCAAGCTTTGCAACGACGTCCACAATGTCACCGTAGTGAGCCGTTCCCAATACCGCATCCACTTCAGGGAGCTCTTTAAGTATGTCTTCAGGATATCTCTGGGAAAGGCACCCGGAAACTATTATCTTCTTAACTTTGCCGTTAGGAACTTTATAATCAGCAACCGCAAGGATGTTGTCTATCGCTTCCTTCTTGGCTGACTCAATGAATCCGCAGGTGTTGATTACTACAACGTCCGACTCGGGGACGTCATTAATGACGTCGTAGCCGGCCTCCTTGAGCAAGGTCGACATGGTCTCGCAGTCTACAAGGTTCTTGGAACACCCAAGCGCCAAAAGAGTTATCTTAACGTTCTTATTTTCCGTATTATTCATATCCATAATGTAGGCATTATAGCAAATAAACCCTCAGCTTGCCCTCCCCTTGAAGTATTCCCGTCATTTTTTTCGGATTTATCGTTTTTCGATATATTTCTATTGAAATTCAAAAACTTTAATGTTAGCATACCTGTATCAATGAAGATTTGAGGAGGGACAAATGAAAAACCGCACTGACAATAACTCACCTTCATTGTCGGTTCCTGAAAAGATCGGGACCGTTCTGTTCTTCATTTCCTTCCTCCCGTTGGCATACGCCGTATTTAAAGGTTTTACCGGCGTATTCTTCGGTCTGCAGGGGTTTGCTTGGTTCTTCGGCCTGCCTGCGATCATCATTACCTTGACCTATGAATGCATGCTTCTTTTAATGCCCGTATGTTGTTTTATATATCAGATCATCTTCGGCAGAAACGTCATCAGGCATCACGACACGCTGAATAAACTAACCAAGATCCTCGTGGGCTTCTTAATCGCATCCGCTCTGATATCAACCGTTTTCATGGGCCAGCTTCTGAATCTTAAGCATCAGATATATCAGCCTAGGATAAGAAACCATCTTACGACTCAATTTGGCGAAAAGGTCGCCTCTGAGATCAGTTATGAACTGGAGTTCCCGCAGGAAATGGCATACACGGCTCATTCCCCCATTCTTCCCCAGGGGCGCGATTTTGAGATCAGAGTCATAAACAACGGACAGATATGGGATAATCTTTCCGCTACATTTTATGGCGCAAACGAGAATTTCACAAAGGAACTCAAAGACTACATACTCAAGAAAGAAAACCTCCCTTCAGAATACGTTTACGACTATTCCATCGTCTCGATCGATTTTCAGGACTATCGTAACGGCGATGATTATAAGGTGCTCTTCGACAGGATCAAGTACTCATTTACGGGAGTAACGGTCAATTACACACAAGTCACCGAAGCCGCCGTCATGGAAGTCGCGAACAAAGTCTGGAAAGACGTCTATCCCAAAGTACCGACAAACGGCACTTTTGCCATTACGATTCAAGAAAACGGTCAAACCGCCTGCCGCGTTGAAATCAAAGGCGATCCGAAATCAAACAAAGGCACGGCAAGCATTTACGTCTGGTCAGGATCAAGCTCCATTAACGCACTGCATAAAAAGACGATCGAACTAAACGGATAAAATGAGCACCTCAACAGTCACGAAAATCAGATACGGAAACACTAACACTTTTCTTATCAGAGGTTCCAAAGGCAGCATCCTGATAGACACTGACTATGCCGGTACCCTGCCTGCATTCTACAAAGCGATCAAGGAACTCGGTATAAAGGTCTCTGACGTCAACTACGTATTGGCCACGCACTATCACCCCGATCATATTGGCCTTGTCAGCGAACTGATGGATCGGGGCGTAAAGCTGCTATTGATGGAATCCCAAGTCAACAGCGTTCATTATTCCGATCCAATATTCGCCAAAGAACCGCTCCTGAACTACAAACCAATAGATGAGGGCAAAGCCACGATCCTCAGGTTTGAAGACGCTCATTCCTTTCTTGAATCATTGGGAATAATCGGAAACATTGGGCGAACCCGTAGCCATAGCGAAGACGGCATCTACGTATCATTAAACGATGGCACTTTTATCCTTGGAGATCTTGAACCTCGCGAATATCTTGACGCATATCAAGACAACCCCATGTTAAAAGACGATTGGAATGAAATCTTAAGTCAAAAACCCAGCAGGCTCCTATACGCACATGCCAACGAGCGCTTTATTCGGAATCCAGATACAGTCTGAAAGCCTTCCTTGAAGTCTCCAAACCGTATCCTCTTAACTGAGCGAGTTTGATAAACTCGTCTTCCCTGTCCGAATATCCTTCCTCGGGAGTTCCGAAATTAGCTTCATACAAACTCATGCAGGTATCGACGTCACTATCCAATCCTGATGCAATCTCTTCAGCAATCTCAGAAGAGATTCCCGCTTCAAGAAGACGCTGGAGCATGTAATTCCTGCTCTCCTGCTTCTTGCCCGAACGCGCGGCAAGCACTTTGCGGGCAGCCCTCCGGTCATCAACGTAACCGGTATTCACCAATTCCTTTACGGCAGCCTGGCAAACGGACTCATCGCAGCCATGGTTTGCAAGATATGCGAATATCTTTCCCGAAGAATACACGCCGGTCCCAATATGCCTGATGGCAAAGGAAACGGCTTCCTTTAAAACTTTCTCATCCATATGCGTAAATACAGTTCTGCCGGAACCACCGGTAAAGGACGGTTCCGGCAGTCAGTTATCAGAGATCGATTCCGAGGATGTCGTCATCCTCTTCAGCAGGTGCGGAAGCAGCGTCGCCCGCTACGGGTGCAGCGCCTTCGGCATCATCGTCTTCGGCAGGCATGTAAGACTCTCTTACGAGCGTCTCGATCTCAGCCCTGACGTCAGGATGTTCGATGAGGTATGCCTTTGCGGCATCACGGCCCTGAGCGATCTTGTTGCCCTTGTATGCGAACCAGGAACCGCTCTTGTCAACGATGTTGTTCTCAACAGCAAGATCGAGGATGCAGCCTTCGGAAGACACGCCCTTTCCGTAAAGGATGTCAAATTCAGCTTCCTTGAACGGAGGAGCAACCTTGTTCTTAACAACCTTAACCCTCGTATGGTTACCAATGACGTCTGTACCGTTTCTGAGAGTCTCCGTCTTCCTGACGTCAAGTCTTACGGAAGCATAGAACTTGAGCGCACGGCCGCCCGGAGTGGTCTCAGGGTTGCCGAACATGACGCCGACCTTCTCACGAAGCTGGTTAATAAAGATGCAGATGGTATTAGACTTGGCAACAACAGGTGCAAGCTTTCTCAAAGCCTGGCTCATGAGTCTTGCCTGGAGACCAACATGGGAATCACCCATCTCGCCTTCAATTTCAGCCCTCGGAACGAGTGCTGCAACGGAGTCGATGACAACTACGTCAATGCAGCCGCTTCTTACAAGCGTCTCGCAGATCTCGAGTGCCTGCTCACCGGTATCCGGCTGTGAAAGGAGAAGGTTATCAATATCAACGCCTATGTTTGCGGCATAGTTTGCATCAAGAGCATGCTCTGCATCGATGAAAGCGCAAGTGCCGCCCTGCTTCTGAGCCTCTGCAACGCAGTGGAGCGCTACAGTCGTCTTACCTGAAGATTCAGGTCCATAGATCTCAACGATCCTTCCTCTCGGGAGTCCGCCGATTCCCAACGCGATATCAAGCGTGAGCGCGCCGGTCGGGATTGTATCGATATCGATCTGAGCCTGGTCGCCGAGTCTCATGACCGCTCCCTGACCAAACTGCTTCTCGATCTGCGCCATAGCGGCGTCAAGAGCCTTCCTGCGCTCGCTCTGATCCTGTACGGGCGCTACCGAGCCCTTAGTTGAATTCTTACTCTTAGCCATAAAAGCCTCCGATCAATGTGTTGAACATTTGTTCTTATTTATGAGTTAATTCTATTGTTATGATACACTTTTGTCAACATAAAAAGTGCGACAATAATGGGCTATTTCGCAGAAAGTGACTGATAAGTCCCAATAATGTCAGCATGGGTTTTCTATACTGATGGTGAAAATAGT
>JAFZVF010000060.1 GCA_017617935.1 Clostridiales bacterium | reverse complement strand
GCTTTGCCCGTGTCCTTATTCACGACGATCATAGAGATAATATCGCCGTTTTCAAGCTTACCGGAAAGCCCTGCGGCAAACGTGTCGATAGTCACGCTGACCGCGACCTTTTTGCCGTCAAGAGAAGCGAACACGTCGCTTGCGGTATTTGCCTCGCCGGTAAGCTTGGCGGCGGTAAGATAGTCGCCCGCGTAGAGCATGGAAGAAGCGTATTTGCCGATGATCTCCTTCGGATCGTTCAGCACTCCGTCCGGGATCGAGTCCGTCTTGACCTTTGCCACTTCAAGATGATCCGCGGTGATCTGAACGCCCTGTTTTACGTCAGACGCCAAGCGAATGACCTCGCTTGAGTCCGTAGAGAGTCTGTTGACGATAGGCGCGATCAGGAAGGTGATGGCGACCGCCACGACCATACAGATCACGCCGATAACTGTTCTGTTTTTCATATCTTTCGTTTGTCCTCCTTAAACTTGGATAAAATATGCCGCCATATATCCGACGGCGAGATACGGGATCATAGGGAATCCCTTCTTTTTGTCTTTCTTGAAAACATTGAAGACGACCGCGAGTATCATCCCAACGAGCAGACCGATGACGCCACGGTTCAGCCCGAGAAGGAACGAGCAGGCAGCCGCCATTTTGATGTCGGCTCCGCCGATGTTGGATTTGGTAATGAGCATCGTAAGAAGCATCAGACCTCCGGCGAACATAGCGGAGATAAACATATTCGGAATTGACGAAAGCTCTGTCCCAATGAACGCTGCAATCACGACCATCAGATGGAGGTAATCTTCGCACTCCCGTTTCTTAATATCTTCATAGGAGGAGAATACGAGGACGAGGCAGAGTATAACCCCCTTGACCGTGATTGCAGCACAGCCAAAAAAACAGAGCAGAAGGATCGTCACAAGAGCCGTGATACCGATAAAACAAAGCGCCGTTTTCTTTTTGTTCCCATCGAACTTGCCGGCAGCGAACCTGCCGACAAGCAAAGCGACGAGAGCGACGGAGATCAGCATCACGATGGAACTCACGATAAACGCGATCTTGTTCGATGCGTCGATCTCATAGAAATTCGGAAGGTGCGGAATGATAGGACGGATCATCGCTGTCATACGCTCACCTTACTTTCTTTTTCTGATTACGAAAAAGGCGACGATGCTGGCGATGACGAGCACTCCGCAGATAATAACCGGAACGACGCTCGCGGTCTTGCATTCGGCATACAATTCGAGTTCTTCACTGAGATCGGAAACGTCAAAGGTGATCTTCTTGCCGTCAACGGTCCCGTTCTTATATGCGCTGATCTTGGCGGGCATTTCGACCGAGATCCTGACTTTGAAGACGTCGCTCATATCATATCCCTGAACCTGTCCTTCGACCTTATTCAGAACGGCGTCAAACACATACTTGGAGCCCTCTTTCGTGATCTCAACAGACTTGAAAATGTGGTCGTCAGAGTTGAACGCAGGCGTTTCCTCGACGGGATCGGTCAGGAAGAAATCACCGGCTGAATCTTCGGAATCAGCGGGTTCGGCGATTACATCTTCCGTTTCATCATTTGCGGGTTCCGCCGTATCACCGAAATCACCCGTGTCGTAGGTCAAATCGGCAAGCGCCTTTTCGATTTCTTCAAAGGAAGCGTAGTCTTTGGTTTCGGTATAGGCGATATATTTGTCACCGTCCACTTCGATCTCCTGCGTTTCCTTGCTTTCAAACGGGTTCTGACCGCCGAGCATCTGATCGACGAAATCCTTTTTCAGTCCGACCGTGGTGGCGATGCTGCCCGTGCCGTCCTTATTGAGCTTCACGTTAAGGTCTTCATATACGCACCCCGTAAGGCAGAGGGTAAGCGTAACGGCGGCGAGAATGATTGCAAAAAACTTTTTCATTGAAACCTCCTTGTTTCATAAGTTGGGGCGGCACCTTGCGATGCCGCCCCATTCCGTT
>JAFZVF010000059.1 GCA_017617935.1 Clostridiales bacterium | reverse complement strand
TGATGGAGGTTTACCAAGCAGCATAAGTATTTTCGACTAAAACAAAGACCGGATTTGATTCCGGTCTGTTTGCCATGCCTAAAATGCACCAAAGAAAAACCTGCCAACAAACTCTTGATTTTTGTTAGCAGGTTTTTTTGCCTTAGTTTCCTCATCAATTGCCAAGTTTTTTGGGTTATACTTCATTAGGTATGTTAATTGGGTTTTTGAAAAAGTATTATTTCATACTCCTCGCCGTCCTGATCGCAGTGGCGGGTTATTTTTTTATCCGCACGGTTGGCCGTGAATACGTTTACGTCGACAAGCAGTTCAATTCCTCAATGAACGTCACGGACGTCACGATCGCCAAAGACTCAACGGGAATGGCCGAGGTCCTGAACTGGAATACTACGGACAAAAAGCTTTTCGTGCGCTTAAGGTCCGTTTCGGAAGGAAAAGTCTTCTTGTCCATTATCCATAACGGAGAGGAAGGCGTAGGCGTCCTCTACGTCCACAAAGACGGCGTAATAACCAGCGAAAGGTTTTTCGGCGACTGCACGGGCTTTACCGCAATCAACGTCTGCATCATCCTTTACGTTTTTCTGCTCATCGCGCATTTAATGCGCATTTACAGGCAAAAGGTAAACAACAACCTCTACAGCTACGACAACGTGCTTTATCTGGGACTCATCATCTTCTCGCTGTTCGTGGCCTACACGCAGGTAAAGTCGATCATATTCAAGAACGGCCTGATAGGCTCATTCTATCAGGCCGTCAGTTCGTCTCAGACCTTCATCCTGATAACTTTCCCGGTCGTAATCATCACCACCATATGCGTCACCGTTTCAAACGTTCAGCTGATGCGCAAAGAAGGCGTTTCCTGGCGCAATCTCCTGGCCGTTTTCCTCGGATTGTTCCTGGGCTTCGGATCAGTCCTGTTCTTTTTCGCCGGCGTGTTTCTTCAGACAACGACGCTCATCGACGTTCACTTTGAAAGAGGCGTCGGCCGCTTTGTAGAGATATTCATTGAGAACGGCCTGTCGTCCATCGTCACTTACTTTGAATGCATCCTTTTGGGAACGATAATCATCAGCATCAAGGCGGCAAGGAACATACCTGCTTTTGACAAGGATTACATAATCATCCATGGCTGTCAGATCAGAAAGGACGGTTCGCTCACGCCGCTCTTGAAGTCACGTGCCGACCGTGCGATAGAGTTTGCCAAGATGCAAAAGGAAAAGACCGGCAAAAAGGTCGTCTTCGTTCCCTCCGGCGGCAAGGGAAGCGACGAGGTCATTTCCGAAGCAGAAGCCATAAAGCGTTATCTTCTTGAACAAGGAATCAGCGAAGAACAGATCCTTGCAGAACCCCATTCACAATCCACCGAAGAGAACATCAGATTCTCCAAGAACAAGATGTGCGAACACTTTGGTTCCGATGGCTACAAGGTCGCCTTCTCGACAACGAACTACCACGTATTCAGGACGAGCATGCTCGCGATTCAGAACGGCCTTAACGCAGAAGGCATAGGCGCAAAGACCAAGAGTTATTTCTGGATCAACGCGTTCGTAAGGGAGTTCATCGCAACGGTCGTGACTGAAAAGCTGACTCACCTCAAAGTCATCCTGATCCTGATACTGATAAATATCATAAGCGTGCTTTTGATGTACGTTTCCGAGGTCGTACTGTTCTAAAAAAGAAGTGAGCCCTAAGCTCACTTCTTCTTTTTCTTATCCTTTTTGTCCTTCTTCTTCTTTTTCTTGTCCTTGTCCTTCTTGTCCTTGTCTTTCTTGACTTTTGCGGACTTGTCTTTGAGGACGGACTTGACTTCAGTCACGGCGGGCTCAGCCTTCTTCGTGGGAGCCGCTTTCTTCGCCGTCTTCTTGGCTATGGGCTTTTCACCCGTTCCTGACGCAATGCCCTGCATCAGTTCGGCGACAAGGCTCATCGTTCCCCTGTTGATCGAAAAGTATACGCATCTTCCCTGTTTGCGCGACGTAAGGACGTCGTTTTCGAGAAGAACGTTCAAATGGTGCGAGAGCGTCGGCTGCGTAATCTCAAATTCAGGAAGGAGATCGCAAGAGCGCAGTTCGCCCGAACCCGATATCAACCGGATGATCTGGATCCTCGTAGGTTCGGAAAGGACTGAAAGTACGCGGGAGATTTCGTTGTCAGATGATCTTGCTGCCATTTTCTTTCTCTTATGCTATGAGCTGATCCTTGAGTGCTTCTTCAAACTCGCCGAGATTTGCGCAAGCGATGACCTCGGTGTTGTCCTCGAGCAAGATTCCCTCGTTGCCTCTGACGAGAACCGTCATGGGCACGCCGAGCTTGCGGAGGAGAAGAAGCTGGTATTCCTTTGAAGCTTCAACTGAAAGATACTTGCAAAGGAGCCTTAAGACCTGCTTTGCGTCTTCAAGATAGATGCCAGACTGCTTCATGAGGTTGTCTACAACGTACATGCCGAAGACGTCGTTGAAATCAAGGAGTTCCTTCTCAGGGAAGACTGCGGAAAAAGCGGTAAGAGACATCTTGCCGACCATCTCAAGCTCCTTGAAGTCATTCATGGGGATCTTGAAGCTCTCGACGTTTGCGGAGAAGAGCTCCTGCATCTGCTCTACGGACAGTTCGTTCTTGAGCTCCCTGATGCGGTCGATCCTTGCAAGGATCTTCTCTTCAGGGAAGAACGTGGCCTGGCCGATCTCGGTAGCCTTATGGATGAACCAGCTCTCCGGGATCAATCCCTGCCTCTTCCAACGGTACAATGTGCCATATGAGATCTGCTCAAGATTCAAAAGGTCCTTTTTCGAAATCAGTTTTTCATCCATAGTCGTGTTCCCCTTCTGCCCGACAATACGGGCAATTACATTACAGGTTCATTGTAAATTAACAATGTTACAATCACGCGACATAAGGATAAAAAGAAGAAAACAAAAAAGCCCCGGCTTCAAAAACCGGGGCCCGTAAAGTCAATCCAAGACTCAGAAATATATTCCGAGAGCGTTCAGGATCTTGATGCTGGCATTGCCGATCGCGATCTTGTTGTCTTCAGGCACTACCGCACCCGCAACGAGGGCGATGATGAGGCATGCGATGAATATGATCAGGTAGTAAGCAAGCTTTGAACGTGCAAAGCACTTGAGGTTCCTGTTCTTCGGAGCGATGGAGAGGATCAGCGTGATGAAAACGCTGATGATCGGAAGCCAGCAAAGAATGCCTACCCAGAAATAAGCGGAAGTTCCAACCGGCTTGTACTGAGGAGGGCACTGCGCCTTGAGGGCGTTGATCTTTTCCTTCTTCTCAGCGCGCTTTGCTTCCTTCGCCGCTTTCGCCTCTTCCTGCTTCTTCGCGGCGGCTGCAGCTGCCGCGGCTGCGGCTGCGGCCTTTGCGGCATCCTCTTCAGCCTTCTTTGCGGCTAATTCCGCGGCCTTCTTTGCCTCCTGTTCCTCAGCAGCCTTCTTGGCTTCCTCGGCCTTTTTTGCTTCAGCTTCAGCGGCCTTCTTCGCTTCTTCAGCTTTCTTTGCTTCGTCAGCCTTCTTATCGGCTTCCTTCTTTGCGTCCGCTTCAGCCTTCTTCTCTGCTTCCTTCTTGGCCTCTTCCGCCTTCTTGGCTATTCTCTCGGCCTCTTTTCTTGCTTCCTCGGCAGCGGCTTCAGCAGCCTTAACCTTTTCCTGAGCTTCCTGTACTTCAATGTTTACGTCATCCGCCATAGTAAGCACCCCCTCTAATGATTTGAATTCATTATATCACACGGCCGGCATCATTTGGCTTTCGCGGCGCTCCTGTTTTTCCTGCGGAAAGACAGCGAACACCTGATAAGGCCGTCGCAAGTGGCAACTACGGCGACTACAACCATGTAGAATCTTAGGGTGTTTTCGGGCGCGAACAAAATGAACATGCCACAGTTGGCCCAAATGACGCACATGATTATCAGGAAGGTCCTTCTGACCTTCCAGTTGTCCTTTTTCGCCCTGTTTGCGCAGTTGTACGCCTGCGCGAGGAATGCCGTTCCGAAGATCGCGCTCGCCATTACGAAGAGCGCGCCCTGCTTAATGAAGGTTATCAGCGTGACCGCGATCAAAAGTATCGACAAGACGGCGTACGCAAAGTGCTTGTTGAGGTTCCATTTGTCCTTGATGAGCCTTCTGACCGTGGCGCAAACGAAGAAAGTGGTCACGATGAGCAAAGCGGCGCCGACCACGTAGAAAATGAAGCCTTCCGGGATGAGGAACATCAAAAGGCCGATGAGTATCGTCATGAGGCCCTTTGCAAGCTCGGACGACATGTACTGCTTGAAGATCTTCCACCTGAAAAGCCTGTCGGTAAACCTTTTGCCTTCACCCTGGAAGAGCATCTGATCAGGCAGTGCGGCTACGATGTCCCTTATCGTCTCGTCATCCTTGATGACGCTCCTGAAGACCCTTTCCCAGCCGATGAGCCCAAGATCTGAAAACTCCTGGAGCGTACGCGTGTCGCCAGCGCTCATCGAGTCAAAGAGCGCGTCGATGAACTTCTTTCTGTCTTCCAAGTTGATCGTTCTTAACCATCTGTCGATGCCCTGGTTGATGATCTTGGAAATGGGATCCTTTTCGCCTGCGTCCGAAAGCTCGCCGTGGTCTATCATCCAAGAACAGAGCTCGTGCTGTTCGAGCATGAGCTTGTCGCTCTTAACAACGTGGCAGTCGGTGATGTGAGGCTCAAACTGGCATCCGACAATAGAGAAAACGGGAATTATCCTCGTGGTGATCGGATCTATCTTAGCGATCATGCCCTCTGAAAGGATGTCCTCGCAGAAGCCGGGGCCGTCATTGGTATAGACGTGAACGAGCCTGTCAAACCTGTCCCTGTCAAGGCATGCGGCACCGTAGATCGCGAGGTGTCCGCCTTTGGAATGGCCTCCCGTATAGACTTTGCCTACGCGGTCGATCTCGGCGGCAAGATGGTCGACAGCCATCTTTTGGGACTCCGTCAGCGTAACCGCGAACATGAAGTCCTCCTTCCAGCCGGCGATCGTGCTGTCCGTGCCCCTGAAGGCAACGTAACCCGCGCCCTCGTTATCCACCGGAGCGAAGGTCATGGTACAGAACTGTATCGACGAATGGTCACTGTAAACGTCCTTGAAACGGGTTATCTTAAGCGTTCCGAACCTCTTTGAGGCAACGCATGCGCGGACGAGCGCTTCAAAGCGCTTGCTGTCGTCAGGAGCCTGCTTGCGGATCGGGATCCCCTGCTGCCTTAATCGCTTGATGCATTCGATCAACGTCGGCGCATCGGAATCGTCCGTGTAATCCTCGCCGATGACCGGCTTCAGGTCGAGATATGAAAGCTGGCAGAGCACGAGATTGTCTACGTCGCAGAACGGCTTTACGTCAAATCCGACGTCCTTGTACCAGCGGACGTAATCGGTGATGTTAGGCATGGTCGCACCCGCTCTTCTCAGGGCCGTCCAAGCCTGACTCGTAGCGGGCTTTAAACTCCATGTTGATGTCGCGGATCTCCTTCTTGCCGTCGATGTAATCCTGGTACATCTCTGCAAGTCCCGCCATGCAGCCGTCGCACGTTCCGCCTATGTAGCCGATCGACTCGGCGACGATCTTCTCACGCTCTTCTTTTGTAGTGTCTTTGATAAGTATGCTCATGAGCATATTTTATCATTAGACGTCAATCCAATGAATATTTTCCGATGATCTCCCTGACTTTAGTAAGCGTCTTGTTGGCGTAGCAGTAGCCGTCGTAAAGAACGTGGGAGTCGCCGTTTTCATCGTAGTAAACGAAGGTAAAGGTCGTGCCGTCGTCAACCTCTTCGCTGTAATCCTTGTAAAGATCTTTTTCATATGCGTCAAGGCAGAATTCGTAAATGAAGAGGAATTCCTCATCGGTCATCTTTACGCCCATCGTGTTGAACGGATTGTATGCGCATCCGTCATAAGTCACCTTCTGGGTATTTGTATATCTTTCCACGTCTTCCTCTTTCATCGGGCCCTGAGGATGGGAGGTAACCTCGAGCAAAACGCCGCGGTTCTTTCTGACTTCTTCGAGATTGACTTTCCTGCGGTTTGACGTTGCAAAAAGCGAACATCCGCACATTGCAAAGGCAAGTACCAGGACCATAAAGACACTCATCAACTTCTTCATTTGCATTTCCTCCGAATTGGTTTTCTGCCATTAATACAAACGGGAAGCCGATAATGTTGCAATGAAAAAGAGGCCTTCTCAAAGGCCTCTGTTCTTTAAGTCTGAGACGAGCTCCACGAAGAACTCGCGAACGTCAAATCCCGGAATGTTCTCACGGTTTAAGTCGATTATGTCGCCGTGGGAAACCCCGCGCTTGTTGTCAGGTTCGATGAAGGTGAATTTCTCTCCCCATTGGAATGAGCCCTCGCCGACAAGGCCGTCGTTCTTGCCGTCAAAAGCCTTGACCAGCATGTAGCTCATGTTGAGAGGGAACCTTCCGCCCTGCGAACGGAAGAGAACGGAACCTATGCTCTGCGTATATATTCCGTGCGCCTTCATGTCGAAGCCGTTCATGACGTTGTTCAATTCCTGGCATTTGGAAGCGGTAAGGTCCGTGACTGCGGAAATGAAGTCGGGATGAAGGTCTCCGATCTTGCGGAGCGCCGCATTGTAACCTGCTGCAACGCTTTCCCTAAGCTTCTGCGGAGCCTTGCCCAAGAGGTAGTCGGCGAACTCGCAGCCCCTGTGAGGCGTGTTTACGGTAGTGATCGAAGCGACGTACGGAGCGATCCCCAACATGCTTACGGCGTACCTAGTGTCGAGTCCGCCCTTGGAATGCGCGATTATGTTGACTTTGCCGCAGTTCTCCTCCCTGATGATCTGCATGACCTTGTCGGCGATCTGCTGCGCGCTCACGGGAACCGGGCTTGCCGATTCATGCTCGCCGTAAAAGATCTTCGCGCCGTTTCTTTCAAGCTCCTTGGGCGTCCTTCCCCAATAATTGAAATGGTCGAAATCCCTGAAGAACACGCCGTGGACCATGAGGATCGGATAGCGCGTCCTGCAGACCTGCTCCTTCTGTCTTGCCAGATCGAGCTTGTTTTTCGCGTACTCGAGCTTGACCTCGTAATCGACTTTCTTGATTATCATTCCGAGCGCGAAAAGGTGCGCGATGGGTATCATGCCGCAAAGCAGGCCGATCAGCCTGTACTTGAGTCCAAGCTGCTTTGAATTGACGTAAACGACAATGATGCCGACCCAGAAATAGAAGAGTTCAGCCGTGTAAGGGATGACGAGCGCGGGCCACCAGGAAAAGAACCCTTCCTTCCCGATGTAGACCATCGTTAGCGTGAAAACGATGACGGATACGCACGTCGACACGAGGAACATCAGGATCATCTTAAGGCCGTAATAGCAGCCTTTCAGCTTCTTCCCGGGGAATCCTCCCGCGCAGAAAACGGGCAATACGAACGCCAGCGCAAAGCAGATAAGCGCGGGTATCCAGAACCTCTTGTCAAACCTGATGAGCATGTAGGCGTTGGCCGCAAAAGCGCCCGTCAAATAATGGAGGATCACCAAAGGGATCCTCTCTTTAAGTTTGTATCTCTTGTCTTTTTCTGCGTACTGCATTTTCCTTTACCTTCAGGACTCCACCTTGAAGTTGCGCGAGAACTCGTTGAAGTTCTCAGGCTTTTCATCGTTTTTTATTATAGCGAATTCCATCGTCTCAAAAAGCCCGTCGGTCTCCCTCGCGGCCTTCTTGAACAGATCGGACATGGTCTTTGGATCGTTGCCGAAAGCGCCGCATCCCCAAGCTCCCAGAACAAGGTTGCTGTAACCGCGGCTGGCCGCAACAACGAGCATCCTCATTATCCTGTTATATATGAGATTTTCGTAATCTTCCTGAGTCAGATCGGCCATGCCTTCCTTGACGTTGGGAGCGGCGCAGGTCATGACCGCGACGACGACGCTTTCTTCAAGGAGCTCATTCTCGTCGTCCCTGATTATCTCGACTCTAGGCGTGATTATCACGGCATCCGTTCCGAGGTTGTTCGTCTGCTTCCAGTTGTAGTTGTAGAATCTTCTGGCCTGCATGCTCTCGAGCGAGAAAAGGAGCGAGCTCTTGCGGCACAGGTCTTCCTCCTGTGCGTTTGCGCCGTTCCTGACGCCTCCGCCCGGATGAAAGGCATTAGCAAAATTGAGGACCAGGATGCACTCCTTGCCTTCGTCGGCAAGCTTTCTGGCGGCTCCGAAAGAGTCTCCGTATTCGCATCTGTATTCGGTAGTGAATCTTCTTCCGAACTGATCGAGAGACGGGATCTCATCTTCGGGCAGAATGACCTCAGCCTGGGGCATCTGAAGCTTTGTAAGCTTGCACTCGGCACGGTTGCCGTCTACGCCGTAAAACCCCCTGCTGCAGATCGCGAGGGTTTCTTCGAGCATTTGAATGTTTTTGTTTCTGTCTCTCATAATTCAAATTCCCCCTCATTTTATCAACGATATTTTATCACAACGCTTAAAAAAGTGGCGTTCCGTGCTCATTTGCACCTAAAATGCCCAAATTTAAAAGGGCCGTGCAATGCACGACCCCCAACAAGGAGATAAGAACCTTGGTCAGTCTTCTTTTTCCCGATCCTGTTTGTTCTTACGATATTGCCTGCTAAACATCGTAGCGAACACCCCGATCGTAAATGATATCAGCGCAACAAGCACGTAGCCGCCCGTCTTGGCGCCAAGGATCGTCGAACCCAACACGGTAATCCTGTTTTGTTCAAACACCGCTGCCGTGCCCGGAGCGATCGCGATGACCACGATGAGCGCCACCAGAAGGCCGGCACCGGTTGCGGCATAAACCCGGCCCTTCCTGGCATCCTCATAGCGCTTTTTGCGCCTTGAGATCTCTCTCATCTGTTCTTCAACGCTGCGCATCAACGTCTCCCTTTCGAGATCATTTAACCTTGATCGTGATGGTAACGGTCTTTGTGGACTGAGCGTATATGGCATTGCCTGCAGCCTTGACCCTTACCTGAACCTTATAGGTTCCCTTCTTTAACTTCTTCTTTACGGTAATCTTTCCGCTTGTTGCATTGATAACGATCTTCGCGTTACCGGATGCTTTATAGAAAGACAGTGCTCCTTTGTTGTTCTTTATGGTCAAAACCTTAGAACGCTTAATGCTCTGGTTCTTTTTCTTAACCTTGCTTGCTTTGACCTTATATGCCTTCTTGGCCTTGACGGATAACGTATTCGCTTCCTTATATTTGTACGTTAGATCGAATTGCGCTATCTGTCCGTTAGAGTCATATGCATAGAGTTCGATCTTATAAGTGCTCAATTCTTCAAAACCGTTATTGACTTCAGCGAGGATGTTCTTTTTGAGATCGATCACCAGGGGAACTCCATCATCGCTATAAGCCCACGTATAGTCATTCGCTCCTACGATCCTTGCGCTATAAAAGGTTGCTGACGGATAAGCGTCCCAGGTAAGGATTCCCTCTTTGGAAATGCTGACGTTTGTCATAGAAGGAAGCGTCGGAGGAGCGGCATTCGTCTTATAAGTAACCAATCCGCTCCATTCTGCAATCAATACGTCATCACTGTCATATGCACACAGATAGACACCGTACTTGTCATTGCAGCTCTTATAGATAAGACGGGTTTCGATCTCGTTATCGATTACAGGGCCGAGTTCGTATGAGTTTTCAGACATGTAATGCAATCCGTCATAACCCACGCAATAAGATGTTGCACCCTTGATCTTGTTCCATACAAGATTCTTTCCGGACATTTTAATGCCGGTAAACGTACCGACTTTGACAAAAGTTGCGGAAGTCTTGTATGCGTATGAAAGTTCATCAGATTCGGCAATAATGTCGTCTGCCTGAGTTTCACTATTGTATTTTGTTGCCTTGATCTTGACTTTATAAGTATTGTTGCTCGGTTTTTTGATCAATCCCATCTTGATGTCTTGATTGATCTCTTTATTAACGTCGATCGAGGTGCCGAATGATTTGTCAAAATATGAAGAATACTCATTTATACATAAAGTATATCCGTCAGCACCATCAACTGCATCCCATGTAAGAGTGCCGTCTTTTGAAATGGCCGCATTTGAAACGGATGCATTTTTAGCGGTGACTTTGTGTGTTTTTTCAGCAGGCTTTTCGGACTCCTCAGGATCTTCGGAAGGGTTCTCAACCGGTTTTTCAGATTCTTCCGGTGCCTTTTCGCCCTCTTCAGGATCTTTCGGATCTTCCTTGCCGGTCTCCTCGGTTTCTTCAGACTTGGGTTCTTCGGTTTCCTTTACCTCAGGTTCAGTTTCCTTGGGAGCTTCAGTCTCTTTTGCCTCAGGTTCGGTTTCCTTTTCCGTCGGCTTGGAAGGCTCTTTTTCTTCCGGTTCGGTAATCTGAGTGGGTTCCGTTTCTTCAGGATCGAGCCTTCCTGCAAATACGGAAACCGGCGTTGCGCCTGCGATCATCGCAGCTGCGAGCAGCACTGACAATAAGCGTTTTGATTTCATAGATCAACCTCCTGCTTTCATATTTTTGTGCTTTCACCATATAAAATGCAGCGGATGATCGATTTACCCACCCATATTTAGAAAAATATTGGATTTTTTTAAAATTCCGGAAGGACTGTTTTATTCCGCCCTCTTAAGGCGCCTCATAGCAAGGAGCATCAAGGCCGCCATGAGAAGCGGTACCGCAAATCCAATGTAAGAAGTTATGCCCGGCGCGGAGACCAGAAGATTATAGGTTCCATGGAAAAGCATGCTCAAAGACAAAGATCCTACGACGCTTGAGATCCTCATCGCCTTAAGCTTCCTGGCAATGACAAGTCCGAACACCGATGCGTATACGCTTACGATGTGCATTACGCCGACGGCAAGACCCCTGATGAGCAGGAAGCTGAGGCTTTCCGCGCCGGAAGACACCATGTAGCAGACGTTCTCAAAGGATGCAAAGCCTGCGCCAATGCCGACCGCGGCAAGGAATACGCCGTCGTCATCAGGTTCAAACATGTAGAAGTAGAAGAAAAGCGGCAGGAACTTCATGGCCTCTTCCACAACGGGCGAGATGAAGATCGCCGTATCCTCGACTCCGATTCCCGATACGGCGTTAAAGAAGCCGCTTACGTATGCACCGAGAAGACAGACGGACATTCCAATTATGAAGTTAAGCTCAAGCCTGCGCGCGTTCCCCTTAACGAAAATGAGGGTGACGATTATCGGCACGATCATGCATACAAAAATGTTTTCCGAATAGATCATGACTCTTTCACCACCTTTGATGCAGCAAGAAAGACAAGCACGCCGGTAAGAGTCTCGATGTTAAAGTAGATCGTGTAGATCAATCCCGAACTCATGAAAATAGCCACTATGATCCAGACGGTATTCGCCACTGCAAGCGACATAAGCCTTTGAGCGGAATGCTTCCGTTTGTATGAAATGATCAGCTTGACCAGCCAATACAGGATGATGAGCGAGAGAAGAACGTAACATCCCGTATCGATGCTGCTTTTGAAGGGTTCCTCGAAAAAGAACGTAAGCCCCTGGCCTACGATAAGCAACACACACAAACCGCCAAGCAACACCCATTCCTTTTTTGAGAGAGCATGGACGACTTTCAGCGAACAGACCGCAGAAGAAACAAACCAAATGAACGCCAGACCCGTAATTACGTCCTGGACCCACTCTCCGGACCACGCTATCCACAAAACGACGTTGCTGACGGCAAACAAGGCTCCGCAGATTACCTGCCTGACCGCTGCGCGCGTTCCGTGAGGGACCGCCGAATTAAGGGCTGCAGCCAGCGTCAGCATCATTGCCGCTTCTGCGAACTCATTGGCGGCAAACGGCATCCTGGCATCCGCTCTCAGAATGTCATAGACCAGCCAGTAAATGTCAGCCAAAAACCATAAGGCAAAAAAGAACGAAACGAAGACCGCGGTTAAAGAGCCGGTCTTCTTTAAAAGCAGCCTGATTGACAGAAAGACCAGTGCTGCGAGCACCGCCGTCTGTAAAAGGTTGGTTCCGACCAAAAACAGTTCCAATTTCAGATCTCCCGCTCTTTTTCCTTATGCTCTTTCCAGTGAATGCACGCAAGCGTCATGGCGACTCCCGTGGCGAAAGCCAGAAGCGCGATGAGAACGTATCCGATAACGGGCAATGACTGTATCATGCTTCCATACTGAAGGATGGGCGCATCGTCGCGCACGATGTTTATATTGGGCAGGAAGATCGCGGCAGAGATCATGAGCGCAAGGCATGCAATGCCCGTCGCGCTTTCGGCGATCATTTTCTTTCTGAGGCTCTTAGCCTCGGCATATATGTCCTTACGGCGGCGGATCTCGTTCATCTGTTCGTCAATACTGCGCATCGCTGATCCCCATCCTTTCCAAAGTCTTCTTAAGTGATTCTTTTCCCCTGTCAACCAAATGATATATCTGTTTCTTTCTCATTCCCATAGAGGTCGCTATCTCATCGTGCGACAGCCCTTCGAAATACAAAAGCATCAGGGCCTGCCGGTACTCGGGCTTCAGCGCCCTCAAGGCCTGATACAGCTTTTTGTTTCTGTCGCTCTTGAGCATCTCGGTCTCGGGCGTTTCTTCTTCCGAGACGATCTCTTCATCCAACGGGACCGCCTGGTACTTGTGCTTGCGAAGATGCATCAATGCGTTGTTCCTGCCTATCGCGTAAAGCCAGCTCTTGAAGCTTCCGGTGCGGTCGGGATCGAAGTGGGGCTTGTCGACGGCGAGTTTTGCGAAAGTGTCCATCATAAGGTCTTCGGCGTCTTCCTCGTTCTTAACGAATCCCATGAGGAAAAGGAAGAGCCCGTCCCTGTGCCTTGTCAGGAGCGTCTCAAGATCCTTGTCGTCTTCTTTCGCTATGTATCGAAGATATATCTCTTCGTCTTTCTCGGTCATAAACCAACGTCACCCTTAATAGTCTGTAATTAAATAAACAGCAATCCTATAAAGTGTACCAATAGTGCGACCACCCATGCAACAACACATTGAAAAACAACCGTGCCCGTCGCAAACAAAGCTCCCCTCTCCCTCTTGACCGCCGCCACGGCCGCTACGCACGGCGTGTAGAGCAGGCAGAAGACCAACAGGGCCATTGCATCGACCGGTGTCAGAGACGAAGTCAGCGCGCCCACGCTTCCATACAGGACCGACAGCATCGACACGATGCTCTCCTTTGCAAGGAATCCCGCAATGAGCGAAGTCACTATCCTCCAATCGCCAAGTCCCAAAGGCGCGAAAACGGGAGCGATAAAGCCCGCGATCGAAGAAAGGATGCTCTCGCCCGAATCCGTGACCATGTTGAATCTGAAATCAAAAGTCTTCAGGAACCACACGACGATCGTTCCGATGAAGATGACCGTGAAGGCCCTGGACAAAAAGTCCTTTGCCTTGTCCCACATGAGCCTTGCGACGTTCTTTATTCCGGGCATCCTGTAATTCGGCAGTTCCATTACGAACGGAACCGCTTCGCCCTTGAAAACGGTGCTCTTCGAAACGAATGCGACAAGGATCGCGATGAGGATGCCAAGGAAATAGAGTCCCGTCATGACGAGTCCCGCATACTTCGGAAAGAACGCGGCACAGATGAACGCGTATATCGGAGTCTTCGCAGAGCAGCTCATGAAAGGTATCAGGAGCGTCGTCATGCGGCGGTCCCTCGTTGAAGGCAAAGTCCTTGTCGACATCGCGGCAGGTACCGAGCAGCCAAATCCGATAAGAAGCGGAACGATCGATCGTCCAGAAAGACCGATCTTACGCAGAAGCTTGTCCATTACGAACGCGACGCGCGCCATATATCCGCTGTCTTCCAGGATCGACAGGAAGAAAAACAGAACGACGATGATAGGAACAAAAGACACGACGGTTCCAACGCCGTTGAAGATCGCGTCAATGACGAGCGACTGGATGGGCGCCGCGACGTTTGCAGACTTGAGAGCGCCGTCAACCAGATCAGTAAGCAGCCCTATCCCCTGTTCAAGAAGATCCTGGAAGAACTTTCCGATGACGTTGAAAGTCAGGAAGAACACCGCCGCCATTATGAGAATGAAAAGCGGTATCGCCGTAAACTTGCCGGTCAGGACCTCATCGATCTTTCTCGAGCGCTCGTGTTCCTTGCTCTCGTGAGGCTTGACCACGGTCTCGTCGCAGAACTTCCTAATGAAGCCGAAACGCATGTCCGCAATGGCTGCGGCACGGTCAAGGCCCCTTTCCTTTTCCATCTGATCGACGATGTGTCCTAACATGTCGTGCTCGTTTTCATCAAGGTCCAAAGCCTTCTCAACGAGCGGGTCGCCTTCTATCAGCTTGCTCGCCGCAAATCTCACGGGGATCTTCGCTCTCTCGCAATGGTCTTCGATCAGGTGCATTACGCCGTGGATCGCCCTGTGGACCGCACCGCCGCCTGCCGTACTGTCGCAGAAGTCAACGCGTCCGGGCTTCTCATCATATGCCGCCACGTGTATCGCGTGATTAATAAGCTCTTCAATACCTTCGTTCTTGGCTGCGGAGATCGGTACGACCGGAATCTGGAGGAGTTCCTCCATCTCGTTGATCCTGACCGAACCGCCGTTTCCGCGGAGCTCGTCCATCATGTTGACCGCGAGCACCATCGGTATTCCAAGTCCCATCAGCTGCAGCGTCAGGTAAAGGTTGCGCTCAATGTTGGTCGCATCGATTATGTTGATGATCGCCGTCGGCTTTTCCTCGAGGATGAACTGCCTCGAAACGATCTCCTCGCTCGTATATGGCGAAAGCGAATAGATGCCTGGAAGGTCAACGACCTCGGTATCCGGATGGTTTCTGATCGCGCCGCTCTTTCTGTCAACGGTAACGCCCGGAAAATTGCCGACGTGTTGGTTTGCGCCAGTCAGCTGGTTGAAAAGCGTAGTCTTTCCGCAGTTCTGGTTTCCCGCGAGCGCGAAAACGAGCTTTCCCGTATTGACTGGTCCCTTGGCGTGCTCCTCCTGATAATCGTGGCCCGCATAGACCTCGCCGATCCTCGGGTGCTGGCGTTCCTTGGGCTTCGCTTCCTTTTTCGCCTTCGCCTTTTCCTGTGGCTGTTCCGGCGCAGGCTCTTCTTTGTGCGTTTCGCTGATCTCTATCTGCTCTGCGTCCGCGAGCCTTAAAGTCAGCTCATACCCGTGTATCATGAGCTCCATCGGGTCGCCCATCGGAGCATATTTTATCAATGTGATCTCAACGCCCGGAATTACGCCCATGTCAAGGAAATGCTGCCTCAGCGCGCCTTCCCCTCCGACTTTTTCAATTACCGCCGACATGCCCGGCTTCAGATCTTTTAGTGTCATAACCGCCCTCTTGTTTTATCCCGAACGGATTATATCACATTGAGTTAGCAATGTTTTACCGTTATCGGATCGCCCTCAATCCAGTCCCGGTATCGGTCATTCTATCTTTAGTTCTAACTTTCAGGCAAAAGTTGGAGCGTTTTATAGAATGACAGTCAAAACTGGCCATAATTCTATCTTTCGTTCTATCTTTCAGGCAAAAGTTGGAGCGATTCATAGAACGAGCGAACGACTGACCTCAAAAGCAACAAAAAAGGGGCCGCACTTGGCGGCCCCCGCAAAATCAATTGTCGTATCAGTACTCCGGCTCGAGAAGTCCGTATCCGCCGTCGTTCCTCTTATATACGATGCATACCGAGTTGGTATCGCTGTCGAGATAAACGTAGAAATCGTGGCCGAGCATCTCAAGCTGCAGAATGGCGTCCTCGGTGGTCATCGGGCGAAGAGCGAACTGCTTGCGCTTCGTGATCTTGTCCTCGGGTTCGTCTTCGAAATCGAAGTCTGCGCCACCGTCGTCCTCAAGGAAGTTGACGATTCCGGGATAATCCTTCTTCTTCTTAAGGAACTTCGTCTTCTGCCTTCTGATCTGGGATTCGAGCTTGTCGACGGTCTTGTCGACGCCAGTCAGAATGTCTTCATCGCGTGCCTCGGCTCTGTAGATCTTTCCGTCGAGCTTCATGGTAATCTCGATTACCATCTTTGCGCCCTCAGGTCTGATGCGTACATTAAGGGTTCCCTCGTCACCGAAATACTTGTCGAACTTTGCCATCTTTGAGGCGATCTTGTCCTCGAGCCTGGGTCCGATCTTGATTCCGTTGCCCTGTGTTGTGATCTTCATAAAATCACTCCCTTCCGTTTTGAAGATTGCAAAAGGCTTTGACCTTTTAATCATTATAAAACACTAATCGTCTGATTAGTATTAAATTACGGTTAATCTTTCAAATCTGCCTTTTTTGAAGGAAGCACGAGATAAAGTACTGCGAGCGCGACAATGCAGATCGCGAGGTCAACAGCGAGGAAGCTTCCGTTATAGGCCATTGAATAAACGAGCGCATTGTCATATCCCGCGTCAGCCGCATACTCGGAATAAAAGATGACGCCTGACGCAACGGATGCGAGCCATCTGACGACGTATGCGATTACGGTAAAGACAAACGCCCTGACGAGTCCTGCATTGCGGAAACGCAGAAGCGGATTGGAAGTCTTGATGCGGTCAGAGATCTTCTGTGCGGCAAAGCCGACGATGCCGAGAGCCGCATAACCGAGTCCGTAATCAAGGAACATCTGGAAAGGGCTGACGAACCACCTTAAGCCGTCAATGAGCTGAAGCACTGCGTACACGATCGCGACGATGAAGCTCCAGACGGGGCCGAAGGCCATTCCGTAAACTACGATCGGCAGCGTGGAAGCGGGAGTGATCGATCCGCCCATGGGCATCTCGAAAATGGTGATCTTCGAAAGAACGAATGCAAGAGCGAGCACGACGCCGCCTGCAGCGATCGAAAGGATCTTTTCCTTGTTTGAAGTTTTTGCTGACATAAAAACACCTCCTGTCAGAAACCGACCTGCGTCAAATTCCTTAGGAGGAAATCCATGCTAATAGATATGTTCCCTACGCCGGCATTATCCGTCAGGTTCAGCGGGTCGGCGATTACTGCCCTCTCAGCCTGTCAACCAAGGAAAAATCCCGGTTCAAGCTCCCCGTTATTCTGTTCGCAAGCAATATACTACAAGCGCCCCAATTTGACAAGCCTAATAAGGCAGGATTCAAGGAATTTCTGCACTTCCCTCTCGTAAAGCGCCTGGGCGTTTTCGTAACACATGAGATGCCTTGCGTCGTTGACGACGACCATGCGCTTTCTGCACCTCAAGTTGTCGTAAATGTCGCTTGCGCCTCTTGGGAGAGTCTCTTCATCCTCACCGCCCTGGAATATGAGCACGGGAACCCTGATCCTTCCGGAATGCACCGCGCAGTCACAGACGTTCATGTCGAATCCGAATCTCGCCTTGCTCATCATCCTGAGCCTGTAAAGGACGGCCTCAGTGCTGACGAACTTGTCCCTTGAAAGGTAGTTCCTGAGATAGGACGGTAAAGTGTCAACGGGCGAATCCGCGATTATCCCGCAGACCTCGGGACAAAAGCCCTTTTGCTCCGCTGCGAGCAATGCGGCGGTCGCGCCCACGCCACGGCCGAAGACGTATATCCTGCAGTAAGGTCCCAATCTTCTTTTTGCGAAATCAAACCAGCAGTCAAGATCGACGCTCTCCCTAAGGCCCCAGGTAAAGCTCTTTCCGTCGCTCATTCCGTGCGCCCTCATGTGCGTTATGAGCACGTGGCACGAGATCTTTTTCATCAGGAGCTTTGCGTATGCGGCAACCTCGGTCGGGTCCTCATCGTAAGCATGGAGCAAGATGACCATGTTGCGGCAGACGGGATCGGATGACGGCCTGTAATACGCGGAAAGCCTTGTTCCGTCGAAAGAACCGGTCCTTACGTTGATCCATTCGTTTCTATAAGAATAGAACCAGTTTCTGCCTCTGCCCGTAATCGTTGTCCTGTCGATCTCGGTGGGTGCCCTGTCGACCTGCGGAAGGGGCTTTGGACGCGAATAGATGCGCTTGAAAAGCCGTTCGCAATACCAGAGGAAAAAACCGAATGCGCATAGAGCCGCGAGGAGCAATACCAACACGGCAAGAACGACGACAAGTGCGCCGGAATTCATCTCAAGTTTTACGAGAGCAGCTTCAATCTGCAACAATTCCCTCCAGGTCGTCAGCTCCGGAACTCAAAAGCCGGCAGCCGTCCGTAGTCAGAACGACGTCGTCCTCTATCCTGAAACCGACACCCCATTCGGGAATGTAAACTCCGGGCTCAACGGCAAGGCAGTTTCCGCAGGCAAAAGCGCGGTCGCGACCGCCGACGTCATGAACGTCGAGCCCTAAGAAATGCGATGTGTTGTGCCAATAATAGGCAAGAACGTCGTCCTTGCTGAAATTATCATTGATTAAACCCTGCTCCGCAAGCCATTTGCCTGCGATGTCATACATTTGTGAATTAAGTTCCGCAAACGTCTTACCGGGAGCGATGAAACCGAAGGCGGCCTTGCGAAGATCCCTAATGAGGCCAAGGAGCTTAACCCGCCTGTCGTCGTCAGATTCAGGGCGTCCCACGAAGTAAACTCTCGAAACGTCCGCGCAGTAGCCGTTTACCCTTGCGCCGACGTCGACCTGAACGATCGAGCCTTCCTTTGCAACGCCGTCGCCGTCCCTTTCGGGATCGCCGTGATGCAGGTAAAAAGCATTCTTCCCGCAGGAAACTATCGTCTGGAAGGCAAAGAGCAGGCTGCTTCTTCTCGCCATCTCATACTCGAGCTTTGCATAGAGTTCATACTCGGTGACTCCGGGGCGGATGAGCTTTTTCATCTCTGCGAGCGCTTCTTCCGTTATGCGCGCAGCCTCTTCGATCGAAGCGATCTCGGCTTCGCTCTTAACAAGCCTCAATTCAATAAAGATATAGGAAACGTCCAGCGGCTCTCTTCCCTGCTTGCGGTCCCTGTCCGCGAAGTCCTTCGCCGCATTCATTACGGAGCTTCCGTCGTACGCGAAGCGCACCTTGTTTTCGGATGCGAGGTTAAACGCATTGTCCGCAAAATCATCCCTGTCGCGGATGTTGTCCTCAGAAACGCCTGACACGCGGGCTATCTCGGAGAAATCCATGCGCTTGCCCGTCCAGCGTTCCTTGAGGCTGTCATGTTCGGGCGCAAAAAGCCTCTCGGTCACGACGCCGTCCTGCTTGCGGACGATAAGCATGAGATCAGGCTTTTCAAGGCCCGTCAGATAAAAGAAATTGCGGTCAGGCAGGAATCTGTATTCGGTGTCCGCGCACATCTTCTTCTCTTCGCCCGAAAAAAGGAAAGCCGCCGTGTTGTCTGGCAGCTTTTCCGCGAATGCTTTTCTGTTGTTCTGAAAGAATTCCGGACCGATTACCATTGCTTGACGCCATCCGAACGGACGTTATACTCGTCGAACAGTATCGTGTTGTTGATGTAATTGAGCGTTGCACCGGGCGAACGTCTGATGAGACCCGGATTGCCGATTACGATCGAACCGTCAGGTACGTCGAAGTTGACGTATGCGCCGGGCGCTATGAGGACGTTGTTGCCTATATTGATATTGCCGACTATGACTGCGTTTGCGCCGATCCAGACGTAATTGCCGATGTGCGGAGAACCCTTCCTCTTGCCTCTGAACTGCGTTCCGATGACGACGCCCGTCGAAACGTTGACGTTGTGGCCGATGACGCTCTTCGGATGGATGATGACGCGGCCGAAATGCGCAAGATAAAAGCCCTTGCCGATGTTCGTGTCATAAGGGATCTGGAAATGGTACTTTCGGCTCAGTCTGTCGAGTCTCCAGTTGTTTACGTGGAACTTGATCTCGGCGAGCTTTCTTCTGAAACCGTCGTATTTCTGGATCTGATCGTAATAGTAGCGCGTACGGCGCATTACGCTGATGTAGGAAAACTCGGGGGATGACCTTCTCTCCTGCAGATAACAGGCGTAGATGTTCTTATAACGCCTGGCATTGCCGGTATACCTGAACAAATCTGAATATATGATGTCCTTAAGTTCGTCAGTCATTCAGTAAAAATCCCCTCTAAGCTTACGAAAAAATTTTATATCTTTTCGGGGAATAACTCAATAAGCGGAGTATCCGATTTTTACGTAATATGGGGGTTATCTTTACATGTTTCGCCAAAAATTATAATATTTTAATTGGATAGTCAAAAATAAGTGATAAGCCCGCTGATCTGCGGCAAAAGAAGGTTTTTCATGATGAACATAGAGAAGGAACTTGCCAGAAGACTGATGGACGAAGGCAACGCGGAAGGGCGTCTCGAAGGCTACAACCGCGAGATCAACTTTTACGAGACTGTCGCGAGCGGAAACTCGAGAGCGCTCGAAGAACGATTGAAGTCATTCGGCGCAAACCAGGTCTTGGGCAAACTCAGCAGCAACGCCCTCCAGAACCGCAAATACCACGCCGTCATACTGGCCGCGCTGGTCAGCCGCTTCTGCATCGAGCAGGGCATGGAGATCTCAGTCGCCTACACTTTGAGCGACATCTACATCGAACTCATCGACAATGCAAGCTCCGGCGAGGAAGTCAGGCAGCTTCAGATGGACCTTCTCCGTCATTACTGCCGCAAGATGAACGAACTTACCAAGAGCAAGGTCGTCTCACGCCACATCGTCGTCGCGATCGACTACATCCGCTCGCACATTCAGGACAACCTGACGGTTGAATCCATCGCGGATTCGCTTTCGCTCAACTCGAGCTATCTTTCCAAGCTCTTCAAGCAGGAAATGGGCATCACTCTCAGCCGATACATCAGGGATCAGAAGATCACCGTCGCGTGCAACATGCTCCGCCATTTGGACGAGTCCTCCCTGACGGTCGCAAATTACCTCGGATTCTCTTCACAGTCCCATTTCATCCAGGTCTTCAAGAAGACCACTGGCATGACGCCTGAAGAATACAGACGCAAGAACTATCACCAGAGCTGGATGAACGGCGATTCCGACAAAGGGGAAAAGTAATCCAAAGCAAGTTAAAAAGCCTAAAACACGCGGATCAAACGAATTCCGTGTGCATCGGCTTGCAGTCGAATTTCGCGTCGTAGCCCTTCCACTTTGACGGAAGGACGATGTAAAGCCTCGGGCAGTCGTCAAAAGCCCAGCTTCCCATTCGCTTGACTGATTTCGGAACCCTTATGAACGCCAGCTCGTCACAGCCGTCAAAGGCTTCCTGCCCGATCCGCTCCAAGCCTTCGGGAAGATAAACGTATTCAAGGTCCTCGCAGCTGTTGAAGGCCTCCTGTCCAATCTCGGTAACGGTGTCAGGCAGGATGACCTGCGTGATGAGGTCGCAGTCAAAGAAGCACTTCTTTCCAATGCAGGTGATCTTTGAACCGGGCGCGAAAACGATCTTGGAAAAGCCGTTAACGCCGTAAGGCATTTGAATCGTGCCGCTGCCCGATATCGTGAGCGTTCCGTCGCGCGAGATCGTAAACGTCGCGTCCTTGCCGCACGAACCCGATCTCTCGTATCCGTGGACCGTGTCCGCGTCACAGATCTTGTGAGCGTATGAGAAAGCCTCCAAAGGCAGCAGATAGTAGTTGTAGGTGGGAACGCCCTCAACGATCTTGCCGTTGTCCCAGGACTTGCCTTCATACGTCTTGCCGGAATCGTAAGTCGGATCGACGAAGCGCCATTTCCCGCCAACATAAACTGCGGCCCATGCGTGGTCCGGAGTTTCATCCTCAGGGAGGTTGTCCGCCATCATCTCGTCAAAGCTTGCAAGGCCCACGCCGAACTCAACTGTCGCGGGTATCCCCTGCGCCCTGCAAAGCGCCGTGAAAACGTTTCCAAAGCCCTCGCAGACGGCCATTCCGCGCCTCAACAGGCAGATCGAGCCGTCCTGATAGACCATCTTGTTGCTCTTGTCGGTCTGGGTGTTGTCGTAAGCCATCGCGCCGATCAGATAAGTGTAGATGTGGTACACCTTGTCCCAATCGGTTTCCGCACCTTCGCAGATCTGCTTTGAATACTCGATTATCACCGGGTCGTCGCATTCGATGTCGTTCTGCGGCTGCAGGCACTCCTTGAGCGAGACCTCGTCATCCCTAAGTTCCGTGCAGCGCTCGACGTTGAAAGCGTAAGTCGGCGACTTGTAGAAATGGATCTGATCGTCGTCTCCCAGGAAAATGTAATTGTCATCCTGCGTAATGACCTTTGAACCAAGCTGATAGCTGACCGCGACGAAATAGAGCTTGCCCTTGTCCATGTAGCCGTCAAGATCGATGGAAAATTCGCCGCTCTGCTTCTTGAAACGCCTTACGATGCTGCTGTTGTCAGCCTTGTAAAGCGTTATCTCGAAAATGTTCGCGGCATCGGTACTGACGGTAAAGCTCTTCCCCTCAACGCCGATCTTTATTATGCCGCCCTCGAAGGTGACGAGCTCATACGAAGTGAAGCTCGCCTTTTCGATGGCGGGCTGTTTTTTCTTGTCGGCAAAGACCTGCGGGCAGGGCGCCAAGCCCATAGCCATAACTGCGGTCATAATCGCCGCAAATACACGCAGGGCAGGTGCTTTCATCAGATCTTGAGTGCTTCGGAAACAGCCTCTTCGGCAGTCATCTCGACCGCGTCAGCTCCGGACCTCGCCTTGATCTCAACGATGCCCTCGGCTGCCCTTCTGCCGACGGTGATGCGGAGCGGGATACCGATAAGGTCGCAGTCCTTGAACTTGACGCCGGGTCTTTCGTTCCTATCGTCGATAAGGACGTCAACGCCCTTGTTCTGGAGGTCTTCGTATATCTTTTCGGCAAGGCCCATGATGGCCTCATCATTTGTCTTTGTGGGGATGACCATGACCTTGTAAGGCGCAACGATCGAAGGCCAGATGATTCCGTCGTCATCGTGTGACTGCTCGATGATGGCCGCAAGCACTCTGGAAACGCCGATTCCGTAGCATCCCATTACCATGAAATGCTCCTTGCCGTCCTTGTCGAGGTAAATGCAGTTCAAAGCCTTGGAATACTTGGTGCCAAGCTTGAAGATGTGTCCTACCTCAACGCCTCTTGCCATGCCGAGCTTGCCCTTGCCGCACTTCGGGCAGACGTCGCCCTCTCTTGCGTTGGTGATGTCAGCTATCTGGTCAGCCTCGAAATCCCTTCCAATGTTGACGTTCTTGAAGTGGTAATCAGTCTCGCATGCGCCTACGACGAAGTTCTTCATGCCTGCAACTTCGGGATCGACGACTACGTCGATCTTCTGCTTGAGGCCTACAGGGCCTGCGAATCCGACCTTTGCGCCCGTGATGGCTTCAACGTCGGCAAATGCCGCGAGCTCCATCTCCGTTGCATCGTAAAGGTTTCCGAGCTTTGTCTCGTTTATGTCCCTGTCTCCCCTGCACATGGCGGCAACGAACTTGCCGTCAATGTTGTAAAGGATCGTCTTGACGAAAGCGTCAGGTCCGCAGTTAAGGTAACCGCAGAGCTCTTCGATGGTCTTAACGTCAGGCGTGTGGATCTTTTCGACTTCGAGCATCTCAGCCGTCTCGGGCTCTCCCCTCGTCCAGCCTGCCTTCTCCTCGTTTGCGGCATATCCGCACTCGTCGCAGAAGCAGATGGCGTCTTCGCCGACTTCGCTCTTTACCATGAACTCCTGTGAGCCTGAACCGCCCATTGCGCCTGAATCAGCGTCAACGATAGTGTAATCAAGGCCGAACCTGTCGAAGATCCTTCTGTATGCGACATACATCTTCTGGTAGGAGACGTCGAGGCCTGCCTCGTCAACGTCAAAGGAATATGCGTCCTTCATGACGAACTCCCTTGCCCTGATGACGCCGAATCTCGGGCGCTTCTCATCCCTGTACTTGTGCTGGATCTGATAAAGGGTTACAGGCAGCTGCTTGTAAGACCTGATGGTGTCCCTTACTGCCTCAGTGAAAGGCTCCTCGTGCGTAGGGCCAAGGCAGAATGACCTTCCGCCCCTGTCCGTAAGCCTGAACATCTCGGGACCGAACTTTTCCCATCTTCCGGAGCCCTGATAAGCCTCAGCCGGCAAAAGCGCAGGCATTATGAGCTCCTGTGCGCCCGCCCTGTCCATCTCCTCGCGGATGACGGCCTCAACCTTCCTGTAGGCGCGGTATCCGAGGGGCATGAATGAATAGATTCCCGAAGCGGCCTTGCGGATAAGGCCCGCTCTGAGCATCAGCTGATGCGAAGGTATCTCGGCATCTGCCGGGATCTCACGCTGGGTTGCCATGAACAATTCTGAAACTTTCATTTGGAAAACTCCTAAATAATAAATATTCGGGCATAAGTATATACGAGCAAGGCCTTTTTTGCAATTTGAAACGCTTTCATTCCATCTTTCCTTCCATCTTCTGCCGAAAAGTTAGAACAAAACATAGAATAAGGGGCAAAAAGTGCAGTCATTCCATCTTTCGCTCCATCTTTGAAGCAAAAGTTGGAACGATTCAGAGAATGAAATTTCCACAACGAAACAAAAAGAAGGCGAGGGCCGAAACCCCCGCCAACTAAAGCGTCACAGCTTGAAAAGTTCAAAGTCCCAAAATGCCTACGATGAAGAGAACGTCAAGGACGCCGCAGACTATCAGAATGAGGGCGCAAATGATGTAAATGCGTGCCCTGCGCTTCTCGACGTCATGTTCCGTCGTGCCGTATTCCGCCTTGCGCGACGGTTGTCTGATCCTGCCAAGCGACATGTCCCGAACCGTTCCTCCTCCCTGCCAATGTGATTAGATTATAGCGACTCCCAATGTGTCATACCTTGCAACGATGTGACAATCCTTTGACAAAATTGCGGAAAACCTTTACTAAAAATCGATTTTGCGTTATTGACAGGCTCAAAACAAGCCGAAAACTACGGCAAAATCGGAGATGCGCATCCGCAAACGCCTGATTTTCTTGCATTTCTGTTTGAAAAAACCTCAAAAATGCAACAAATAAAGGTTGTGATATAATAATGTTGGTAATATGCTTTTTTAAACCCGCATGAAATCCCATGCGGAAAAGGGAGGAAAATTTGAAGATACTCGGCATCAAGACGGCTTACCGCCTGACCAAGCAGAAAGTCATGACCGCGATCAGCGTTGTCGTAGTCATGGGTTTGTGCTGCGTTTCCGCGATCGCGGTAGATGCCCTGCTCAACTTCGCGGACGTCCAGGCGTTAAGGGTCGATCCCGATGACGTCATCGACTACTACGAGATTCCCGACGAGTACGCACCCGACCGTGAGAACAACGGAATCAAGACTCCCGTAACTTCAGACACAAAGGCTGCCCAGAAGATGGATTCGAACGAGCAGACCACCACGGAGCCTGAAGAGACCACTGCGCCGGAAACTTCAGAGGCCACGACCGAAACCGAGGAAGATCCTACCGAGACGATGGAGTCCTCTGAAACGGAAGACACGACGCCTGAAACGACGGCTGAACCGACCGAAACCACCAAAGCTACGAAAAAGCCCGCCCAGACTGCCGCAAAGCCTACCGAAACCGCTTTCAAGAAGACCGTTTACGCAAGGACGACGGTCAACATCAGAACGGGCCCCGGCACGAGCTACAAGGTAGTCAGGAAAGTCACGATGTGGCAGGCGATAAACGTCATCGCTAAGACTTCCAACGGCTGGTACAAGACTTCCGACGGCAACTACGTGAAGCAGTCGCTGACGACGCTTTCAACTCCCAAGCCGACGGCGACCCCGAAGCCCTCGAAGGCTACGACAAAGCCCACGGCCAAAAAGACTACGACAACCACAAAGAAGACGACCGTCACTAAGGTCAACGGCGTAAAGTGCAAGATCACCTTCTACGGTCCTGTCCTCTATAAGAGAAAGGACGGAAGCACGTTCTACAGCACCACTACCGCTACCGGAACGAAGTGCAAGCAGGGCCGCACCTGCGCTGCAGACTGGTCCGTCTTCCCCAAGAACTCATGGGTCTACATCGAGAACGACCCGTTAGGCGGCGACGGCCTTTACAAAGTCGAAGATACAGGAAGATTTAAAGGTAACTGGATAGACATATACGTTGACTCGGCAAAGGGTCACAGCACTTGCTATCGAAAGGTTTACCAGCAATAAGAGGGGAATATGCAATCCGAAAAGAATGGTAAAGAAAACAAGAAACAGAAGGCAACTAAGAAAAGAACGTTTAAGATAGATCCCAAAAAGAGCAGCGGACTGAAGCAGGTCAAGAGCAAAAGCAAGACCATTGAAAAGAGTCCTGCCAAAAAGCCCAAGTCCGGCAAGCGCGAAAAGCAACAGGGCTTCGTTCCCGGCAAAGATTTGAAGATAATCCCACTTGGCGGTCTCGGCGAGATCGGCATGAACATGACCGCTTTCGAATATGGAAACGACATGATAATCGTCGACGTGGGCATGAGCTTCCCTGACGAGAACATGCCGGGCGTTGACTGCGTCATCCCGGATTTCACTTACGTAAGGCGCAATCAGGAAAAGCTCAGAGGCATCGTGCTGACGCACGGTCACGAGGACCACATCGGTTCCCTGCCCTATTTCCTAAGGGAATTCAAGTGCCCCGTATATGGCGGCACCCTGACGATCGAGCTCGTCCGCTTGAAACTCCAGGACAAGGGCGTTCCGCTTGACGGCATCACGCTCCAGACCTTAAGGAACGGCGACCATGTAAGGCTCGGAATAAACTTCGACGTTGAATTCATCAGGGTCAACCACAGCATCGCCGACTCCTACTGCCTCGCATTGAAAACGCCCGTCGGCGTAATAGTGCATTCGGGAGACTTCAAGATCGACTACACGCCGATCAACGGCAAGACCATCAATCTCCAGCGTTTGGGCGAACTCGGAAAGGAAGGCGTCCTGCTCTTCATGTGCGAATCCACGAACGTCGAGATCGAAGGGTTCTCACCTTCCGAAAAGCACGTCGGCGAAGCCTTTTCACGCTATTTCAGGAAAGCCGAAGGCCGCATCATCGTCGCGACCTTCTCATCGCACATCCACAGGATGCAGCAGATTATTTCCGCGGCCGAAAAATACGGCAGGCACGTGTGCCTTTCCGGACGCAGCATGGTCCAGGTTTTTGGAATCGCGAACTCTCTGGGTTACATCGACATCAAGCCTGACACGCTCATCAACATCGAGTCGATAGACAACTATCCCGATGACCAGATCGTCATCCTCACGACGGGCAGCCAGGCTGAACCCATGAGCGCTCTCACAAGGATGGCATTCGATTCGCACCGTTCGGTAGACATCCAAAAGGGCGATACGATAATAATCTCGGCAGACCCGATCCCGGGCAATGAGAAGCCAATCTACAGGGTCATCAACGAACTCTACAAGAAGGGCGCGCACGTAATCTACCAGTCGCTTGCCGACGTCCACGTCTCAGGCCACGCCTACAGGGACGAGCTCATGATGCTCCACACGCTCATCAAGCCGAAGTTCTTCATCCCGATCCACGGCGAGTACAGAATGCTCTGCCTGCACAAGGAAATGGCAATGAATCTCGGCATGAACGAGGACGAAATCTTCATCCTCGCAAACGGCGACGTGCTCTCGCTTAACAGGGACGGCGCAAAGGTCACCGACCACGTGCCCGCCTCCCCCATCCTGATCGACGGGTCCCTCCCGATGGACTTTAACGACAAGGTCCTCAACGACAGGATCCACTTGAGCGAAGACGGCGTCTTAGCGATCGCGCTGACGGTCGATTCAGTGAGCGGAGACCTGCTTTGCACGCCAGTCGTGAATTCGATCGGATGCCTCGACAACGACGACAACAAGGACGTCATCTACGCCGCGATCGCCCAGAAATGCGAAACGCTCCTCACGTCTTCAGGCCGCCGCGAAGGAAGCCTTGAAGCATTTGTTGAGAAGCGCGCATTCAGAGAGCAGCTTAAGAATTTCGTCAGTTCAAAGATAGGGCGCCGTCCCATGATCCTCTGCAACATCAGCAGAATAGACACGGACTACTACGAGCGCTATTACGGGGATATTTAATATCAATCTCTGATCACTTCGTTGACGTCCTTGACCGACTCGATCCTTGAGATCGTGCGGTCAAGCTGTTCCTTGCCCGAAATGTTGATCGTAACGTAGATCTTTGCTTCGGTTCCGTCCACGACGGTATTGAGTTTAACAATGTTAATCTTCTCTTCGTTGATCCTGTCGAGCACGTCCAAAAGCAGTCTGCTCCTGTCCGTGGCACATACGATGAGCTTGACGTCGTAACTCGAGAACTTCGCCTTTGACTGCCAGTGAACGGGCACGAGCCTCTGGTACTTTTCGTCGTCCTTCTGGCTCTCGCCCTTCCTGTTTACGATGTTCAGGATGTTCTTACAGCTCGTCTTGTGGATGCCGACGCCCCTTTCGCGCGTGATGAAGCCGATGATGTCGTCTCCATAGACGGGATGGCAGCACTTGGAGATGTGCGTGGAGATCGACTCCAGGTTGTCAACGATGACTTCATCGTTGCTGTGCGTGCGTTTTGCGGCACTTGAGCGTGTGCCCTTTTCTCCCTTTGCCTGTCCCGCAAGCTCCTCGGGCCTTACGCCTGACCTGATCGCGGCAGCAGTCACAGGCTGGTTCGGATCGGCATTCATGGCATTGAGCATGGAAACGTCGTAAGAAGCCACCTGCTTCGTCGTTTCAGGCGTGACGGGCTTGCCCTTGGCGTTCTTTCCAGAGCGTGAAGCGTCTATCTTTCCGAGTTCGAACGGTACGGTCGGCGGACTGTAAACGATGTTTCCTTCGGCCGTGATCCTGTATCCGAGCGCAGTCCTCTCCTCTTCGGAGATGTTGCGGATGTAGTCGTCACGAAGCCTTGAAAAGACCTTGGTGACGCTGATGCTTCCGTATCCTATCGCGGCATACATGTCGTCAAGGCACGAAAAATTGTTTCTTTTCAGTATCGCCTCGATCGACTTGTGCATGAGGAGCTTGTCAGGCGAGAATCCGTTTCTTCCGATCTCGCTGTACAAGAGTTCCTTACCGGTCGTGATGTTCTCGCCCCTGGCTTCCTTCTTGAACCAGGCGTTGATCTTTGACTTCGCGTTCGGAGTCTTGACGATCTTTACCCAGTCACGCGACGGGCCTTTTACGAGCTTTGCAGAGCTTAAGATCTCAACGATGTCGCCGTTCTGCAGCTCATAAGTAAGCGGAACGATCCTTCCGTTGACCTTAGCTCCGTGCATATGATTGCCGATGCCGCTGTGGATCGCATACGCGAAATCGATGGGGCACGAGCCTCTGGGAAGCTTGATTACCTCGTGCTTAGGCGTGTAAATGAAGATCTCGTCATCCGGCGAAATGCTCATTTTAAGCGACTCGAGGAACTCGCCCGAATCGGCAAGCTCACTCTGGGAATCGATGATCTGCCTCATCTCATCCATCTTCCTGTCGAATCTGTCAGCCTTGAACTCAGACGAGTTGCCGGACTCCTTGTAATGCCAGTGCGCGGCGATGCCGTACTCCGCGATCTGATGCATCGCGAAGGTCCTTATCTGAACTTCAAAAGGAGTGTGGTTGTGGCTTACGACCGTCGTATGGATCGACTGGTACTTGTTCTCCTTGGGCATCGCGATGTAGTCCTTGAAACGCCCGGGAACGTGCTGGTACATCTCGTGTATGATGCCCAATACCTGATAGCACTCGATGACCTCGTCAACGATTATCCTGCACGCGAAAAGGTCGTAGATCTCGTCGATCGTCTTACCCTTGTCGTGCATCTTCTTGTAAATGCTGTAGAAATGCTTCGGACGGCCTTCAATGTCGTAATGCGTGATGCCGTTCTCCTCGAGCTTTGCCCTTATCTCGGAAACGACCTGCTCCATGAAGTCCTCGCGCTGCTCGCGGTTGCCCCTGACGAGCTTTACGAGCTTGTCGAACTCTTCCGGGTGCAGATACTTGAGGCACAGGTCCTCAAGCTCCCACTTGACCCTGTAGATACCGAATCTGCCTGCAAAAGGAACATAGATGTCGAGCGTCTCCTGAGCCTTCTCGATCTGCTTTTCAGGCGTCTGGAACTTCAACGTCCTCATGTTGTGCAGGCGGTCGGCGAGCTTGATGAAAATGACCCTGATGTCGTCAGACATTGCCACGAGCATCTTCCTGACGTTAGATGCCTGAATGTCGTCCTTGGAATTGTAGATGACGTTGTCGAGCTTGAGATTGAGCTTTGTGACGCCGTCTACAAGGTTTGCGACAGCCTCTCCGAACTTCCTGGAGACCATGTCGAAATCAGCCGGCGTATCCTCGATCGTATCGTGCAGAAGGGCCGCAGCCAAAGTATTCGCATCGACCTTCAGGTCAGCCAGAATGCCTGCGACCGCGAGCGGATGGATGATGTAAAGACTGCCGTTCTTGCGCTTCTGGTTCCTGTGCGCCTTGAACGCGAAGACAAACGCCTTGCGCAGCATCTCGTTGTCTCTTTCAATGACGTCTTCCTCAAGATTCGCAGCGTGCGCATAGGCATCGTAAGTATTGAGGATGTCGGAAAAAGAGTCCTCATAATCCTCGGCGATCTCAGGAACGAGCTCGTCGTTTTCGAGGTACTCGCGTTCCTTCGCTTCAGCCTCTGCCGCGCTCTGGTCTACGGCTTTTTGTTCGTCTTTCTTATTTTTGGCCGACATTTGTCACCTTCCTGTAAACCTCTGAATCACTAAGCTTAACCCTTGTTCCACCGGGCGTGATGTTGAAGCACAGTCTCATCGGAGTGATCTCCCTGAGCCTCAAGAGCCCGCAATCAGCAAATACCTCAAGACACCTCTTCGTCTGAAACGGCGTGATCTCCGTTTCGGAGTTGTTGTTTATCAGCATCGCGAGAAGCACGCAGTCAACTGTCGAGAGCGAATTTCCCGCAAACTTGTTTATTATCTTATAACACTCCGCGAAATGTTCGTCACGCGGCACCATCTGCGGGATCACGTCCTCTCCCGGAGCGATCTTGGTGATCTGGGCTGGCTCAAGTCCGCTGGAATAGAGCTTTTCCGCGATCTCCGCCTTCTGCCACATGAACCCCTTGCCGGGATCCGGCATGATGTCGCTCAAGTGCAGGGACAGCGTCGTGTCGCCCCTGAAAGTGTATTCGTTCATCGTGTAGCAGATGTCGACTACGTCACCGGACCTCAGAAGATAGTAGTAATTTCCCATTCCGAATCCGACCGCGGACAAAGTGTATTTCCCGGTGCTGTCCGTCAGATCGAGCCTTAAGTGGGCGCCTTCGCTCATAGTGCCGATCTCCCTGATGACGAGATTCCTGGTGACGAAATTCGGCTTGGCGTTCCCGATTCCGAAAGGCCTTAACCTGCTAACCTCGCGGTATGCTTCAAAGTTAACGGTGGAAGGATCGAGCTCACATTCGACTTCAATCGAATTGTCGCCGTCTTCACCGCCGCCTTCGCCGCTTTCTTCGGCGAGTCTCTTGGCTTCAGCTTCCAAAGCCTCCATGAAGGCGCCCATGCCGTCCTTCCTGACGAGCATGCCCGCGGCCTTCTTGTGGCCTCCGAAATTGACGAGTTTGTCTGAAATGCCTTCGAGGCACTTGAAAAGGTCGAACTCACCGAAAGCCCTTCCGGATCCTTTCGCGCAGCCCGGCTCAGTTGCATCGTCAGTGAAAACGAGGGCCGACCTGCCGTAGAACTGCGCAAGCTTGCCCGCAACGATTCCGAGCACTCCCTGATGCCAGTTCTTTCCGTAAACGACGACGGGGCCGCAAGTGTTCGTAAGGCTCCACCTTTCAGGCCTGTCAGGATTCTCGAGCTGCGCTCTTGCCTCATCGAAGACCTTTGCCTCTATCTCCTTGCGCTCCTCATTCTGGCGCGTAAGGTCGTCCGCGGCACGCTTTGCCTCCGACGGATTGTTCTCAAGGAAGAGCTTGAGCGCGTCTGAAGAATCGTAAAGCCTTCCCGCCGCATTGATCCTCGGCACGACGTTGAACGAAATGAAGGTCTCGTCGAGCGACTTGCCCGGATTGAGCAGCATCTCGTTCATGACCTTTACGCCAATGTTTGAAGGGTTCTCCATGCTCTTGAAGGCACGCTTTATTATGGTCCTGTTCTCATTGGTGACGGACACCAGATCGGCGATCGTGGCAAGTCCCGCAAGCTCTATTGCCTGGCGCCACAGATTGCCGTTGACGCCGTGCCTGCCGTCCTTGCCGAGAGCCTCTACAAGCTTGAGCGCAACGCCCGCGCCGCAAAGCTCGGTGAACGGATAGGTGTTGTCAGGCCTCTTTGCGCAGATGACGCAGTCCGCCTCAGGCAGATCGTCCTTAACGTTGTGGTGATCGGTAACGATGACCTTTATTCCGCGCGACTTAAGCTCTGCGACGGTGTCAAGGTTCGTGACTCCGCAGTCGACCGTAATGACAAGGTTCGGGCTTTCCTCAATGACCTTGTCCATTATCTTTTCGGTCAGGCCGTAACCATGCTCGGACCTGTGCGGAACGATGTAGCGCACGTCCGCATTGTGGCTTCTGAAATACCTGACGAGGATCGCCGTTGCGGTAACGCCGTCGCAGTCGTAATCCCCGTAAACGAGGATCCTCCCATGACAGTCAATCGTCTCATTGATAATGTCGACAGCCTTGCGCATGTCGTTGTAAAGGAATGGATCGTGCCAAACGCCCGCATCTTCAGCCAAAAACTTCTCGACTGACTGGTCTTCGGTTATACCACGATTCTTTAGCAAAACGCCAAGGAGCGTATCAGCATCCGCAACTTTTTCAGATGCCGATAAGCGCCAGTTCTTACCGGTCAATAACATAAAACTATTCTCAACTTTACCTTTATTGACCTTATTATATCCAAGCACTCGAAACTATGCAAAACTAAAGCCCTTTTGAGGTTTGGATTCCAGATATAGGCGCAAATGAAAACCTCACCCAAAGACAGCCACTCTAGGGTGAGGTTCAATTGAACTAAACTCGGAAGCAACCGTCTTTGCAGACTGTGCTTTCTTGTGTTTATCTTACCATCGTGCCTGTTTTCAGTCAATGAAACTACAGGACAAAAAAGACCGCCCGAAGGCGGTCTCATTAAGTCTTATCAATGCTTTCTCTTACGAGCTGCTTCAGACTTCTTCTTTCTCTTTACTGAAGGCTTCTCATAATGCTCTCTCTTACGAACCTCAGCGAGAACGCCGGACTTCGCGCAAGAACGCTTGAACCTGCGAAGCGCACTGTCAAGGGACTCATTCTCCTTAACTCTAATCTCAGACATCTTTATCCCCCCTCTCGTGCGTGGAATTCAAACTCGCATATTATATAGGACGCCCGTAAATAAGTCAAACTCTAATAGTAGAGTCTTAAGTTTCATCTTTATTCTTGCCTATGTTCTCTTTAATCAGACCCTGAGTGCGGATGTAATACTCCAAAAGGCGGAGGACATATTCGGGGGCATGGCGGTAATCCCGTTCCCAATCCGTAACCGTACCGTATGGGATTCCAAAATAATCGCAAAACTCCGTTCTGTTCATTCCAGTCATCTCGCGCAGCTCCTTTATCTTAGTTCTGCAGTCCATTATCTTATCTCCTCGTCTTACAAATTTATATCAGAATTCAGAAGCAGCGCATCAACAATCGGATGCACAAGTGCAGTATTCTCTATGGCATTTATGGCACACACTTTCTTTCCCGCATCCTTGCTGGACGAACCACAATGAAATACTTTCTCTGTCTTTGTTCCATAATCGATCACAATAAAGCGGTCGTGACAGTCGGGATTAGGTTTGATCCGAATCGTCGGGTATTCCCTGTCGAAATCCGTTACCTCTGACGAAGTCAGGAAATCGCGACTTTGTCCGAATCCATTCTCCGTGAAGAGGATAACATGTACCCCCGTCTTTTTATGTGAGAGCAAGTGAAGAGTTTTGATGTTCACATAGTTGTCAACCACATATATGCTCTTCTTTGCCTTCTGATAGATGTCAATGTACGCCTTGTCAGCCTCAAACTTCTGTCCTCTATATATCACAAGGTTTTTTACATCAGCGTCTGGAATAAAAGTGTCACTCAACGCATCTATTCTTTTTTGAATATTTATAATTGCTTTGTCAGTGTTTTCTTTGTATTCGCCTACCGTCATAGCAATTCGCCGCAAGTCCTCCTTGCTCGCAAGCTGTCGGTTTTCCAGAATATAATGCCGCATATTCTTAAATGCCCGAATGATGACAATAGACTGCTGTACTGCCAACTCGCTTTTTAGAACTGTCGCTAGCATGTAAATGCCTTGTTCTGAGAACACATACGGCAGTGTACGGCTCATTGGATTGATGTTTGCAGTGACATTCTGGCACCGCAATTCTTCCATTTCTTGTTTCGTTATCTGAAACATAAAGTCTTTCGGGAATCTCTCAATATTGCGCTTTACCTGTCGATTGAGATATTTGACTTCATATCCGTAAAACTCTGCAAGATCAGTATCCAGCATGACCTGCTGCCCACGAATGTTATATACCAAGGATTCTATATTTTCCATCGGTACAGCTTTCATTTTCTTATCTTCAACCATTTCCTTCGCTCTCTAAGGTCGCATTCTGCGACCTTAATCGCCTTAAGAGGCAAGACTCAAGTGCATAATCCCTGTTTCCAGTATATGCATTGCACTAATTATAGTCGATAAAAACTACATGTGCAATGCACAAAAAGCATATATTTAAATGGAATCGTCAGAATGGCAATTGGACTCCAAGGAGCACCAAAAGGTCCTTAAATAGAAATGCCGCGATAAACGCGAGCGAAATGGCCGGAGCAAGAGACATCTTTCTCTTCTTGGACTTGCAGACCAAAGCGAAAACAATGCCCAAGACTATGCCAATGCAAACCGCCATAACAGATCCCCTGAAGCCCAAAAACAGCACAAGGCACATTGCAAGCTTGGCTGGTCCGTAGCCTGACTTGGCCTTTGTGATCTTTCCGGCAACGGCCGTACCGATCGCCATAAGTAAGCCCACGCAAGCGGAAGCGATAACGCCCTCCATTGCGAACCTCTGGGCGTCAGGCCTGAAGCCAACGGTCATTATCCATACGACTAGGATTGCAACAAGGAACCCGTCAGGAATCACTCCTGAATCCCAATCAGCAAGAGACAGACCGAGCAAGAGCATCTCAAGAGCCAAGGCAGCTACAACAGCTGCGTCAACGGAGCCATGGAGCGCCAAAGTGCCTGCAAAAAGCAATCCCAGCAAGATCTCAAAGATCAGGTCTCTAGGCGGGACCTTGGAACCGCAGTAACGGCACTTTCCCTTCAGCGCGACATAAGAGATTATCGGAAACAGATCAGCCGTTGAAAGCTCGTGACCACAGGTGTCACAGTGGCTGTGGCCTTTCACCCAGTCTTCATGTCTTACCACGCGCCAAGCGGCACAAGTAATGAAACTGGCAAAGATAGAACCAAAAGCAAAGGCCATGACGAGCACATATACCGTCACAAAAACATTCCCATATATCGGGTAGGTAAATTCAAGATTGTGGAAAAAATCCAATTGCAAACCCTCCGGTCATTTTTTCGCACTTCAGATTGCGGGAGCGGCAAAGCACAGTACGGTATTTCGCGAATAAACTTCCTTGCCGTTTCTGGTTACCGTAACAGTACAATTAACATATGCCGGAAGGTTAGTATCCTTCATTCTCTTGAGACCGTCAAACGTCAGTTCCACCTTAAAGTCGCGATACGCCGTAGAAGCTATCGGATTAGTAAAATCATAATAAGAATAATTATTACTTCCAATCTTCTTATAATATCCGAAATGGACATAACCTTCGGCAGCATCAGAATTCGGTTCGACATTACCTTCCTTGACCGTAAACATCCTGTAGATAGCTCGGCTGGTAAGATTTCCTGTCTGTTGCGTACCTCCTTCAATGGTCATGACATCGTTATAAAGCTGTGTGCCAAGATTATAGGTAGAGGTTGAAGCAGTAGTTTCCCAATATTCAGAGTTCTTTCTCATGACAAGTATCTTGCCGGGTTGGTTGTCAGGCAGTTTTGCTGCACTTCCAAGTTTTGCCACGGTTCCGTCAAAAGCAGTATCATTAAAGATCCAAACATCATCAGGATCGATAATATAAGTATCTGCACATTCTTTCCGCAAAGTGTCAACACAGGTATCGGCAATAAGTTGTGCTCGGCTGAGATCAGTCATGTGCGTATATATTCTTTCTATTGGAAGAATAAGCGTTACACAGGCTCCCGCAAAAAGCGAAGTTAGAGCCATTGTGACGATGAGTTCCACCATCGTCATGGCTATCTTTGATCTACGCTTTCTGTTAATCCTCCGCATGTCTTTACCCTTCTACTCTGTAAACCACATAAGTATAATCATTTTCAGTATAAACATAGGGAACTATGGTTTTGGAACCAATCGTCACATCCGGGCTAACCTGTATTCCCTTGTCCGTACCTTCAGCAAGCTTCTGTTGCAGACTTGCCATCGCTTGATCCGCTGCATTACGGTTGTCCGTAGCATTGGCTTCAGCCTTCGTAGCAAAAGCTATGCCTTGTGAAAACATCAGCAGGATGATCGACAGGAGCGTAAAAGCAATCAGGACCTCGACCATGGTCTCGCCCCGTTTACTGAAACATTTGCATTGCCTCTTCGTCATATGCCTCATATCAGTACTTTCTAGCCCCCGATGAAGTGTAAACAGCAGTATAAACATATTCAGCATCAGCAACCTTGGCGGTTACCGTTATAGTAACGTCCCCGTTAGAAGGATTGCCTGTCGCAAAAGCTTCCAAAGTCGCATTTCCCAATTGAGGAATACTTGTACTAGCAATGTTCACTGGAGTAGCCGTCGTATAAGTATCAAGTTTAAAATCACCACTGTCAATCAATTTGTCAATCGACTCTCCGAAACTCGTGGCCGCCTGATAAGCTTGATCCTGATTAAGCTGTTTGTCAGCGGATGCCCAAAGCGAACTTGTTGCAACGCGGAGAATAACTATGCCTGTAAGGATAATGATTGCAATAATCGTAACAAGCACTAGACTGGTTCCCTCGTTGTCACGAAGGATCCCAACAGCCCTTTTAATGCAAGATGTCTTGTTAATGCACTTCATTTAGCGTTTTCCTCATTTTAATTATCTTCCACTTCGGTTTCTTTGTCTTCAGTTTTTATGTCAGCGTCAGTTTCTTTAGTCTTCTTGGTCGTCTTCGCGGTAGTCTTGTCAGATTTTGACGAAGACTTAGTGTTCGCCGATGACTTGTCATCATCATCTTCAGACTTTGTAGAATCTTCGGTCTTAGGCGTTTCCAACGTCTTGTCAGTCTTCTCTGTGCCAACTGGCTTCGTATTCTTTGTTGACTTTGTATTCTCTTCAGCCGTTGAGGAATCTTCAGTATTAGGAGTTTCAGCTGTTTTAGACGTTTCCTCCGACTTTGGAGTCTCCGCAGTCTTTGGCATTTCGTCCGTCTTCGGTGTTTCAGCCGCCTTAGGAGCGGCATTCTTAGGTGAATCTTCAGTATCGTTGTTTCCTGTATTGCCGGAATTAGTGGTGTCATTACCATTGTTAGTGTCCCCACTGTTGCCACTGTTATTTCCACCGTTTTCAGTGTTGTTACTGTTGGAATTACCGCTTCCTCCATAATTGCCGGCGCCGTCATTATTTCCGCTATTTCCACCGTTGCCACCATTGCCGCTGTCACCAGAATCGTTCGTTCCAGGTTCAGCAGAAGGCGTTATCGTGAAAGTCTTTTCAATGGTGCCGGTGTAATAGCCCTTGCCTTTTATGGTAACCGTTGCATTTCCGGCATCAATGTTGTTCGAATAGGTAACATCATAGTCAGTACCCTTGGTCAGAGTATTGCCATTGAAAGTAACCGTCACGCCAGGCTTGATTTCAGAGCCAGTATGTTCAGCAGACTCAAACTCAAGAGCGACCATACCAGATTCGAGTTCAGCCTTAATCTTGAATGTCTTGTTCGCTGATTCGCCGAAATTACCAATACCCGTCACTGTTATTGTAGCGGTACCGGGTTCCGTATTGTTCTGATACGTGACAGTGTAATCAGTATCCTTAGTAAGGACGGTGTCTCCAAACTTAACGGTAACTTCAGGAACGATAGCGCTGCCGGTATACTCAACCGTTTCAGGGACTCCGGAAATCATGCTCGCAGTAACCGGAGCGGGCGTGATCTCATAAGACTTGTTAACTTCAGTTCCTTCGAAGTTGTTGATACCCGTTATCGTCACGGTCGCAGTACCGACATTGACGTTATTAGTGCAGGTAACAATATAGTCTGTGCCTTCCGTCAGCGTCTTGCCCATATAAGTTAACGTAATGGCAGAAGGCCTCTGTGCAGTACCATCGTAAACAACGGTTGATGAAACATTGACCATGTCTTCCGTTATCGGAGCTGGCGTTATCGCGAACTCTACAGGATCGGATATTATGCCTTCGTAATTCGCCGTTTGAGCTATCGTTATCTTGGCAAAATACGTGCCGACAGGTGCTTCCGTGATGTCCGTCACCTCGTTGGTAAAAGCGGAATCCGTAAAGTATTGGACGGTCGCCGTGTCATTTCCAAACAGTGACATATAATGCAGCACGGGTGAATTTCCATAGATGCAGTCATCAGACGATGGAACCGTATCCCAACCATTTGTAGCCTGTTCTATCGTGTAGGTGACAGTCTTGGTGCCCGAATAGTTGCCCTGACCGGTTATCGTTATCGTGACGGTTCCGCAATTAGTTACATCATCAGAATACGAAACTTGGTAATCAGGGTTTTCTCCCTCGCCATTCAGAGTAACGCCACCATGTCTTACGACTATGTCGCTTGGCTTGATTTCAGAACCGGTGTAGTAAGCGTAGTATTCGCCAGTGTGTCTCTCATTCAAACCGATAAGCGTTACTTCGGTATCATCACCACCGATGCTGGCTCCACTAATAGTGAACAGATACTGTACATCCTCACCATTATCCTTTTTGGCTCCGGTATAGTTACCCATTCCCATAACCTTGAAGTGGACCTCGCCGGCTGCCGTGTCATTCCTGTCATATTCAAGATAATAATCTATGCCACGGACGAGTGTCTCGCCGTTAAGCGTAACGGTAAGGTCTTCAGGCTTGACATACTCGCTTACTGAAGCACCCGTATAAAGATACTCAGTCTTGTTCTGAACCACCTCGGCATCAGAAATATCCAGAGGAGTAATCGTAAACTGAACCGTCCTGGTTCCGGTATAAGCAGTTCCCGCCTTGGCGGAAATGATGACTTCCGCATATCTTGTGACATGACCTTCCGAATCAGTCGGACTTGCAACATCATTATATCTGTAGCTCAAAGTGTAATTGTCAGGATCAAGTCTCGCACCTGAAACAAAAATCTCGATCTTCTCTACACAAGTAGCCGCGTCTGAAATATCCTTAAACGTTACGCCTGACTTCCTGAAAACAAACGTATCAGCCGGGTTGCCGTCAGCATCATAAAGAATTACATCGGCTTCATTTATGCTTATCGTTCCTGACGATTCAAGCGGCCAGTCACCATAATGAGTCAACTTGTTGTTATTCTTAACTACTGCCTTGAATCTGAAAGTCGTTGACAACGCGCTGTCATAAGGTTCAGCCGCATGATCGGTTGAACCCTTGATCTGAGCTGCAGTAGCAAACTCAACCCCGGACATGCCTTCTGCGCCGTTAATGAGGATGAGGGAACCAGAATCCATTCCGCTCAATACCTTGTCTCCGCTGAGGCTGACGTTGAATTCAGAATCATCCGAAGGAGCAAAACATCCAAAAGCTCCAGTATTGCCTGCAGACTTGTTGTTAATTATCCTGGCCGTCGTATAACAATTTGTAATGCTCTGACCATTAATGATATTGCCCGCAAAACCTCCGACATTGTCGCCGTTACCTACTACGGAAGCAGTGGTATAGCAATTGGTAATGGTAGCTCCGTCACCGTCAATGACGCCAGCAAAACCGCCAACATTGCCCTTACCGGTAACATTGCCCTTCCCGCTCTCATACTGACCCTGAATCGTATGACCGCCAACAAACGAATCGGTAATCGAACCATCCTCCAACTTTCCTACAAATCCGCCCGCGACGCTGCCCTTTGAATTAACAAGATAAGTCGTATAAGAATTCTTGATAGTGCCGGAGATCATCCTTCCGACAAATCCTCCGGCATAGGAGTCATTTCCGGTAACAGTTACGGACTTGTTATCCTTGCCGTAAACAACAATGTTTTCAATGCTACCCTTACGCATCAAACCAACGAAGCCACCCACATCCCTGTCTGCCGCAGAGGATTCGACATTTGCGTTAGTGGTCGCCTGAGAAATCGTTCCGTCCATCATCACTCCAACAACACCACCGGCATGTGAGATTGCTGAATATACCGATGTGTTAGGATTAGCGGAATTAACCTCGATCTTTTTGGTAAATTTCATTGGGATAATCCAACTATCATCAATGGCTGTTGCACCAGAAGTATAATTGTACGGTTCCAACCTTCCGATTCTGCCTATCGCACCACCTACTCCAGCATTTGCAGAATGCATGGCGGATGGATCAGAAGAAGACGGATCCTCTGTTGCACTAGCATGTACACTTGAAGTTGAATCAATATTAATAGTTATCGGACAACGTATTTCGCTATAACAATCACCAGTATTAAGTTTTTTATAATTGTATCCCATGGAAACTTCACCGATTGCACCACCCGCGTTATAGCACAAAGGCGCCTTGTCACTGAAATCTCCAATCATTGAATGATCATTCAGGTTAACCGTTATCTGCCCGTCTTTCATACCACCAAGATAGAAATATCCGAACGCGCCACCAACACGGGTCTTGCCTGCTACGGAAGCCGAATTAAGAGTAACGATAATCTTGGCATTGGCTCTACAGTGATAAGTATTAAACCTGTCTTTTTCGGAAGTCTTGTCTACATTAGGAACATTTGCTCCGTCAGCTCTGCCCATAAAGCCGCCAACTTCGCTGCCTTCGCTGTATACGACCTTAACATTATTTACATTATAAGTTTTTCCATTTTCGGAAAGACCCATATAACCACCAAAACCGCTTCCAATCCAACCGCCGATTCTATCGGATGCACTGTTGGAAATAACACAAAGACCAGGTGCCTCGCTAGCATCCACATCAAAGAGACGGCAGTTTGACTGATACCCTTCAGGACCAATCTGACCAATGATTCCACCTATTGATCTTCCCGTTGCAGCGATGAGCATCGAATTGCTTACGCTACGAGAAGGTTGTCCTGGAATGTTTAGTTTAACCGTACCACCCGTACCTTTAAGAATTACCTTTTGGGCATTGGAATCGCTGAAATACCCAATAACGCCTCCGATACGGGCATCATCCTCAGATCCGAGAGCAGACGTCTGCTCATACAGAATTCCCGTATTGACTTCAGCCTGAACAATATTGAAGCGAGGCCATGCTCCAGTTTCCTTATCGGCAAGCTGTCCTATTGCGCCTCCGATATTCCTATTTCCTCTCAAGGCTCTGTCGCTCGAGATAACAGCAGAAACAACGGCGTTGTTATTCTTAATGTTTCCGTATGTTTCACCTTTTCCGGTAGCTAGACCGATGGCACCACCGATACAGGAAGTTCCATTAATGTATGCACGGCCAGCTATTTCAGACTTAACAAATTTGCCGTTTTGAGCATTCTTACCTATTACTCCGCCCACATAATTGTTTCCATCAATATGTCCTGCACCCGTAATCGTTACGAACAAATCTTCCGTTAACAGATATGAGCCGCCAACCTGCCTGTTGCCGTCAGTGAATCCGATACCGCCACCAACGCAATCTCCGGTTCCAACAACAGATCCTTTTATAGTCGACCTAAGCATCGTAACATTGGAATTGTTCTGACCTATTACTCCACCAACATTTGAAGCTCCACTTATATTTCCGTTAACGGCAGTTTCAAGATTAAGCAGATAGTTAGCGCTTGTATAACCTATAGCACCACCAACATTATTTGAACCACTGATCGTACCGTTCATAACGGTCTTAATCTGATTGCTAAAAACCTTGTTTGTTGCAGTCTGGTGCTTATAATCCGTTTTACCAATTGCACCTCCAACGTTCTTTGCTCCGTTGACCGTTGAAGTACCAAGGTTAACATCAAGCACAACTATCTTGGCATTGTTTACATTGGTGGTTCCCATATAGTATCCAATCGCGCCGCCAACATTAGAATCGCTGCTTGCGCCAATTGTTCCATTGATCTTATACGCGCCTAAACTGAAATTGATAGATAATTTCTTGGTGGAATTATTCGTGAAAATGCAATTGTTCTCTATAAGACCAATAACTCCACCGACATTCTGCTTTCCAACAATGCCGGAAGTGCTGTTCATATTGCCTCGTACCGTTGAGACGTCAAGAGTACCTAGATATTGTGACTGGTTGTCGCCCGCGATATGGCCGATTGCACCGCCGACATTGTTACCAGTTCCCTTGACATGAGACTCGGGACGCAAGACAACGGTAAGATCGACCTTGGAGGAACCACTCCCTACAACAGTGGGAAGCTCAGCCTTATTGTTAACAATTCCCTTGCTGAACCATGTCATTCTTCCGACTGCACCGCCAAGGTCATCAGTTCCTTCAACATTTACGATAAGGCGGTTGCCACTCTTTTGCGTCGGCATGGTAATAATGCCTGCGGTGTTCCTCTTATTCTCTGCCTTACTGCTGTCGCCCCTGAAGAGTCCTACGGAACCGCCGACGTTAGAAACACCCGTAACCTTAAGCTGTGTTGAATCAACGCTGTCTCCGGAAAGAACAAGTTTGCCATCGTTGGAGCTGTTGTCCTCATATCCAAGTACTTCTCCACTGACGCCACCGACATAATACCCTCCATTAGTACCACCACCGGATACATTGGTCGTACCACCTCTAACAATCAATTTTGTGGTTCCGCCATCAGCAAAACTCGAAAGGCTTCCCGCAGCACCACCGACAAAGTTCCTGCCACTTACGCTGGCACTGGATTTTGAAGTTGCCTGATAAATACCGCTGTTCTGTCCACGCGAATGTCCTACGACACCTCCTACGAAATCCTTGGAGCCGCTAATCGTCTTACCGTCATTGATGGCATATACTTCACCAAGATTCTTTGCCGCACATCCAATAGCTCCACCGACATTGCCCTCTGCGGAGATGTTCGCCTTGTTGAGAACATGAATGACGGAGTCCGCCTTAATAGTCAAATTGTTAGCAGAATTCGCCCAGTTTCCAACTGCACCGCCAGTACCGCCATAGATATTGTCATCATTGGTATCTGCGTAGATGTTTACAGCCTTATTGTAGACATTGATAACAGATGTCAGGCTCGTATAAATGCTGCCAACCGCGCCACCGGCTCCCCTGCCTTCACCTTTGTCAGCCATGCTATATGCAGTTATTGAACCTGAATTCTCAATGTTGATGTTGAGTTTATTGTTATAGCCGTTAACCCTTCCGATGGCACCGCCAGATGCAGCAGGCCCAACACCCTGTTTGGCGGTTCCATCCTGTGCACCAATTCTGGAACCAGTTCCATTGACTGCGTCAATGTATATGTCAGAAATAGAACCGGAACCGACAAGACCTATCGCACCGCCTACAAAACCGTTTGCATGATTGGGAAGTACAATGTATCCATTATTTGAAACCTTCATTGTTACGCGATTTCCGTTAAGATTATTCGCACAACCTATGGCACCACCAATTCCCGTACTAGGTTTCGTTTTATCTGAATCTGAAAACCAGCTTCCAATATATGACCCCTGAGGAAGCTTTACTTCTATCTGATAATCATTGGCAAACTTGATCGCACCGGTATCATTATTGAAACTGCGTCCAGCAACAGGAGCATCATAAGTGAAGCTAGCCCCGTCAACATATCCGATGGCGCCGCCCTCATAATACTTACCGTTAACCATACATACGGGAGTATAGGTAGAGTTGCCAAGTTTAAATTTGGGTAGAGTGATAATACTGTTGCCATAATCAGAACCGTCAACAACAAGTTTTGCACCGATCTTTGTTGCATTGCTATATCCGATAATTCCTCCGTTTTTCTCTGCACCGGTAACCGCGAAGTTGCCACATACCTTCAAAACGCCAAATGAGGATTCCCCGGAAGCGTTGCCTTCATTCAACCCGACTATGCCACCGTTTCCGCTCTTAAAATCCGTGCTAGTATACCAATAACGACCGCAGAGAACCAAACAGTTGCTCATGCGGATTGTGTTCCTCGCATCTTCAGCCTCGGAATCATTAAGCCCCATAAGGCCCTTGTTGTGTCCAATAAGGCCTCCAACAGGCTGATTGAGGACCTTGCTGATGTTAATAGTTTTTTCTTCAAGTTGGATACCACCGGTTACATTCGGTGAGAAGGAAACATTCTTTGCGCTTCCGCCAGTATTGTCTCCCGGCTTTCCATCTGCGATTTCAGAGAATGTGAGGGTAAGGTTATCAGTATAAATATTATAAACAACACCATAATTAACACAGATCATTCCATAAGCCGAATCAGACGAATGACTGTATCCAACTCCATATTCATTCTCAAAAGACTGCCATCTCAACTGAATGTTGTTAATCGAGAATACGGTATCCGTATCATTTCCATTTACATAAGAAAGTGATGAAAGCGTTTGATTTGCAGGAAGCTCGGCAATCGCAGGGAACGAAACAACTTTCAGATTTCCGTCTACTGCAGGTGAATGGAAGCGGCCTATCGTGTTTCCTGGACCATCTTCAAATCTTGAGGAAGCATTTGTTGCAAATGATGTGAACACCCTGACCTGACTAAAGTACTGTCCATCAAGCGCTTCATACCAATTAAGATTCTTGGCGACCTTAAAGTTGGCTGCCTTGTCACTGTCAATAATTCGGATGTTGGATAAATGTCTATACGAAGTGATAACGGCATCGTTCGGCGTAGCCGTTGAGAAGCTTCCGTGTACGCTGTCTTTCTTTCCACTGTATTTCAAATCGCCAAAAAGAGTGTTGACTACGCAACGCTTATCATTGTCAAGTTCAGCCGATGCGGAGTTAATCTCATAGAAATAAGTGGGTCTGTTTCCTTTGGTATTAATATCTTTGTAGAAGATAGGGTCGTTAACTGCTCTCTTGGCATCAAAATTCTTTATTGTCGTGCTGAGGTTTGTAGCTTCCTCAAGAACAGCCGTAATGTTTACGGGGTTGTTTCCGAAAAGGCGTTCGATAGTAAGACGGTCGTTACCGGTAGCGTTAATATAGTCAGGCCTCGACATGAGACAATCAAGAGAGAGCGTATAGGAGGTGTAACTCGCGTTCTTGTCAACACCGTATATTCCGGGATAATTGATCTGAGCATCACCGGTAACTTTCGCAATCGCCAAAGGAATCCTTATATCTGTTCCCGTATCACTTCCAGATTTCTTGACATTAACCTTTGCAATGCCATAGACCGTCTTTCTAGTGATGTCAAGCGGAACGCCGGATGCGGTTGTAACCTGCTCATTGACCGTAACGGGTTCAGAAAGGATCGAACCAACTTGACTGGAACCAGGAAGGAATTCGCCATCAGATATCTCAACAGGATGAGAAGCCGTATAAGTCGTATTGTAGATAAGATCCGCTTCATTGACCGTCAGTATGACGTAGTTGTTCGAATCATTAACATCCTCAAGTTTGATCTTAAGGATTGATTTGTGCTCAGGATCTTTATCAAAGAACGACCAAGTCAGATCAAGAGTCTCACCGTTACGGAGGGTGAAGATCGCGTTGTTGGCGACATCATCAGGAAGCTTAACGGGAGCTACAACCGAGGCCTCGGTTCCATTGAAATATCCGACATAACTTTTCTTAACCCTATACTGAAGGTCGCGCTGGGGTAGTCCGTCTTCGGCACTGCCTTTGCACAAATTATCCCATCCGTTATCAGCGGAATTCTGCTTACAATAAAACGCAGACTCAACATTTGCGCTATATTTTATGGATGAGCCATCATGGGTAGCGATGATGTCAAACTCGACCGACATTGTGCCTGCAAAAATCGAACGATCATAGAAATAACCTGAAAGCAGATCGTAAAGCTTCGTGTCAGAAGCGTTCTTGGGATTGAAAGTGAGCGATGCAATGCCGTGAGCTGATTCATTTAAAGCATCCAAGCCTTCGGTGTTAACTACAGAATCAAGTCCCGTGGAACGGACCCACTCGTCAATACTTCCATTCATTACCTTCTTGGAGATTGCAGTCTGAGCGGCCTGATACACGGAGATCGCATGCTGAGCGTTCGTATCATATCGTGAACGATTAATATATCCAACCGCAGTAACTACACCAATAGTGGCAACAATAGCTATTATCGCGATGACAATAAGAAGCTCAGCCAGCGTAAAACCACGGCTGCTGTGCCTTTTTGCTTTACAAGAAACCCTTTTAAAGTTCCTTCTCGTCATTCCGTCCCTCCATGAACCGTCAATAGACAAATATCCATGCTAATCCATCATCACCCTTATATTATAAATATAGACGCTTGAAGCCTATGCGTCAAATAAAATTAATGTTAAAAGCATGACCAAAATGTTACAACGCATATGTGTAAGATCATCGTACTAAAAAAGCGTTTACCGTTATCACTTTCATGAGGTGATACCGGTAAAAACATCTTTGTGTAACAATGTTACAGATCAAACGGATTTGATGAATTGAGGCTATTTTGTCTGTTCTTTCTGAGCTTCAATCACCGTACGTGTTACATTATCCCCCGGCAATTCTTTCCTCCGTCCGTATTCATATTCATAGACATGGGTGGAAATTGGAGCATTCTTGTCAAATCCGAGTTTTTCAAGAATATCATTCCTGACAGAAAGCCATGCGAATAATCCGTTCATTTTTCCTTTCCAAATCACATAATCATCTTCCATATAGATCGTTGTATACATTGGCCTTTCCTCTGCTTCAGGAAAAATCAATGCTAAATCCGCATTATTGAGAATAACATCCGGATACCCCCTCTTTTTCCATGTGTTTAAGTTTGCCTCATTATCTTCTTGAGTAGGAGACAGCCTTAATTCATATGCACGATCATCGTCGCCATTCCAATAGTTATAAAAAATGTTTTTATCAAAATACGGAAGCAGGTTATTAGCATACAGGTATTCCCAAGTATTTTGCTTCTTTATCGTTCCATCCTCGTTACGAACGATCTGCCAATGAGACAATAATTTATAATCAGATAGATTGTGTTCCTTTATGAAATCTGCCATATATCTTCCACAAGCAAAATTGTACTTAATATCTGCAGTAAAAGATCCTATTCCCCAAATGAATGAAACGATCATTGTAATGCAAACCAAAAGACCGGATACGATTTTATAAAGATTCACATTATATGTCGCTAATGAAGGAATCTGAATAAAAAACAACTTTTGCGGCCTGTCAAATCCCAGAGATTTAATCAGTTTATTCTCCGATAGATCAAGAGATTTCAGATTTGTAATTCTTCGAATGTCAGCTTCGTTCTTTGATGCCCATATCCAAAAAAGCATAAAAAGAAATTCTATGCCTATATGATGCTGTGACATATAAAAACTTGCAATTATAATGAAAAATAACTGTGGCAACACGAATAACAGAATTGTCTTTTTTTTGTATCCATAAACATTCATGCAAACAATAATCAACAAACCCACGATGCACGCAGCAATAAGCTCTGCGATATGAAATTCTGCGTTCCTGATAAATGTCCCGGTATCAATCGAAAGCACATCTGTAAAAGTGGCATCTGCCGGGATCGCAAAAAGAAGATAAACGAATCTCAAAGGGTTTGAAGTCAAATAAACCTTAAGATTTAATCCGTTTACTGGCGTTGAGTCTTTACCGGGGATCATGTTGAAAAGAATAGCCAGCGCTGAAATAAGAAGCGCAAGCATTGCAAAGAATCTCTTCTCAGTGAAGAAAGCTTTTAAGTTTTTTGATTCAATAATATATTCGATTGCCCATGCAACCGCGATTCCGCCTGCGAATGCTATTCCGTATAAACTTGTCAAACAAAGAAAAAGAAGACTCAAAGACAAACGGAATGGTTTTTCCCTTCTTTCCTTCCAAGACATTGCACACAACACAAAAGCAAGCATCATCATGCAATAAGGTCGAGATACCGCTCCATATTGATAAAACAGAAAATAAGTAAACGGAAGAAAGAGTCTGACAATTCGCGGGAAAGGCGACTTAAAGAGAATCAAAGCGACAGTTGCAGTAGTAAAGATCAAACTTATAATTGTCAGGCTTAATTCATAGGGAGCTCCGTTTTTGGCAAATAAGGCAAGTACTATATGCCAAAGCGGAGGATGCCCCTCATATTTAGGTTCGATGAAAATAATAGTCTTCCAATCAGCAACCTTGGCAATCTGCCAGGCAATAGCCTCATCGTACCAAGGTTCATGAAAGATCGCATTGATTATACGTAAAAAAACATAAAGAAAAAGACTCAAGAATTCAAAGATATGAGATCGCAGATATTTCTTCATAACGTTATTTCCATAAAACGGTCCCGGGATACCCCGGGACCGTAAGATTCATCAACTAATCAACTAAAGATGTGATTATGAAACGCTCCAAGAACCATCAGCGGAATTCCATGTAGCTGTCTTCTGCTGACCAACATCCGTAACAGAGAATGTAATGATTACACCATTAGGATCTGTTGTAGCATTAACATTAAACGCATCAGCTTTGATATTCGTGAGTTCAGCCATTGTCTTGACTTCGGCTCCGAATTTTGTAGACAAATCGCCACTTAATGTTCTTGCTGTATAATCAGCTTTCTTTGTAAGACCATAATCCTCAGATGCGCAAGCCTGAGCTGCTGTAAGGATCGTTGCTGCCTGCTGTGTTACGTTCTGCTCTCTTGCTCTGTCGATGTAACCTGTCAAAGCCGGGATAAGGATCGCTGCCATGATAGCCAGGATTACGAGGACTACGATGAGCTCAACGAGGGTGAAACCCTTCTTACTTGTCTTATTCATTCTCTTCATTTTCTCTTTCCTCCTTTATGGGGTTTTGCGTTTTGCGTTGTGCGTTTCGCTTATGGTTACACTATAATCTCACCCTCTGGTTTTTGCAACACATTTCCGCCACAATTCATCGTCTTTTAATAAACCGTTCATTGGTCATTATCGCGCTATGCCAATAAAATCAATGTGTTCAGCCCCGCAAAAGTCTTTGATTATTATGTTTCAGGCCTTTTTGGGAGGGCTTAAATTGTTAATAACCCGTTAACAAGGTTATTGCTTTATCACCAAAATGTAACGAAAAAAAGACGCCGAAAGCCAAAAACGGTGCCATTGGTATCCTGCTGTTAACATCCGCTTTACGTCTTACAAACAGAACGATCGCGTAGATGCCCGCTGCAAGGAACGCTATGCCTGCAGATGCAAAGGTCAGGCGCCATCCCAGATACAATCCGCAGACCGCCATCATCTTTATGTCTCCTCCCCCGTACGCGCCTTTGATTATCATTGAACAAAGCAACATGGGTACGGCTACTACAAAAGCTCCGAAAAGCTTGTCAGCGGCATTTACAAGCGTTACAGGTTCTAATAAGAAAAAAGATAATATGCTTACTAAAGCTATAAGGCATACTATCAGATCAGGCACGATGCCTGCCTTTATGTCAGATGAAGCGCACGCTGAAAGCAGTACAGATAAAACGGCTGTCACTAAAGCCTTCAAAGAGAAGCCGTAAACAATGACAGCCGCGATTATCGACATTGCGGAAAATATGAAAAATACGGACGAAGGTACCGTTTTCAGATCCTTGAAGAAGCCCTTTTCCTTCCGATCAGTCGTCATAGTAAGCTACGCGCTCAAGTTCCTCCATGGTAGTGATGCCCGCTTCAACAAGCCTTATGGCCTGTTGTTTCAGGGTCTTCATTCCCTGGTGTTCCACCGCATAATTCTTCATTTCTTCGGCACCGGCGTTTGCCGCCACCATCTTGCGCATGACCTTGTCAATAACAAGAACCTCGTGGATCGCCGTTCTGCCAAGATAACCTGAACCGTGGCAGCTTGAACAGCCAACTGCCTTCTTTGCGTTCGGGATGTCGTGCCCGACGAAGTCGATCTGAGCTTCCGTCAGAGGCTCGGTCTTAGCACAGAAAGGACAAACCTTACGCATAAGCCTTTGCGCTACGACGCCGGCAAGTGCAGATGACAACAGATAAGGTTCCGAGCCCATATCGACAAGTCTTACGACTGTCGATGCGGCATCGTTGGTGTGAAGCGTTGAAAGAACAAGGTGTCCGGTAATTGCCGCTCTTATCGCTATGGTAGCCGTCTCAGCGTCACGCGTCTCACCGACCATTATTACGTCAGGATCCTGACGCATCAACGCTCTGAGGCCGACCTCGAACGTCAAACCGGCATTGGGGTGAACCTGCATCTGGTTTAATCTGGGGAGATTCTTCTCGACAGGGTCCTCAATGGTACTGATATTGATCGGTCTGTCAGAAAGCGAAGCAAGCGCCATATAGAGCGTTGTGGACTTACCTGAACCCGTAGGACCCGTGATGTAGATCAAGCCATTAGGCATCTTGAGCATTGACGAAAACTTACGGAACGAATCTTCATCCATACCAAAGGTTTCGTTACGGTCAATATTGACTTCGGAAATAATGATACGCATAACGACCTTCTCACCAAATACAGTGGGAATGACATTGACACGGACGTTGACGATCTGGCCCTGAATACGGACTCGGAAATGGCCGTCCTGCGGAATACGCCTCTCAGCGATGTCCATCTCGCCCATAATCTTAATTCTTGCAACAAGTGAATCCTGAACGTTCTTCTGAAGCGTAATGTAATCCATAAGCGTTCCGTCGATACGCATCCTGACTACGACGTTCTTCTCGAAAGGCTCGATGTGAATGTCGGATGCATTATCGTGGAAGGCCTTGTCGAGCAACGAGTTAACGAGATTGATAATAGGTGCGTCATCTGCGCCGGCACTCGTATCGATTACGAGCTCGTCCAGATTGGTTCCCACCGTATTGACGTTCGCATTCTCAGCCGCCTGCTTGGCTTTAATTTCTGCATACTGATACTCGATCGCGCTCTTGAGCGGCTCTTCTTCAGAGAGAACCGTAAGGACGGGAATACCCGCAGTCTGCCTGATGTCCTCTATCGCATAGAGATTGAGAGGGTCGTTGACCGCCAGGACGAGCTGTCCGTCGCTGAAAGAAATGGGAAGCATCAGGTACTGTTCCGCCATTTGGCGAGGGATAAGCTTGACCGCCTCGACGTCAATGGGGAATGAGGAAATATTGATGAGCTGCAATCCAAGTCTTTCGGCAAGCGCCATAAGCATCTGATGCTCGGTCACGTATCCCATTTCGATGAGGAGCTGTCCTATTCTCTTGCCGCTTGACTGTTTCTGGAGAGCCAAAGCCTCCTTAAGCTGAACCTCGGTTATATAACCTGCGTTCAGCATGAGATCGCCTATTCGGATCTTTGGAGCTGATGATTTATCGTCCATTTCTTAACCCACCTCCGTGGCAGTTTCAGAGCCCGCATTGCCGTTGACTTCGGCCTCAAACTCGGGATATTCCGCCATATAGAAATTCACATCAAACCTCAGGATCTTCTCTCCTGAATCGACAAACTCATAAGTGCCATCTTCCCGTTGAACTCTTATAGGATCTGTATTTGTCCAACTGAATCCCGTAACAAGAAGTGATTTCTTCTTCGTCAGATCATCAATAAGCTTCTGTTCTTTCTCAGGATCGCCCCTGACGACGACAGTTATGCTGACACATTTAGCCTGTGAATTCGCAGTACCGTTTTCATTCAATCTGGAACGAGTATAAATCGTCATAAGCGATTCGGGATTGACAAACGCCGCATTGCCACTAGTTGACTTGGAAGTTGTAACAGTCGTAGAAGGCGGCATCGTTCTGGTCGGAAGTACCGAATATTTATAAGGAGATTCATTTACTGTTCCGTCAGGCATGTTAATAATAAGATCCACAGGGAAAAGGCCAAATCCCATAACGTAACTTGTCGCCATCTTGTCGATCTGTGAACTGTTCAACATCTTGTTATATCTTGAAGTCGTGTCAAGAAGTTCCGTAACGGATTTTTTATGTAAAGATTCCGCACTGCCGAGATTGGTGACTTTATAATAGTACAGCTGCTTAGTCTGTTGAGCCGTAGAAATCTTGTCATCCAAAGAAGTTATGCTCGAAGCCAATGGTTTTATCACATACCATGAGTACAATGCAACCAAGCCCACAAACAATACGATTATGATCTTCAGCTTATCACCGGAATTAAGATTAGTCTCAAATTTCATCTTGAACCGTCCTCACTTTTGCTCAGTATCAGCCTTTTGTCCGGCTAGAGTACAGACTACGTTGATTGACCATCCGACCGTCTCATTGACTCTCGTATAGCCCGTGTAATCCACATTTTCGAAAATGTCCATCTTTAAGAGATCGGCAATGAATGCGTTAATGTCATCAACCTCGGTCGATTTTGCCGTCACGCTGAATATTCCTGTCTTTGCACTATAAGAATTGAAGGTAATGTTTACCTTGTGTCTGTTGGCAGCCTTAATGATCTCATTATTAATCTTCGAATCAGGCGTGGGGTAAGAATCCTGATTCTCAAGAAGTCTGTCAACGCCGCCCTGGATCATGCCAAGATCGCTCATGTCTCCCGATATCTTGTCATAGCGGTTGACTTGCGCGATTATTGCAGGATCCTTGATGTAGCGATTGAGTTCGTCTAGTTTTCTCTGCTTTGATATCTTGATCGCCATAAGAATTCCTGTGATGATCGCAAGAATAACGGCAACGCCTGCCAAAGGAAGTATTAGTTTCAACTTACCTCTACGATTTTGAGCAGCATCCGAAGTCTTATGAGCCGCGTCAAGTACCGTGAGCTTTTCAGCTACCTTGACAAGGCCTGCGACGGCATAAACAAAGTAAGGGAACTCTCTTTGCCTGCTCCCTGCGTCGACGTATCTGGGACAATCCGCCTGCGACACGATCAGTTGTCCGTCAATTACCGATATATCTTCCGCCAGCCTTTTTACCTGTGATTCGGCAAGACCCGCGAAATTGATCTCGTTAATGTTCGTGTCGGCAAGATGCTGCGCCGTGGCAAACTGCCTGATTCCCGACACGGAACCATAGATTTCCTTTGCAAACTCCGGTGTTCCCGGTTGGGCAAAAACACGTGAAGTCGAATCGTAGTAATATTCACCCTGCGAATACAGTATCGTAACAAGAGACGTACCATCCAGAATCATGTAGACAAGGGTCTTTCCTCTTGCCTGTGCGCCGAAGAGCTTAATTGCCAGATTGACGCCGTTATGGATCGAGGAAAGCTTCACTCCCACGCTTCCGAAAAGTTCGACGTAAGCCTTTATGAATTCACGGTCAGCAGTCTCGGAAATGATCTTCTGCTTCTTTTCCTTAACATTTTTACTTACGAAATACCAACCGGTAACAGGCTTCTGGAATCTTCCGTATTCTGAATCCTTCGTCTCGCGCTCAACGAATTCTGTAGTCTTCTTTTCGGGAAGAATGGGGGTGTCTATCCTGTTTGCACGAAGCTGCGGGCTGTTGAGAACCAGCATTACGTCCGACTTCGGGATCTTGTTGATCTTCCAGCATTCCCTGATGGTTTCCTTCAGAGCAACCGGATCCGTTATAACGCCGTTGAGCACGGCACCGCTCGGCAGTGCCATTGAGATGAGATTTCTCACCTTCGCACTCGTTGGCGAACCGCTGCCCACCGCTATCTGGATGTTCGTGTTTGACAGAAAAACCGTTACGGACATAGTCTGCTATTTCCCCCTTGTTTATGCTCCTGCACCGATCGTGGAGTAGGAATTGTAAATCGGCTGAATGACGGCGATCATTATGAATCCAACGATCACAGCCATTACAACGATCATTACCGGTTCAATGTATGAAACCAACTTTAAAAGTGCCTGTCTGGAATAGAAATCCAGATCGTTTGCGACGGATTCCATCATGGGGCCCAGCATACCGGTTTCTTCGCCGACCTTTATAGTCGCGGGAAGCTTGGCTACGAAACCGTCAATGCCAGCAAAGACGTCGGACATCTTTGCGCCTCCGGAAATCTTTTGGAGAGCGTCGTCAAACTGGTCTTCTATATACTTGTTGCCAATCGTGCTCTTAGCGATGTTGACGCAACTGTAGATCGGGATGCCGGATGAATAAAGCGAGCTCAGCGTTCTCGCAAATCTCGCGGAATATATGACCTTCAGGAGCTTGCCCCATTTGCCCTTAACCTTGATCTTATCGATCGTATAGCGCACCGTCGGAGTCTTCTTTATCATCTTTCCGAAGATCGCCACAAACGCGACGACTATCACTATCACATACCACTTGTGAGCGACAAAGTCTGAAATTCCCATTAATATCCTTGTAGTAATCGGGAGTTCAGGCATCGCATCAAACAAGTCTTTAAATTGAGGCAGTACGTATCCGAAAAGGATGGCAACAACTCCAACAATTAAGACTGAAAGGATCTTCGGATAAGTCAATGAATTCTTTGCCGTCTGCTCAAGCTCGTTCTCACCGGTATACTGATCGGCTAGGCGCAAAGCGGTCGTATCCATGGTGCCTGAAGTTTCCGCAGCTCTGATCATGAACGTCAGAAGCGGCGGAAATGCCGGTTCAAGCTCTTCCATTGCAGTCGAAAGGGCAACACCCTGCACAATCCTGTCCCTAAGCCTCAGATAAAGATCCCTTTCATAATTTCCGATTGATTCGTCATTTGCAATGATCTCAAGCGATTTTACGAGAGAAACGCCGGCCTTGATAAGCGTGCCAAGCTGTCTGCAGAAATCCGCAAGCTGTTTCTTTTTCAGCTCTTTGAGCGCGATCCTTCTGACAACGGGCTTGACTTCGAGCAGCATCATGCCGTTCTCGCGAAACCTTTTCTGAAGTTCCGTGGTATCCGCGGCTTGTGCTTTGCCCTTAACGGTCTTTCCGTCCTTGTCCTGCGCCTTGTATTTATATTCAGGCATCTTTTAACCCCTCGCTTTTCTTACGTTGCGCTATTCAGACTTGAATTCCAATATCTTGAACGAATAACTGACTGACCAATCTCCGACTGTACCATAGGTGGCCTCGGTATCGGTCTCATCAACACCTTTATCAACATACTGTACGGTAAACAATCCTTTTCTGTATTCAAACCTCAACGGGATGTTGTGTTTCTCATCCCACTGATAAAGGTAGACGCTTCCGTTGAAAGAGGAAATGCTAGCTACCCTTTCAGCAGCACCTTTGGTAAGTCCCGTCGGAGTGGAAGGATCGTAGATCGAGGAGTTGCCGCCGTAATACTCAGTTCCGACGAACCTTAAGGCGGTACGGATACCCCTTGCCTCACGGAAAACGGATCTTGCCTGTGAACTGATAATCGCAATCGTAATGGAAATGGCAAGAATAATGAAGACCAGCAGCAATTCAACCGCATACTTCCTTACAAAGTCTCCCCACCGGTTCCTGTAAAATACGTTGCCCTCTATGGGCTGCTGTCTTTCGTTCTTCTCGTCCAAGATCGATGTCCTGCCATTTACAGAATTCGTGGGACCACCCTCGTACCACGATTTAATCGTAACATAAAGAAATTACGAGCCTTTTTCCTAATTGTTTCATATATTTTACCGCCAAAATTGCAGTATGAAAAGTAATAATCAAATTTATTTATATGTTACAAGTTTTAATTTTATTTTTTCTTTGTAAAAATATTTTAATTATTGTATCATTCTGAATATGGCGCTACTGTGAAGACCGCGCCAGATAGAGGAAAAGGATAGATTATCAAGGAGGAATGCTATGTTTGAAGCATCAACAATGGAACTAATCAGAAAACTCGAAAGATACAGGGAGCTGCTTGCCGAGACGATCGAGCTCAGATCAAGGATCAGGCCGCAGTCCGAATTTCCCGTATCTATGCACAGCGATTTCAAGAAAAGGTCTTTAATGAAGTACTTCTGGCCTTACCTGGTCGGCGGAATCGGCGGAGGAAGCGTCGTTTATGCCATCACGGCCTTTATCGCGTTTTACTCCATGATGAATACGGCCAAGTATACGCTTAGCCGCGATCAGGCCAGTTCAGCGGCAACACGCATGATGGGCGACGTTTACGTCGGCTATTTCGCAGCCGTCATAATCGCGCTCGCAATCATCTTCATCGGCCTTAAGATCGCCAAGGCAAAGCAGGCCGCTTTCAACAAGAACTGCGATTACATGAATGCCGAGGTGGCTGAAAGGTATCAGCAGGGCCAGTTAAATGCAAGAATGCAGTCCGTTCTTGATGACGATCTCCGCGAAATGCGCATGTACGAATCCATGGTCCCTGAAGATTTCCGTACTCCTGAGCGCGTCACCGAGATCCTCGCGCTCATAAAGCAGGAAAAGGCCACGACCGTCGACGAAGCCTGCGTACTGCTTGCTTGATCACATCTAAATCGTACTATTCCAGACCGGCTCCGCTCCTCTCGGCAGCCGGTCTTTTTTTGCTTGAATGCTAGATCTTTCAATCTTTGTAACAATGTTACACAGCTTGGGTTGCCGCTTATCCACCCTGACAGTGGGCTTCATTCCATGATTCCTTCCATGTTTTCTTCTAAACAGAGCAAGGTACATGGAATGTAGGGCAAAATCTGCCGGTATTCCATCTTTCCTTCCATGTTCCGTCCAAAACAGAGGAGGCAACATGGAATGCAGGACAGCTCTTAGTGGGATTCTCAATTGCCTTCTCAATTTGACTCAGCATTGAGAAGCACATTGAGAACGAGAGTCTCACCCGGAAAACTGCAACAATAAAAAAAGGGCTGCGCGCACGCAGCCCCGAAAGTTCAATTTGAAAATCAGTCCGTCGGACCCGGATCGTGGTCGTTGTTCTGATAGTCGCGACTCGCGGCTTCAGCGGGCCAAGTGGGCGCGGTGTCGTCCATGCCCGTAGCCTCAGGCGCAGAAGCTTCAGCGGCGGGAGCGCTTTCGGCAGGTGCTGCGGACTCTTCAATCATGGAAGAAGCGACTTCAGCCGTGTACTCGTCCGGATAGACCTTGGAGAGGTCGCCGTCGTTGGTATAGATCTTCTCGAAATCAGGTCCGTCAACGGTGAGCTTCTTGATAAGCCTCTGAGCAAGGCCTTCAACGATTGCCTGCTTCTCGATCAGGATGCGCTTCGTCTCTGCGTAGCACTCGTCAATGATGAGCTTGATCTCCGCATCGATCTCAGCGGCCGTCTTCTCGGAATAACTCTGGACCTGGCCCATTGAGTAACCAAGGAAGACCTCTTCGTTCTCGTCGCCGAAGACCATGTTGCGGAACTTCTTGGAAAGGCCGTAGCGCTTGATCATGTTCTTTGCGATGTCGTTGCAGTGTCTGAGGTCGGAAGAAGCGCCGGTTGATACCTCACCAAGGAAGATCTCTTCTGCGGCACGGCCGCCGAGGCTCATCTTGATGGTGTCAAGCAGCATCTTCTCAGTATAGAAGTCTGTATCCTCAATAGGCTTGTATGCAGTGTAACCGCCCGCCTGGCCAGCCGGGATGATCGTGACCCTGTCAACCTTCTCGAATTCGGAGGTTGCACGGAGAACGACCGCGTGGCCCGCTTCGTGATATGCGGTAAGCTTCTTGACCTTGTCGGAAAGCTTCTTGGAATTCTTCTGGGGTCCCATCTGAACGCGGAACATCGCGTCCGTGACCTCGAGCATCGTAATTTCCTTCTTGTTGTGACGCGCGGTCATGAGAGCCGCCTCGTTCAAAAGGTTCTCGAGGTCAGCGCCCGTGAAGCCTACTGTTGAAAGAGCGACTTCCCTGAGGCTTACGTCCTTTGCAAGAGGCTTGTTCTTAGCGTGGATCTTGAGGATGGCCTCGCGCTCGTCCGCGTCAGGCATGTTGACCATGATGCGGCGGTCGAATCTTCCCGGACGGAGAAGTGCCGGGTCAAGGACGTCAACACGGTTTGTTGCAGCCATTACGATTATGTTTGAATTAACGTCAAAGCCGTCCATCTCAACGAGGATCTGGTTCAGGGTCTGCTCGCGCTCGTCCTGTCCGCCTCCGAGGCCTGCGCCTCTCTTACGGCCGACCGCATCGATCTCATCGATGAAGACTACGGAAGGAGCTTCCCTCTTTGCGTCCGCGAAGAGCGATCTTACACGGGAGGCGCCAACGCCGACGAGCATTTCAACGAAGTCTGAACCGGAGATGTAGAAGAACTTGACTCCAGCTTCGCCTGCGACTGCACGCGCAAGGAGCGTCTTACCGGTACCGGGGGCACCGAAAAGGAGGACGCCCTTCGGGATCTTTGCGCCGAGTTCCTTGTACTTCTTGGGATTCTTAAGGAAGTCAACGATCTCGGAAAGCTCTTCCTTCTCTTCAACGGAACCCGCGACGTCAGAAAACTTGACCTTGATCTTGTTGGGGTCTGAGACTCTCGCGCGGTTGTTGCCGAAACTGAAGACGCTGCTTCCTTCCCTGCTCTGTCTACTGATGTTTACGAAAAGTACGATTATGATTATCGCCGCGAGAAGGAGGCTTCCGATGTTCAGGATGATGGACCAGTCAAAGGGTTCGGTATAGTTAAAATCCTTGATCTTGCCTGAAGACTTTGCTTCCTGGAGCTTGACGATGAGGTCGTCCACGTACTCGTAAGGGATCGACTGGGAGATCTCGGCGGTCTGGCCCTGATCGTTCTTGTATCTGACGGTGACCACCGTGCCCTTGACCTCAACGAGCTCGACCTCGTTTTCGGAACTCTCTATGTAATTCAGAACGTCAGACAGCTTGGACTGCTCCTTTTTTCCGTAATTGCCGCCGAATACCAGCGTCGAGAAAACGACGAGCACCACCAGCATGATCACATAGAAAAACAGTCCTCCAAAACGCGGTCTGCTGTTTCCTTCACCTTTATCCGACATTGTTTACCTATACCTTTCTGACAATTCTCACATCATCAAAATTTCTGTATTCACCGTCGAGATCGAGGCCGTAGCCAACAATGAACTCGTCCGGTACCGTAAGCCCGTTGTAGTCGGGCACGAAGCTGTTCACCCTGCGCGCAGGCTTGTCAAAAGCCGTGCAGACCTTTACGGAAGCGGGCTGCCTCTTCTCGAGGAGCTCCATGAGGAGCGCGAGCGTCCTTCCCGTGTCGACGATGTCCTCAACGATAAGAACGTCCTTGCCTGCTATGTCGTAGCTCATGTCCTTCTTGATCTTCAGGTTGCCCGTGGAAAACTCTCCCACATAGCTGGATACCTGCATGAAGTCAACGGTCACGGGCATCGTAAGGCGTCTTACGAGGTCAGAGGTAAAGATGAAGGCCCCCGTAAGGATTCCGACGACGATGAGGTGCTTGCCCTCGTAGTCACGGTTGAGCTGTGCCGCAAGGCGGTCCAGCATTTCTTCGATCTGCTCATGAGTTACCAGTACCCTGGATGTATCAATTGCCATCTTGACGCCTCTTCAAAGTAATCTTCAGTATTCCCTCAGCCTTTGTTTCCCCGTGCTGACCGAAGCGTTCCCTGCTCAGCGGGCTCGTGAAGCCCTCAGCGTGTCCCACACCCGGGATCCAGAGGATCTTGTCCTCATTCTTCCGTGCCGCAAAAAGGATTCCCTCTCTGGCGCTTTCCGGGACCTTAAGATCCGTAAAGAGCCTTGTAACCTTTTTCGACCCGACGGCGCCCGCCTTCTTGAAGACGCGGACTTGCGGGTTAGCAGACAGATTGACCAGTGCGAGATTTCCGTCCCGAGCGAGTTCGATCGGACAAAACCACGAAAAATTATTATACTCTAAGTCACCCTTATTCTCAAATAAATATATATAAATATAGAGGTCCGTGTGTGGGATTTTTACGGCAATCTTGCCCTTTTCGCCGAAATCGTCCGGTACGGGTATGGTAACGGACACGGGTCCGTCCGAAGCAAGAAGCCCCATGTCGGATGCGATCGCCCTGGAGCACTCCCCTGTCGCACCTTCCTTGCAAAAACAGAAGAAATTGCCGTATCTGTAAGCCTTTCTTGAAAAAGGCATCGGAAGGATCACCTCGCCTCCGACCTCGTGCCTTGCGATGAGTTCGGCGCAACTCCTGAGGTTGGTGACCTCGTAATCCGTAAGGTTTCCGAACGTATCAAGCCACAACTTCCTGATGACTCGCGAACGGATTGCCGGAGCAAGCTCCATGGTCTTTTTGCAGTCAAGAGCCCTTATCCCGGGCGTCTTATCCCTTCCAAGCATCACGAGGCAGCTATCGTAGGCCTTTTCGGCTTCTTCGGAAAGGTAATCCAAATCCTCTTCGATGAGCGAATAGGTCCTGTTAAGCGAATCAGAGGGCTTTAAGCCCGTCCTCTTCTCCATCTCGGGGAACAGAACGTTGCGCCAGACGTTTCTGGTCGTGTCCGATTCAAGGTTCGTCATGTCGATCGCGTAGCTGATGCCCTCTTCCCGGAGCATCTCGACGAGCTCGCTCTTGGAGCAGCAAAGCAAGGGCCTTATTATGTTTCCGGTCCTTGCTCTTGGGGTGACGAGGCCTTCCAAGCCAGCGCCCCTGATGAGGTTCATCATCATGGTCTCCGCGACATCGTTCCTGTGATGCGCGACGGCGATCCTGACTTCGCTAAAACCTTCGGTCTCCCTCAATTCCTGGGCGTATTCGTCAAAAGCCTCATATCGGAGCATCCTGCCGGCGGTCTCCTCGGACAGCCTGTTGTCTTCGGCGTACTTTTCAACGTCGAATCCCACGGTCTTGAGCGGGACGCCAATGGATTCGCAGAATTTTGAAGTCAACTCGGCATCGCGGTCACAGTCGCCGGGCCTTAAGTTGTGGTTGATGTGGATCGCGTACAATCTGATCTTCCTGCCAGATTCCTTCAAGATGTCGGAAAGCAAAAGCAGGAGCGCCACCGAATCCGGTCCGCCGGAACAGCCCGTTATCACTGCGTCACAATCAAACAGCGCCTTTTCAAGGCAGAAGTTCCCAACCCTTTGGGCAAGCTCCTGTCTCAGACTGTTTCCCGTGTTCTTCATCTTATTCCAAGAAATTGTCCGCTAAATCGCTGTGCGCGTCTGCGAAGAAATCATCATCCTGCACAGGCGCTTCATTGCCGCCTGAAGGCATGTTGTCCTCATCAGAATCAAATTCATAGCTCGCGGCCGAGCTGTCGGAAGACTGAGTCCTCGTGTAAGCGCTGCCGCCCTCTTCGGGATCCTGCCTGTTCTTGTCAAACTCGTAGAAAAGGGTCTTTCTGGCGATCCAGCAGACCTTGTCCCTGCCGGTCCTTCCCTGACGGTTTTTGGACAGGTAGATGTATGCGTCCTTTACGACGTTGTCGTTATCTGTCTCCTGGGGCTTGGGTGCTTCTTCACCGTCACCGTCGCCGTTCTTGGGAGCCACGTCGTCATTCTTCTTGTAGTAGTCCGGACGGTCGATGAACATGACGGTATCGGCGTCCTGCTCTATCGCGCCAGAATCTCTCAAGTCTGAAAGCTGCGGAGTATGGTCGTCACGCTGTGCGGCGCCTCTCGAAAGCTGTGAGAGCGCGATTATGGGGACTTCGAACTCCTTCGCGAGGAGCTTGAGCGATCTTGAGATCGCGGTAACTTCCTCGTTTCTTGAGCGTTTGCCGTATCCGGGCATGTTCATGAGCTGGAGGTAGTCGACGACGACAAGTGCGGGAGTCGTCTCAGGCTTCGATTTGAGCTCCGTCAGCTTTGACTTCATCGTGGCGGGATTCGTGTCGGAATTGTCGTCAATATAGACGGGATAATCTGAAAGCTTTACGACCGCATTGTCGATCTCACGCTTGTCCTCATTGGTCATCTTATGTGAATAGAGGATCTTGGTAAGAGGCTTGTTCATTGAAGCGGACATGAACCTCTTGGCAATCTCCTGCTTTGACATTTCGAGTGAAAAGATCGCTACGGGCTTGTTACTCGCGGCGACGTTTGCGGCCATGTTGATGGCAAGAGCGGACTTACCCATGGAAGGACGGGCCGCAAGGATGTTTAAAGATCCGGGCTTAAGGCCGCCCGAAAGCATCTCGTCCAGTCTCGGGAATCCGAGCTTGACCTGTTTGCTGTCATGACCGGGCTTCAATTCCTCGCTCATTTCCTGCATCGTGACCTTGAGGATCTCAGAGAGCGATTCAAAGCCCTTCGTCTCGCCGGTTCCCTTGAGCATTGAGATTGAGGAAATGGCGTAGTCCACGACTTCGGAAGTCTTCTTCTCGCCGCTTACGGCCATTCCCCTGACCTTGTCGAGCTCTTTTACGAGCTTGTTGTTGTCACTCTTTTCCCGGATCGCGGAAATGTATTCCTTGATGTTCGAGGTAACGGCAGTCGTCTCGCCGACCTTGTAGATGTAGCGCAAGCCTCCGGCGCGCTCAAGCTCGCCGCGGCGTTCCAGCTCATTGGTCACGGTGAACCTGTCGATGCTGGCGTTGTTGAGGAACATGTCGATTATGATGCCGTAGATCAGCTCGTTGCGGGGATCGGTAAAGTCCTCCTTGACGAGCTTGTTCTCCACTGCCTCAAGCATGGCCTTGTCCTTGCGCATGCACAAAGACAGCAGCGCCATCTCTATGTCGACGGTATCGCTTTGACTCTGATCAGCTCCGTCGATCAGGTTGTCCATGTATCCGGGATCTTCGTTCATCATTTGAGCTCCGGTCAGTTGACGACGACTTCAACGTTTATGTCTGCTGAAACCTTGGGGTGCAGCTTGATGCGTACGGAAAAGATTCCGGTATTCTTTATCGGATTGTTGATGACAACCTTCTTCTTCTCGATCTCGTAGCCTGCGGCCTTGAGCGTGTCAGATATGTCAGCTGCGGTAACCGCTCCGTAGAGCCTTCCGTCAGCTCCGCCCCTGGCCTTGACCTCAAAGGTCTTGCCCTCCATCATCTTCTTGGTCTCCTGGGCGTCAGCCAAAGCGCGTCTCTCGTGCTCGGCCTTGGCACCGGCCTGAACCTTGACTTCGTTAAGTCCGGCAGCCGTCATCTCCTTGGCAAGTCCCTGTTTGAAAAGAAAGTTCCTCGCATATCCGTCGCTGGCGTTTACCACTTCGCCGGCCTTGCCGAGATTCTTCACGTCCGAAAGAAGTATGACCTTCATAAGCATTCTCCTGAATTGTATATTGCCTGAAATAATAAATCGGGCATCACCAGAACATATTATAAGCCATTAAAGCAAATATGTGTCGGAGTGATGCCCGATTGTCCTTAAAAATCTTTGAAAAACCGTATCGGTCATCGCCTCAAATATCAGCGCCGGTACGATCAAGCCGTGAGGCTTTGGATTACTGCGCCGTGTAAGGAAGCAGCGCGATCTGGCGAGCGCGCTTGATAGCCGTTGTCAACTCACGCTGATGGATTGCGCATGTGCCGGTCATTCTCTTGGGGAGAATCTTGCCGCTCTCGGAGATGTACTTCTTGAGAAGAACGTCATCCATGAAGTCAATGCTCTCAACCTTATTTGCGCAGAAGTTGCAGACCTTCCTGCGTGTACGTCTCTGCCTCATGCCGCCGGCAAAATCTTTTCCACCGGCCTTAGGTGCTCTGTTTTCTGCCATTTTGTGTGATCTCCTTCACAAATTAAATCTCAAACGGAAGATCTACCGAATCACCGGGACCGAATCCGGGTTCTGCGCTGGGCTCGATCTGAGTCTTGGGCGCAAGAGGAGCATCGGATGCCGCGGAGCCTGCCGGAGGAGCCTGGAATGACGAAGCGGGTCTTGCGGCCGGTGCCTCGTGATAAGCCTGCTCGTTACCCTGCTGGCCGTTACCGGATTCAACGAACTCCGCCTCGTCTACGACAACTTCCGTGACGTAGCGCTTCTGGCCGTTCTGATCCTCGTAATTGCGGGTCTGGATGCTTCCTACGAGACCGATCCTGCTTCCCTTGCGGAAATACTTCTGGATGAAGGCGGCCGTCTGTCTCCAGGCGACGCAGCTGATGAAATCAGCTTGTCTCTGGCCGTTTGCGTCCTTGAAGCGGCGGTCTACCGCCACCGTGAAGTTGCAGAACTGGGTCTGGTTCGAAGTCATCTTAACTTCGGGGTCTTTGGTAAGTCTTCCTACCAACATTACTTTGTTCATTTGTCTTAGCCTTTCTCTGCTGCGCAGTGATTACTCACCGACGCTGACAATGAGGAAACGAAGTACGCCGTCAGTAATCTTGAGAACACGCTCAAGTTCCTTAGGGAAATCGCTCTCGGCAGAAAAATATGCTTGAACGTAGCTTCCGCTCTTCTGACCTTCGATCTCATAAGCAAGCTCTTTGGTGCCGATAACGTCAAAAGACTTGACGGTAGCGCCAGATTCGATCTTTGCCTTGACGGAGTCAGTAAGAGAAGCGAGTGCCTCATCACCTGCAGATGCATTGAGGACTGTGATCAAACGATAATTGTTTGCCATTTCATTCACCTCCTTCTGGACTATTCGGTCCGGCAAGCCGGACAAGGATCGCCGCTAATATATAAATATGCAGCGACGAGTAGAATATCACAGCAGGCAATTGTTAGTCAAGCATTTACTGCGCTGCTCATTTTCCGCGTCTGTCCTAAACTCTAACGCTGATATTCTATAACGCCCTGAAGTGAAAAATCTACCCGATAAGAGGACAATCGGGACTTTAGGACCCCAAATGGGACTTTTTTCGAAAAATGGGACTATGCGCGGTCCGCTCCAAGCGCCTTGATGAGGTACGGGAAAAGCACTTCCAGCCACGCTTTGAGGGCTTTTACGGTATGCATGTAAGTCGCCTCATTTTCTCCGCGCGGATCGGGTATTGAGATCGAGACCGTCCTCCCGTTCGCGTCTTTGAAGACGAGACCGCAGGAGGCGGCGAACGAAGAAAGCGAGAAAACCTTCTCCTTGATCTGCGGAAAAGCCTTGCAGATCTCGAATGCATGCTCGTCACGCACCGTGATTATCAGGTCCGAAGCGTCGTAGAGCGCGGGATCCGTCCTTGTAGAACGGCAATGTGAGACATTCCTTCCGAGGACCTCCGACACGGCCTTGACCACGTCAGCGTCGCATTTGGCCCCATCGGATGCCGTTATTCCGGCTGACTCAACGTAGATCTCGCACCCGATTTTGCGGGACACGAGCGTCTCGTAAGGCGAGTTCCTTTCTATCAGCTGCGTCATGACGGCGTCGCAGACCTGTGAGAGGCAGGTGTTGTCGTCGTCAACAAAGAGGATCTGCGCGGTATAGGTGTCATCGAAGGCCTCAAGCGGCAGCTCATTGCGGGAAGGCCTTTCCGGCTTGGGCATTCCCGGAAGGAGTTCGCCCTTCTTGCCTGCGGCTTTTGAAAGCCTGTTCATGTAAGCCGTTGCCATTCCGCCGCCCGTCAGGCCCTGCGCGAGGATCACGTCGACCTCCTGGCAGTCCAGGTGCCTCAATCCCTCGAAGAGCGAATGAGACGCGGCCCTGACGTCCAAGGCGTTTCCATATTCATAGAACTCGGTGTGGACAAGAAGGACCTTGTCTCCAAGCTTTTCGTAAAGGGCTTTTACCTCAATTCCGGCAAAAATGCCGATCCTCGCAAAGGGATTGGCTTTGAGAAGTTCCCTCTCACGGTGGATGAAGGGTGACGCTATGTCTACAAGCGCCTGCCTGTCGTCCTCGCTCATCTTGGCAAAATCAGGGAGCTTTGCTTCCGCCGCCGCGGCATTCTCACCCTCGTCGCCAACGAGCTTGGCGTCCTTGGGCATGTCCATTATCTCCACGTTCGCAAAAGGCGCGTAGTGGCGGTATTTCATTCCGGGAGCCTTAGGGGTCTGACCCGCTTCCAGGGTTCCGGCATATGCCGCATCACCATTTGCGCAGTCCTCAACGTCAGCCTTTGTTACCGCGCCCGGTCTTAAGATAACGGGCTTTTCGCCGGTGGCATCAACTACCGTGGACTCAAGTCCGAAAACGGAATCTCCTCCGTCGATAACAGCGTAAACATAGCCGTCCATGTCCTCCATGACCGCCCTCGCGTTCGTAGGGGAAGGCGTGCCCGAAAGGTTAGCCGAAGGCGCCGCAACAGGCACTTTGCAGGCTTTGAGGAAAGCGTTCGCGACGGGGTCTGAAGGCATCCTTACGCCCACGGTGTCAAGTCCCGCGGTAACCTCCGAAGGGATCTTGTCCGACTTCTTCATAATGACCGTGATCGGTCCCGGCATGAATGCGTCAATTAATTTTTGAGCAAGCGGGGTGATCTCTGAAACGATTCCTTCGATCTGCGACTTGTCCCCGACATGGCAGATGAGCGGGTTGTCCGAAGGACGCCCCTTTGCGGCGAAGATCCTTGTCACGGCTTCCGCGTCAAAGGCGTTTGCGCCAAGGCCGTAAACGGTCTCCGTGGGAAATGCGACGACCTCGCCTTCGCAAAGGTGCTTTGCGCAATCCTTTATCCCGGCCTTGTCGCTGCCTTGTACCAGTTTCGTTTCCTTATAGATCTTTTCGCGTTCCATCATTCATCATCCTTCTTTACGGCGTCATCCGCGGCCTGGGCCAGCGTCAATGCGTCGATTATCTCGTCAAGATCGCCCGCCAGGATCTCGTTCAAGCGGTAAAGCGTGAGTCCGATCCTGTGGTCGGTGACCCTTCCCTGGTGGTAATTGTAAGTCCTTATCCTTTCGGACCTGTCGCCCGTTCCGACCTGAGAACGGCGCGCATCATTCTCTGCGTTGACGTCAGACTCCCTGGCCATAGCCCAGAGGCGGCTCTGAAGGACCGCCATCGCCTTGGCCTTGTTCTGTATCTGGCTTCTTTCGTCCTGGCAGGTTACGACGATCCCCGTAGGAATGTGCGTGATCCTTATGGCGGAAGTCGTCTTGTTGATGTGCTGTCCGCCCGCGCCTGACGACCTGAAAAGGTCTATCCTAAGGTCTTTTGGGTTGATCACGACGTCGGTGGGGTCAGCCTCCGGGAGCACCGCTACGGTAGCGGTCGAAGTGTGTATCCTTCCGCCCGACTCAGTCACGGGAACGCGCTGGACACGGTGAACGCCGCTCTCAAACTTGAGACGGCTAAACGCCCTGTTGCCCTCGACCGAGAAAACGATCTCCTTAAAGCCTCCGAGCTCCGTCGGGCTTGAATCGACGATGCTTACGTCAAAGCCTTTAAGGGCTGCATAACCCCTGTACATCTTGAAAAGGTCTCCCGCGAAAAGCGCCGATTCCTCACCGCCCGCGCCGGCCCTGATCTCCATGATGACCGACCTGTTGTCCCTCGGGTCTCCGGGAGCCATGAGGAGCAGAAGCTCCTTTTCGAGCACCTCGATCTTGTCCTTGTTTTCGGCAAGTTCGGCATTTGCAAACTCGCGCATCTCATCGTCAGCGCCCTCTTCGCCTTCCAGGATCGCCAAAAGGTCCTTTATCTCCTTTTCGCACGCCTCATAGGCAAGAATCGCGCGGTACTGCGGCTCGATCGCTCCAAGCTCCTTGGAATACTTCATGTATTCCTCGTGATTTGCGGCCACGACGGGATCGCTCATCGTTCCGGTGAGCTCCTCGTACTTTGCCTTAATGAGATCCGTCTTGCTTCTGTCTATTGCCATAACGCATAAAAGGTAACACAAAAACCGCCGGCTTTGAAGACCGGCGGCTTTCTTTCAGGTTTTGGCGTGATCGCTCTCAGGTGGTCGTGATGGTGGTTGCCGCCGTGACTGCCGCGGCTGCCGCGTCATCATCGGATGCGGCCGGTGCTGGGGCTGCCGGTGCGGGTGCTGCGGGTGCAGC
>JAFZVF010000058.1 GCA_017617935.1 Clostridiales bacterium | reverse complement strand
GCCCTGATCTCTGATAACTTTGCGCTTAATTCACTAAGTTCAGCCATGTTTGCCTCCTCCTTGTATTTAGTCGCTTCAGCAATAAAAAAGCCCGCGGCAACTTTAATTGCCACGGGACGAATTCGCAAATCAATGCACCTTCGCGGTACCACCCATGTTCGCAAAGCCGCTATAGCCTTACGCACTTGTTCCGCGCCGTATGCCGCGCGAGCGCATCCGCTTAATCAGCAAAGCCGTTTTCGACGGAAGCTCCAGTGTTGAAATTCACCTTAATGCCCTTCGTATCGTGCTTTCAGCCGGTGACACGACTCTCTTTTACGGTAGCAAAAAGACTACTTACGCACCTTCATTGCATTGCCCATTTTACATATATGAGAGTTAAAAAGTCAAGCAAACCCTTATTAACTAAAGAACGGATTGTATTTTACCTCATAGCCGACCGTCGAATCAGGCCCGTGCCCCGGATAGATTCGCGTCTCTGAAGGAAGTCGGCCGATCTTTTCGATGGAGCCCTTCAAAAGCTCGAAAGAGCCTCCTTCCATGTCGGTCCTGCCGACGGAGCCCGCAAAGACGGTGTCACCGGTAAACAAGCAGATTTCACTGCCGTCAGTAAACATGTAGCAGACCGATCCCATCGTATGCCCTGGAGTCTTTATTACGTTGACTTCAACGTTACGGAAGGAGAGCGTTCCTTCAGGCTTTTCATGGGGGAAATCGAAAACCTTGTTGATGCCGTCCATGTAAGAACAGTTCGCACCGGCATCCCCCAAAAGGCAGTCATCGTCAGGATGCATGTATATCGGGGCTTTCGGGAATTCCTTATGCCATTCGTCCACATACTTTATATGGTCGTAGTGACCGTGAGTTATCAGGATCGCCGAAACGGGCGGAACGTCGTATTTCAAAGCATCAGGAGACACGGAAGGATCAATGACGAAAACGTCATTGCCTACATATGCCAAAAACATGTTTGACATAAATGGTCCTTTGGGAATCCTGAGGATATTCATGAAAAGAGCTTAGACACCCGTTCCCTGCCTGTCGGCGGCGTTCCACTCACGGTAATCGAGAGCGCCGTTGTCGATGGCGGTGATGAGGATCTCGGCTGACGCGATGTTTGTCGCGTAAGGGATTATGTTCTGGTCGCAGACGTCCAAAAGCTCGCCGGGATTGGATTCGCTCTTGGTCCTGCCGTCCCTCAAATAGATGACGCAGTCGATGCCGTTGAACTCGGCTCTTGATGCGAGCTGCTCGAAACCGCTGGAATAATCGACCGAAAGACCTGAAACGTCAAGGTCTGCGGCTGATTTAAGGAGCTTTGCGGTATTGTAGACTGAGATTAACTGGTGCTTTTCTAGGAGCGGTTTATAGGCAATGCAAAAATTGACAAGAAGTTCCGTCTTCCTGTTATCAGCCATCAAAACGATTTTCATCAACATGCCCCCATTAAAGTTACTGTGAAAATTTTATCTTAAAAAGTTTACACGGACAATTTCCCTTTAATACAAAACTGACGGTGAAAAATTGTCTAAATGCCAATTACGTTATGTTTTCAGGCAAGGTGATCGCCGGGCGCGGGATTGTTTTCATATATGGTGTAGGATTTGCTCGTGGCTGTGTTGTAATAAGCGGCGATGAGCTTCTGCGCGATTACCGTCGTGGACGAACCCCACTCGCCTCTCTCTACAACGAGGGCGATTGCGATCTCAGGCTTTTCCTTGGGCGCATAGCATACGAAAAGACCGTTTGAATACTCTTTTCTGATCTTCTCGAAGCCCGTCTCAGCCGTTCCCGTCTTACACGTTATCGGGATCGGGAACGTCGAGAAGTGCCTCTGAGCCGTTCCCCTCCAGTATTTCGAGCCCTCGGTAACGCAGTTCATCGCGTTTCTGACGGCCGTGATGTTCTCTTCAGGTATGCCGATGTCAACGGATTCGGCCTGTCCCTTATAGAGGATGGAGCCGTCAATTGCCACAACGGAGTCAATGACGTAAGGCTTTACGAGCTTGTTCGTGGCGATTCCCGCAACGTATCTGCAAAGCTGGAGGATCGTAAAGCAGTTGTCGAACTGTCCGATCGAAACCTGCGCGGTATTTGACGGGAACCAGATCTTGTCGTATTCGGACTCGTGCAAGAGCCTCTTTGTCTCTCTGCTCGACATGACGCCCTTGATCTCGCCCGGAAGGTCGATTCCGGTCTTTACGCCAAGGCCGAAACGCTTGGCCATCTTGGAGAGGTTGTCGATACCCGTGCTGACGCCCAATCTCATGAAATAGATGTTGCACGAGGTACCCATGGCGCTGTCGAGGTTCAAAGGACCATGTCCTCCGTTAGGATACTCGAGGCAACGGAATATCCATCCGTCAACGTCGTAAGGCGACGTGCAGGTGATCCAGTTGGATTCAGGCGTTATCGTGCCGCTTTCCAATCCCGCAAGCGCCGTGATCGGCTTGAAAGTCGAGCCCGGAGCGTACATGGACATGATGGCCCTGTTCCACAAGGGAAGGTCCGCAGCCGTCATCTCGGCGTATTCATCAAGTCCAAGATAGTACTTAACCTGTTCGGCGGCCTGAGCGTCACCATAGTTTGCGAGAATGAAGTCGTTGGGGTCGTAGTTCGGATATGAGCCCATTGCAAGAATTGCGCCCGTATTGACGTTCATTACGACGAAAGCGCCGGAGCTCGCGGTCTTAAAGCCGGTATGGTTTATCGCCTCCTGCTGCTGGGCGTTGTAGATGTACTGTTTCAAGGCGTCAGTTCCAACCTTCTGAAGCTTGGAATCTATGGTAAGGTGGACGGTTGCGCCTGCTTTTGAGGGAACGCCGTATTCCGAAGTAACGAACATGCCCTCTTCCCCCTGCTTGGTCCAGATGTTGTACGGCGTTACGCCGCTGTCTCCGTGGAGGTATCTCTCCATCTGGGATTCAACGCCGGATTTGCCGACCATGTCCTCGTTCGTGTAACCGAACCTTGAAAGGTCTTGGAAGGTAGTTTGGGAAATCTGACCTACATACCCTAATACATGGCAGGAATAAAGCGCTTCAGGAGAATAAGTCCTCGCATAGCCCTTGCCGCACACGATTCCCATGTAGTGGTAGTTCTGCTCTGAGAAAAGCTTTATGAGATCTTGCGGCACGTCCTGCGCGATCTTTATCGGAGTTCCCTTGATGAACGCCCAGTTGTCGGTAAAAATCTGGTATCTGATCCTTACGATCTTATAGGCTTCCTCGATCGTATAAGTGTTGTCGAGATTGAACTTCTGCCTCAGATAAAGGAAAAAGACGTTCGGGTCGGTCTTTACGTACTTGTCGGAATAAGTGACGATGACGCCCTGGCCGTAGTCTTCGAGCGCGAAAAGGTTGGAATCACTCTGCCATCTCCTGATCTTGTCCTCATCCTTGAGGAAGGTCGGATCCGGGTCCATCGTAAAGTAGTTGTCGAGTTCCGATACAGTAATGCAGTGGTATTTCTGGAAAAGATCGGCGAGTTCCAGACAAAGGGCGTTCAATTCCTTGTCGTTTAGGTAGGCGTTGGCGATCATGACGGTGTTGTATTCGACGGAAGAGGCCAGTTTAAGGCCCTTGCTGTCCAGGATGTCTCCCCTCGGCGCTTCGGACACATACTGTCTCAGAACGCCGGTCGAGCTCTCGGACAATGTCTTCTGATAGCCTGAAAACTGAAGCTTCGCGGTCATTACGAGGATCGCGACGCCAAAAGAGCTGAAGATGACCGCCAAAACAAGGAAGCGGTTGCTGAACAATGACAGGAAGCGCTTGAAAAGGCTGTTCTTGTCGTTCTTGCCGGCATTGTCGGAATTCCGGTCAAAAGCGTTATAATCCTCAATCTTCAGATCTGGAGCCATGAATTCTCCTCTCCGATGGCGATGACGTCATCAGAAGTCTTCCTCTGATCGGACATGGCTACGGGACCGGCGAACCTCAAGAGCAACAGGATCGGTATTCCCGCAATAAGGTTCAGCATCGTCTGCAAAAGACAGGATCTGACGACGATCTCATACATTCCGAGATTGTAGTTTCCCGCTGCCGGAGCGATGAAGGTCCAGCTGTAAGCCATGAAATGGCCCGATATCTTATAAAGCAGAGTGGTAAACGCTATGGAAACGAAAGCGAACGGTACGTTTCTGTGCATCCTCTTCGTAAAGAACGCTGATCCGACGGCGCCTGCGAGGAACATTACGAGCATTCCGATGCCAGCGGTAACCCTGACCGTTCCGTCGATGCCGACGATGGCGATTGGCGCAAGGCAGTCTCTTACAAGTCCAGTAATGAGTCCCACTATTACTCCGTCCTTAAATCCAAAGAAATAACCGGTCAGAACGACGAAGACGAAGGTGATGTCGGCCGTCTGTCCTCCAAATCCCAAGCGTCCGGGATAAGAAACCTGCAAAGACGAAAGCAGCAGGATGTAAACGGCGTATACGATGATCTTTCTGATCAGTCTTCTACGGTCCATCAGCCCTGACCGCCTTGACCTTGAGCAGAAGACTCGGAAGCTCCGGGAGTACCCTCCTTCTTTGCATCTGCATTGAACGGGATCATAACGAAGACGTCCTCAAGCTCTCCGATGGCGGAATAGGGCTTGAGAGTTGCCATAATCTCCGTGGGATTTGAATAGTCGACGCTCTCGATCGTTCCGATCGGAATACCTTCCGGGAACAATCCGCCTTCGCCTGAAGTAACGATTACCGTGCCCGGCGCGAGCTTGACGTTCTTGTCGATCCCCTTTACGCGGCAAAGGCCGGACTTCTTAAGGACCGAGTCTCCGCATATGATGACCGACGCGCCGTTGACCTCGTTGACCTTGCCGGCAACCGAGAATCCCTCGTGAAGCATCGGCAGGACCTTGGAAGTCGAACCTTCGGTCTCGATTACGCGGCCGACAAGGTTCATCTCAACGTCAACGACAGGATAAGACTGGCCCTGCTCAAGCACGATGCCTTCGTTCTTACCCGCGTTGATCCTGATGACGGAAAACCACTCATCCGCTTCTCTCGAAAGGATGGTGGCTCCGTAGATGTCATAGTTGCTGAAAGTATCCCTGATGTGGAAAGCGCCCTTAAGCTCCTCGTACCTGATGGCGGCTTCCTCGTACTGGTTGAGCTTGTACTTGAGGTCAGCTATCTCCTCTTTCAAGGTCTTGTTCTCTTCCCTGATCGCGATTCCGTCAGCGATGGCCGCCCAGAAATCCGAGAAAGCGTTTCCGGTTGACTTAACGCCCTTCTGCGCGGGGGAAACGACTTTCGACGAGAT
>JAFZVF010000057.1 GCA_017617935.1 Clostridiales bacterium | reverse complement strand
CCTGCGGCCTTCACAGGATCTCAAAAGAGCCTCTTCATTTGCGAGATTTAGATAAGGATCTACAGATGAACCTATAACGATAAGAGGCTTCATCACTTAAGCGTCTTCAAGTATTCGTCGTATTCTTCCGCGGAAAGGAGCTCGCCCTTGGCCGTGATCTCGCCGATCACCGCAAACCAAGAACCGTAAGGGTCGCTGTTGATGAGCGTCGGATTGTCCATAACTTCCCCGTTGACCGAGATTACCTTTCCAGAGACGGGCGAATAAACGTCGGAAACGGTCTTGATGCTCTCGACGTCGCAGAACGGAGCGTCAGCCGTAACTTCATCGCCTTCTTCAGGAAGGTTGGCAAAAACAAGATTGCCCAATTCCTTTTGAGCATAATCGCTTATGCCTACAACGCAAGTGCCGTCATCTTTGAATATAGCCCACTCATGCTGCCTGGAATACAGGCGGTCATTCTTTTCGCTCATATGAAAACTCCTTGTCCCGCAATCTTGCGGCAAGTCAAGTATACACTAATTTGCCGCGATAATCGCAGCGCCTATTGCTGAAAGATACGCCGAATTCTCCGGAACAGTGACCGGAACGCCGAAAACCGATGAAGCGTAACGCTCTATTCCAGGGATCTGCGAAAGTCCGCCGGAAAACAAAAGGCGGTCACATCTCACTTTCCCCAGCAAAGCCTTTGACTGCACCAAAACCTGCCAGATGACTCCCTTCATTATCTCTTCGGGCTGCGCGTTGTCAGCAATGAGTTCGGTGATCTCGGACTGCGAAAACACGGCGCACGTAGACGAAAGCTTGAGCGAAGGCTCGTCCGCATCGCCCAACGAGATTTCCTTGAAATCCGTCTGAAGCAGATTGGTTGAATTGGCAACGAACATGCCGCAGCCCGCGGCGCACTTGTCGTTTACGAAGAACTCCTTGAGCTTTCCGTTCTCACATACGATTATCTTCGTGTCCTGCCCTCCGATATCCAAAACGACTTTGTATTCAGGCGCGACCATTCCCGCACCTGCAGCGAGCGCGACAAGTTCAGAAACTGAACCGTCCGCGCCGGCGTTGTTCTTGCCGTAACCGCAGGAAAACATCTTGTCGCAGTGGTAAATGCTCTTTAGCTCCAAAGTCTTCTTGTCGAAGTATTCCTTCTGCCTTATGGGTGTCTTCTCGGAAAAGAGCGTCATGACCTCACCGCCATCCATGTAGCAGTATTTGGTGTACGTCGAACCGATGTCGATCCCTATCGTTCTCAATTTACGGTCTCCTTAAGTATCGCCATGAGCTTGCCCGCACGCTCCACGTCAAGGTACTCGCGGTCGATCATGTCGACCTCGAGTTCAGCCTGCGGAATGCCTACGTTCTTGGCTGAAACATAGTCGCACTTGCAGCTCTTGTTTCGGCAGGTAACCGCGCACTTTGCGCCTGAAGCCGCGATAATGTCGGAAAGCCTTTCCGTCTTTGTCTTCTGTGAAAGGTTGAGGAACGTGTTGTTGTATGCCGAGAAAAGCTTATCCCATACGGAATTGCCCTCATAATCAAGGTTCCACCAAGTGATGTAGTTTGAACCGCAAACGCGGAAACCGTCCATGACCTCCGTCAAATACCTGTCCTTGTGGTACCAGAGCGGATATCCGATCCAGAAAAGAGGCGTAAGTGACTTGTCGCACTCGGGATAGGTCTCCATCTCGTCAGCCATGAGGTTATAGATGAGCGCAGTCTCTTCCTTGCAGCGTGCCGTGATGAGAAAGTTGATGTTGTCGAAAAGAAGCGTCGGCGGAACTTCCCTGTCCTTAAGGCATGCGCACACGCGCTTCCATGCTGCAACTGATCCGATACTGTTCTCTATCCTCTTGGCGAGCTCATTCTCATCAAGCCTGTTGCCGCTCAGTTCTTCCATCTTGGCAACAAAGTCCTTATGCTGCTTCTCAACATAAGCTCTCGCGATGGGATTTTCCGTGAATTCGCCCGGATAATCCAAAACGATAAGCGGTACGTTATATCTCTTAGCCAGTATGTTCCACCATCCGGGAAGCGTGTTGCACTGGTTGTTCGTGGCAATGAGCACGTCCGGCTTGGGAGGCACGCCTCTGGGGCCTTTTCCCGTCTCAACGCATCCTTCGAAGCAGCACGAATAAGAACAGCAGTCACATGAAAGGAACTGCCTTGTGCTCTCTTCCAACAGAGGCTGTTCAAGTCCGCTCGCGGCGATAACGGCCGCATAGCTTTCCGGGTAGATATATTCGATATCAAGAGCGTCAAGGATCTCAATGGGAGTAAACGAAGTCACCCATGCTACCTTTTGAGAGGGCTCCCTGCCCTTGGCGTATTTCGAGAAATCTTTGTAGTAGCTGCGCATTGCTCCCGCTACGTGTACAAGATATGAATCAGGCATCTTTACTCCTTAAGCATCAGATAATGTCGGCGAAGGCTTCAAGCGCGGCGGCTTTGCCGTTTCCGTCAGTCGAATCCGCCATCTGCACCCGAAGGGCCGGGATACCCTGCTCATCAAGCGCTTTCTTATATACCGAGAACAGATAATCGTAAGGCTCGCAGTATTTCTGTGTCGCGAAAATGACTCCCTTGCAGCCCTTATTGCGGATCTCTTCAAGATTGCTCTTTATCGTTTCATCGAAAAGATCCTGCGTCGGAGAAGGCCTTGTGCAAAGGATCTCAGACGCTATCTTCTTATAGACGTCAGTCTCAGAAGAAACAAATCCCGCGCGTGAAGCAAGCCTTCCTGACTCGGGCATGTTGTCAGCGACCACTTTAAGTCCCGCGTTCTCAATGCAATCTGCAAGTTCAACGCCTGCAAGGAAGGAACCGATAAGGAAAACCGGCTTTCCGTCATTTCCATTGACTATGCGGCTCTCATCAAACTCATAAGGCGCGTTGAGAGAAGCATGGACTTCGTGGATGTATGAAGCATAAGAAAGAACATTGAGCTTGCCGTAAGCAGCCGCGATCTTTGCGTTACGTGCCGTAATTACCGCATCGCGGGCCTTAACGTCATCTTCGCTGATGGTTACTCCGTAATGCTTTTCAATCTTGCTCTTATAGTCCTTCAGGATATCAGCAAAATAAGAAACCGACTCAGCGTTCCTGACCGCAGGCACCGGCATCGAATAAATGAACTTGCCCGTATCGTCAATATAGCTTCCGATCGAACGGCTGCTGTCACAACTCTTCGGGAACACCGCGCCGTCTATGGAACCGTCTTCCCTTACCTGCGAAATGAAATCAGCTGCATAACCGCAGTAATGCGACAGCCTCTCGCCGCCGTCAAAACCGGTGAACCTCACCGTATCGCATATCTGTTCCGGCACGAAACCGGACATTGAAAGTATCTTCATTTCCACACTATCCTTGGTTTTTCAATGTGACCATTATAGAAAACCTTGCGGGGCAGTTCAATGTATAAAAGGGTGAGTGCAAAAATCAGTACCTTTTTTCACTCCAAAAGGTACTGATTAAGACAAAAAAGCATCTTAGTGCTCAAAACAGTACCTTTTTCGTCCAAAAAAGGTACTGAAATCGACACTTCGTAAAAAACGGGCTGACCCCCGAAGGAATCAGCCCTGATCTCAATCTCTTAATGAGAGAAGTTGCTTTGCGAGCGACTTCCACACTCATTCCGAGAGAAGTTGCTTTGCGAGCGACTTCCGCAGGCGCTTCGCGCCGAGGACTTTAGCGAGCAAAACAATCTTCTCGATTTTAGTAATTCTCAGCATTAACCTCAAAATAGCTCTTGGGATGAGCGCAAACGGGGCACATCTCGGGTGCCTTTGTGCCGACGATGATGTGGCCGCAGTTTCTGCACTCCCAGACCTTGACCTCGCTCTTAGCAAAGACTTCCTGAGCCTCAACGTTCTTGAGGAGGGCTCTGTAGCGCTCTTCGTGATGCTTCTCGATGGCGCCTACCATGCGGAACTTGGCTGCGAGTGCCGGGAATCCTTCTTCCTCAGCGGTCTTGGCGAAGCCTTCATACATATCGGTCCACTCAAAGTTCTCACCGTCAGCTGCTGCAGCGAGGTTTGCTGCCGTATCGCCGATGCCTTCGAGCTCTTTAAGCCAAAGCTTGGCGTGTTCTTTTTCGTTGTCTGCTGTCTTAAGGAAAAGGGCGGCAATCTGCTCATATCCTTCCTTCTTAGCGGTTGAAGCGAAGTAAGTGTACTTGTTTCTTGCCTGTGATTCACCTGCGAAAGCTGCCTGCAGGTTCTTTTCTGTCTGTGTGCCAGCGTATTTGTTAGCCATTTGTCGTCCTCCTTAAAAATTCTTGATGAACGTATCTCCTATTATTTGCCATAGCGGGTGGCAAGTCAATATTGACAAGCCGATTATGACTGATGGGTGATATAATACTCGAATGCGCAAAACAACACCCAAGGGAATAATACTTCTGCTGATCACCGCCATTGTATGGGGTTCATCTTTTGTTGCTCAAGAGATCGGCATGAAGTCGATCGACGCATTTACCTTCACGGGCATCAGGACCGCATTGGGTGCGGTCGCGCTTCTTCCAATCGTCCTCATTGTCAACAAGGGCATGGACCTGAGAAAGGACACCCTGAAAATGGGCCTTGTCCTGGGCATCGTCTTTTCGATCGCGCAGAATTTCCAGCAGTTCGCATTCTACTATTCGACTTCCGGAAAGATCGCTTTCATCACCGCGTTCTACATGTTCTTCGTACCGCTCTTCTCGGTCTTCCTCGGAAAGAAGATCAAGCTTCTTACATGGCTTTCCATATTCATGGGACTTGGCGGACTTTTCCTTTTGTGCATCAACCCTTCCGATCTCACAAAGATAAATCTGGGCGACGTTCTGGCACTCATCTGCGCAGTCTTCTACGCGGTCCAGATAATGCTGATCGACAAGTTCCTTGAAAAGGACGTCAGCGGAGTCCAACTCTCATTCATGCAGTTCGTCGTAGCTGCAATCATTTCGATCGTGGCGATGTTCATCTTCGAACATCCCGTAATCGCCGACATAAAAACCGCAGCCCCTTCCCTTTTGTATTCGGGAATAATGAGCTGCGGTGTTGCTTATACTTTCCAGATCATCGGTCAGAAGCACGCCAACCCGGTGGTCGCTTCACTTCTGATGTGCATGGAGTCCGTATTTGCCGTTATCGCGGCGGCGCTGGTCCTTCATCAGGGCATGAGCCTCAGAGAAGGAGCAGGCTGCGTGATAATGTTTGCTGCGATTATTATTTCGCAGCTTTCTGAGTCGCTTTCTCGGCGTCCTTCTGAAGATCCTTCGCCTCAGGCGTAGGGAATACGGCCCTGAGGATGACGATCACGATTGCGAGCACTACAACTCCGAATGCGAGCGATATCGCTGAATTTGCTCCGTAAGACGGAACGAAGATCTGAAGGATTCCCGCTGCGAGATAAGCCACGAACGAAACGACTGCCGCGGTAAGCGCATAAGGCAGCTGCGTCGAAACGTGCGCGATGTGGTTGCACTGTGCGCCTGCAGAAGACATGATCGTCGTGTCGGAGATAGGTGAGCAGTGGTCGCCGCAAACGGCGCCTGCCATGCAGGCTGACATGCAGATGATGGCGAGCGGGCTGCCGCCTTCAAGCGAGAATGCCTTGAGCGTGATCGGGATGAGGATGCCGAACGTACCCCATGAAGTACCTGTTGCGAAAGAAAGTCCGCAAGCGATCAGGAATATGATCGCGGGCATTGCCCAGTTGAGGTTCTTGAATGCATCCTGGCTGACGAAGTTTGCAACGCAGTTTGCCGCGCCGAGAGAATCGGTCATGGCCTTGAGGGTCCAAGCAAGAGTGAGGATCGCGATAGGCGGAACCATTGCCTTGAAGCCGGTCTCAACACAACCCATGCACTCCTTGAACTTGAGGACTCCCCTGACGATGTAGTAGATGACCATGAAAACGACTCCGCCGAATGCGCCGTACGCAAGTCCTACGGAAGCGTCGCTGTTTGCGAATGAGTCAATGAAGCTTTCGCCTTCAAAGAATCCGCCGGTGTAGATCATGCCGATGACGCAGAAAAGGATCAGCATCAGAACGGGCAGAACGAGGTCGACGACCTTTCCCTTGCCCTTGACTTCGTTTTCAGAAGACTGGACGGGAGGCTCGACTGTAAACAGATCACCGTTAAGCGCGTTCATCTCATGACGCTTCATCGGACCGTAGTCGATCTTGAAGACCGCGAGGCCGACCATCATGAGGATCGAAAGGATCGCATAGTAGTTGTAAGGGATGGCCTTGATGAAGAGCATCAGGCCGTTGGTGCCTTCGGGCGCGAATCCCGAAACGGCGGCCGCCCATGAAGAGATCGGAGCGATGATGCAGACGGGAGCTGCAGTCGCGTCAATGAGGTACGCAAGCTTTGCTCTCGAGATCTTCTCCTTGTCTGCGACGGGGCGCATTACTGAGCCGACCGTGAGGCAGTTGAAATAGTCATCGATGAAGATGAGGCATCCGAGAAGGATCGTGGCGAGCTGGGCCATAACCCTTGAATGAACATGCTTGGAAGCCCATTCGCCAAAAGCCGCAGAGCCTCCCGCCTTGTTCATCATGGCAACGATTATGCCAAGGAAAACAAGGAAGATAAGGATGCCTACATTGTACGAATCGGAAAGTGATTTGATTAGTCCGTCCTTGAACACGTGATTCAATGCTCTGACGGGATCAACGTAAGGACTGGTATACGAGTAGGAATAGATAAGTCCACCCACGAGTACGCCTGCAAAGAGCGAACTGTATACCTCCTTGGTGATGAGGGCCAAAAGGATGGCCACAATAGGCGGTATCAAAGCCCAAAACGTTTCATAAAGCACGGGAACGTATTCCGCAACTTCTGCTTCAAAACCCATACAAAACCCCTCCTGTAATGAATTTCAATACTGCTATCATAGCACAATCCATTACAAGAGGGGCGTTCATTTCTTATCTCTTTTTGTTGTCTTCTTCGAGTTCACAAGCCCAGTCGTCACTGATCTTCGCGCAGGACCTCATGCTTCCGATGGCAGCGCCTACGGTCTCGAAAAGAAGTCCGGTTCCCTTTCCGTCGCACTTGTAATTGGCGGCCCTTCCCTTCTTGATGCCGATCGACGCTCCCGTCTCGACTGCATCGATGTTGGCAGCAAGATAGAGGAACTCCCAGCCGTTCTTTTCCGTCTTCTTGCTGACCATTTTCTTGACCTTGTCGGAAGAATAGATCCTGCTCGCATTCTCCATGCCGTCAGTCGTGATGACAAAGACCGTGTGCTCAGGGACATCCTCTTCCCTTGCGTACTTGTGGACGTTTCCGATGTGCTTGACCGCGAGGCCCAACGCGTCCACAAGCGCCGTGCAGCCGCCAACCTCGTAATCGTTTTCGGTCATCGGCCTGACCTCGGATACGGGGATCCTGTCATAGATGACCTTCTGGTCGTTGTCGAAGAGAACGCAGGACACGAGGCATTCGCCGTCAAGCTTCTTCTGCTTTTCGATCATGGCGTTGAAGCCGCCGATGACGTCCTTTTCAAGGCCGGCCATGCTGCCTGACTTGTCAAGGATGAAGACCAATTCAGTAAGATTCTTTTTCATGTTAATATCCTCCCTTTTCATGAAGCTTTTGCTTTGGCTTACGGCTTCATTATAGGGAGGATATTGACTTGAGAGGTCGCTTTGGAAGCGACATTTGAAGGTAGGAAAATTATGATTTGGAAAGTATTATCACGTTCCATGATGCGGGCTTTAATTCCGCCGTAAAGCCGTTCTCGGTAACGGTGTAATCCGTCTTCGTAATGGGCTTTACCTTCTCTTCTTCCGCTGAATTGACAGCGAGCATGTCGGTGCCTTCGAGCGCCTGATAATCTACGACCTTATAGCCTTCGAAGCCTCTTAAGTCGACTTCGAAAGGAACGGTCTCGTCAACAAGACGGTTGACCGCGAAGATCGTAAGCTGGCCCTTTTCCTCGTTGTAAACGGGAACCGCCTCAACGTCGGTAACTTCGTCGTGGTTTGAAGTCTTGTGCGTACCGGTCTTCATGACGGGCTTTAACGCTGCGCCCCTTCCGTACTTGGAAGCATGATAGAACGGATAGAAGATCGTCTGTCTCCATGCCGCTCCGCCGCTCTCCGTCATTATCGGAGCGATGACGTTTACGAGCTGCGCAAGGCAGGCGATCTTGACCCTGTCGGCGTGCTTGATGAACTTGATCAGAGCGAGGCCATCAGCAATTGCGTCTTCATAGGTATAGTGATCTTCAAGAAGATGCGGGTGAAGTCCCCAGGGCTTCTTCTCCATCGTCTCACTGTCAGCCGCGGACTCGTGATACCAACAGTTCCATTCGTCAAACGAAAGGTTGACGGTCTTCTTGCTGTGCTTCTTTCCCTTTACGTAATCACACGTCGCGATGACCGCATTGATGAACTCGTCAACGTCGTCAAGTTTTGCAAAGAAATCGGCAGTATCACCGGCACGGTTCTCAAAATACTGATGGAGCGAAATGTAATCAACATAGTCGTATGCCTGGTCGAGCACCTTTGCTTCCCACTCGCCGAACGTTGGCATTCCAACTCCGGAGCTTCCGCATGCGACGAGCTCTATCGATTCATCCATCATCTTCATGGCCTTAGCAGTCTCTGCCGCAAGGTGGCCGTACTCTTCAGCGGACTTCTGGCCGACCTGCCAAGGGCCGTCCATCTCGTTTCCGAGGCACCAGAGCTTGATTCCGTAAGGCTCCTTGTCGCCATGCTGTCTTCTCAAGGAAGCATAGTAGCTGTCAGTATCGAGGTTGCAGTATTCGAGAAGATTGAGAGCGTCAGGTACGCCTCTTGAACCAAGGTTGACCGCCATCATGACGGAGGAACCCGCCTGCTTTGCCCACTTGGAAAATTCGTTGATTCCGACTTCGTTCGGCTCGAGCGTCCTCCATGCAAGGTCAAGCCTCTTCTTGCGCTGGTCCTTGGGTCCTACGGTGTCTTCCCAGAAATAGTTGGAAGCGAAGTTTCCGCCCGGATATCTTACTGTCGTGACGCCCAACTCTTTTACGAGATCGATGACGTCCTTTCTGAAGCCCATCTCATCGGCGTTGGGATGACCTGGCTCATAGATGCCGTCATAAACGGCGCGGCCGAGATGCTCGATAAATGAACTGTAAAGCCTGTCATCGATATCAGCGATCTTGAAGTCCTTCTCGATTATCATCTTTGTTTTTTCAGCCATTAAAATTCCCTCCGGGCCGCATCCATTGTTCGTGCGATTTTATTACCTCGAAATTAACATCCCACACACGGTTCAGGCAATGATTTTTCGTACGGGAAAATTGATTTATCCTATTTTTCTGTTCGCATTCAGATGGTCAGGTGCTATTATATCAGTATAATAATTTTAAACATATAAACGCACGGGGCGCCAAAACCGGGATGATTGACATATTGTATTCAGGATACAGCTACACCCACAAGGACGGAATCAGGTTTGATACCGCGACGGGTCATGCGGGTTTTGATTGGTGGCTCCTGGTCTTCACTCACAGTCCGGTCTTTTTTCCTACCGAAGACGGAATGACCCTCTGCCCTCCTGAAACGGTGATCCTTTTCCCTCAGAACATGCACAAGTTCTACTATTCGCCCGAGGGCGAGCCTTACACAAATGACTGGATACACTTCAGGACCGACGAGAGCATGATATTGGATTTTCCCCTCAAGGGAGTTCCCTTCAAGCCGTCCGATCCGGATTACGTCCATAATCTCATCAAGCTCATATCGTGGGAAGCACAAGTCAGCAGCGACCCTTCAAACCCGATAATCAGGGACCTGTTCCACGCCTTGGTATCAAAGCTCTCTGGCGACGTTGCGACAAGGACGGAATCGACCTATCACCCTTTGCTCCAGTCTTTGAGAAAGGAAATCCTCCTCCATCCCGAAAAGCCCTGGACCGTGGCCATGATGTCGGAAACGCTCTCCATCAGTCCCGCACATCTCCAGCTCCTTTATAGAAACACTTTCGGGATATCGTGCATGAACGACGTCATCAGGGCCAGGATAAAGCTTGCCCAGGACAAGCTCTTATATACCCAGGACACGATAAGTTCCGTGGGCGAACAGTGCGGATACAGGAACACCGAGCACTTCTGCAGACAGTTTAGAAAATTCACGGGGGAATCCCCGCGTCAATACAGGATAAAGGCAATGCAAAAACAAAGCAGGGAGATAAAAACTTATGAAGAAACAGGCATTTAACCCTTACCTTCCGTCATGGGAATACGTTCCGGACGGCGAACCCTACGTCTTTGACGGACGCGTCTATGTATATGGTTCACACGACATCTTTAACGGACACGTGTTCTGTCTGAACGATTACGTCTGCTGGTCCGCGCCCGTTGACGATCTGGGCAACTGGAGATACGAAGGCATCATCTACAAGAGGACGCAGGATCCGCTCAATGAAGACGGACACATGGCCCTCTACGCTCCTGACGTAACCATAGGACCTGACGGCAGATACTATCTCTACTATGTTTTGGACAAGGTCAACGTCGTATCCGTTGCGGTCTGCGACACCCCTGCAGGCAAATACGAATTCTACGGCTATGTCCACTACAGTGACGGAACCCTCCTTGGCAAAAAGGAAGGCGACGATCCGCAGTTCGATCCGGGCGTCATAACCGAGAACGGCGTAACCCACCTTTACACGGGTTTCTGCCCCATCGGTGACAAGTCAAGACACGGCCCGATGCACACGGTGCTTGACAAAGACATGCTTACCATCATCAAGGGACCCAGATTCATAATGCCCTCGCAGCCTTATTCTGCAGGAAGCGGCTACGAAGGCCACGAGTTCTTCGAGGCTTCGTCGATCAGAAAAAGAAACGGAATCTACTATTTCATCTACTCTTCTGTCGTTCTCCATGAGCTATGCTACGCGACTTCTGACAGTCCTGAAGGCGAGTTCACTTACAAGGGCGTCGTCGTAAGCAACTGCGACCTCCACATCGACACTTACAAGCCCGCTGAAAAGCCCGTTTACTACACTTCCAACAACCACGGAAGCATGGAGGAAATAAACGGCCGGTGGTACATCTTCTATCACCGCCACACTAACGGAACGGTATTTTCAAGACAGGGATGCGCAGAACCCCTCACCTTCAACGAAGACGGATCGATCAACCAAGCGCAGATCACTTCCTGCGGCTTGAACGGCGGTCCTCTCGAAGGCAAGGGCTGGTACCCTTCCTACATCGCGTGCAACCTCTTCACTGACACGGAACAGACGTATACCGGCGGGTCCTGGGGACACGGCATGTTCCTGGGTTCTGAATTCCCAAGAATCACGCAGGACGAAGAAGACAGGGACGTAAACACCGGTTCCGGCTATATCGCGAACATGACCAACTCGTCGACCGCGGGCTTCAAGTTCTTCGATCTGAAGAACAGCAGAGTCAGCATGATCAGGATCAGAGGATACGGCAACGGCGTTTTCGAAGTCAGGACGGAAATCGGCGGCGAAGTTCTTGGCACCTTCCCCGTTGAAAACTACAACTACTGGACCGATATAAAGACAGACGTAAAGCTGCCTGACGGCAAAGCCAGCCTCTTCTTCACTTTCAAAGGAAATGGCAATCCCGATTTTGCAGGCTTCGAACTTAAGGAGGATTAATACATGCTCAGACAGACTACTGTTAAGAACGGCAAAATCAGAGGACTTCCCGGAAATGATCCGAGGATCACGGCATACAAGGGCATCCCCTTCGCGGCTCCTCCGGTCGGCGACCTGAGATGGAAGGCTCCGCAGCCCTGCGCTGACTGGGACGGCATACTTGACGCTTATCAGTTCGGACCCATTTCCGTTCAGGACCAACCTGCAGTCGGCACCGATATCTACTGCAAGGAGTGGCACGTCGATCCCGACATTCCGATGGGCGAGGACTGCCTTTATCTGAACGTCTGGACTCCCGCAAAGTCAACGGACGAAAAGCTTCCGGTTCTTTTATGGATATTCGGCGGCGGTTTTCAGTGGGGCTACACGGCTGAGATGGAATTCAACGGAGAGCGTCTTGCGCGCCGCGGTATAGTCGTCGTCAGCGTAAACTACAGACTCGCGGCATTGGGCTTTTTAGCACACCCCGACCTGACGGCGGAATCTCCTGACGCACCCGCAAACTTCGGTCTTCTGGACCAACAGGCAGGTTTGAGATGGGTCAGGGAAAACATCGCCGCATTCGGCGGAGATCCTGACAACATAACGATCGCAGGCCAGTCTGCAGGCGGCGGCAGCGTTTTGAACCAGATTACCAACGAAGACAATTTCGGCCTCATCAAGGGCGCGGTCATAATGAGCGGCATGATCCGCTTCCCCGGAAACGGCGATGACATCCTGCTTCCCGTTACGCTTGAAAAGGCTGAAGCCAAGGGCAAGGAATTCCTTGAATTCCTCGGCGTAAAGAGCATCGAAGAAGCACGCAAACTTGACGCTTTCTTCATCAGGGACAAATATGGTGAATGGGCTCAGAACCACCCAAGGTTTGCGCCCGTCCAGGACGGCGTAAACTACAAGTGTGACGCCCTGATCAATTTTGAGGACAACAAGATCAACGGCATTCCGGTAATGGCCGGATACACGATCGACGAATTCCCTGTAGGCGGCACCAACATCGTCGAAAAGACCGTTAAGGAATCTTGCGCTAAGGCATTATCTTCAGGCGTTTCAAAGATCTATGCATACGAATTTGGAACGGACATTCCTGGTGAGGACAACCCCGGCAATTTCCATTCCGTCGATCTCTGGTTCTGGTTCGACAACGTCATCAAGTGCTGGAGACCCATGCGCGGCAGGCATTTCGAACTTGCAAGACAGATGGGCAATTACCTCGCGTCATTCGTAAAGACGCACGATCCGAACTGCCTTGACGATGACGGAACTCAAATGCCCGTTTGGAAGACTTTCGGCGAGGAAAAGAACTTAATGAAGTTCACGTCGGAAGGAGCAGTTCCCTCTTAAGATTCAGGCTTCTCCTCTTCCCCGTCATCAGCTGAATCTTCATCAGCATCATCAGAATCATCAGAATCCGGTTCCTCAGTTTCTTCTGCGGGATCGGATTCTTTTTCATATGCCGCGGGACCGATCTTGTTTCCGTTCCTGTCAATGCCGTCAAGCTTGTCAAACACGGACATGTAGATGCATGCGCAGAAATACCATGGCAGCGAAATGCCGAATGCGACGAGCAACGGTATGAACCTGTAATCTAGAACGATGAGTACGCCCAAGCCGTAAAAAGCCGCTCTGACGACGAGCATGAAAAAGGTCCTTGCCGGATGCACCACGCATAAGATCGCGGCGTTTTTGAAAAGATCCTTGGTCTTGTTGTAGTAGTGGGACTGCAACGGGAAAATGTAAAGGATCAAAGCATAGACGAGCACGAACAAAACGACCGCGACCGTCTTCATAGCCTCTGAAAAGTTCGTTCCGATCTGTCTCGAATAATAGAAGTCGTAAGCCAAAACGCCCTCAATGACGAGCAGTATCAGCCAGATGACGGTAGCTTGTTTGAAGTTCTTTGCGAAAGCCTTGAAGAACTCTCTGGTAACCATGATGTCTTCGTTGTGAAGGATCTTGTAGATTATCGACGACATCGCGCTGATCGCGGCGCCTGCGGTAAAGACCGGGATGCTGCAAACAAGCACGAGGATGTTGACCCAAACAAGATCCGCAGCCTTGGTAAGAAGCTGCATCAAAGGACTGTCATATCTGAATACGCTCATGAAATACTCCTAAAAAACTACGGATAATAATACATTAAAGGCAGTGATTATTCTATCCCTTTAAATGTTACAGGCGTCCCTTTTGGGGGCGCCTGAAACATTAAACCGTTGAAACACAAAGGACGTTGTTTTACTCTTTAACACCGCCGATCGTAAGGCCGGTAACGAAATACCTCTGAAGGAACGGGTATACGAATAGGATAGGCACCATCGTACAGATCGTCGCTGCAGCTCTGATCGACGTAGGCGTGATGGTCGTACCACCGTTCTTGAGACCTTCGACGCTTCCTGCGGACTTCATTGCGGTCTGGAGCTGCTTCATGAGCTCGTACTGGAGAACGGTGAGTTCGTCATGCATCTTGTTGTAGAGCATTGCGTCGAACCAAGCGTTCCACTGATAGACTGCGACGAAAAGCGCGATCGTAGCGTAAACAGGCTTGCACAGAGGCGAGATGATGCTGTAGAAGATCTTGAAATATCCTGCACCGTCAATCTGGGCAGACTCTTCAAGAGAATCAGGAATACCATTCATGTAGTTACGGATGACGAGCATGTTGAATGCGCTGACCGCACCGGGAATGATGTAAACCAGGAAGTTGTTTGTAAGGTGCAGCTTCTGGAACGTGATGTACGTCGGGATGAGACCGCCGTTAACGTACATGGTGATGACCCAGAAAAGTGAGAAGCTCTTCTTGAACAGGAATCTCTTTCTGCTGATGACGTAAGCAAGGATGGCGTTTACGACGAGAGAGATGAGCGTTCCGAGAACAGTTCTGAGAACGGTGTTTACCGCACCCATTCTGTATCCCTCTTTAGCAAAAACCGCCTTGTAGTTGTCGGTCGTAAACATGTGAGGAATGAAGTGGATCCTGTGCGTTATCGTATCGAAACCGTCGTTGAAGGAGATTGCCAACGTGTTGACGATAGGATAAAGCGTTACGACCAAGAAGATTACCATGAAGAGTATCAGGCAAATCTCAAAAATAATGTCACCGGGACCGTATTTCTTAATTTTCATAATTCAACTCCCCCTTTAGAACAACCGTTCATCACCGGTCTTCTTGGCAGTCCAGTTGCCAAGGCAGACAAGTATAAGTGCGATGACGCTCTTGAAGATACCTGCCGCAGTACCGAGTGAGAAGTCAAACTGAGAAATACCCCAGTCAAGAATGAATACGTCTAAGATCTTGGAAACGTCGGAAATAACGTCGTTACCTAAGATGTACTGAAGTTCGAAACCTGCGTTCAATACGTTACCGATGTTGATGAGCAAGAGGATCATGATCGTAGGACGGAGCGAAGGAAGAGTGATGTACCACATCTTCTGGAATCTGGTGGCGCCATCCATGTCGGCAGCCTCATAGAGGCAGGGATCAATAGCCGTAATTGCAGCGAGATATATGATCGCATTCCATCCGGTTTCCTTCCAAACGTTCGCGAACGCGACTATCCACCAGAAGTACCCTTTGACGGCAAAGAAGTCAATTGCCTTGTCATTTCCGCAGACGTTCATAAGGAACTCGTTGACGATACCGTCAGAAGCCAGTATGTCTCGTACGATTGCCGTAACGATGATCCATGAAAGGAAGTGAGGCATGTATGAGATCGTTTGGATGAACTTCTTTGCGAATATGAGTCGTACTTCATTGAGGAGCAACGCGAAAGCGATAGCCGTTACGAAATGGAATACGAGGTTTATAACGCCCATGCAAAGCGTGTTTCTGAACGCCAGGAAGAACGTTTTGTTTTCGAATAATTTTTGGAATTTAGCAAAACCGACCCACTTGGACTTAATAAAGCCGACAGCCGGCTTGTAGTCCTGGAAAGCGGTAACCCATCCCAATACGGGAACATAATAGAAGATTATTCCGTAGATAAGAAGAAGAGCTGAGGAAATGAGTAGAAATGGCTGTCTCTTAGCTTCAGCAAGAAATTTTACTTTCTTATGAGGCTGAAGATCCTCAGGATTGATTGTGTTTGTAGCCATGCGAGAAACCTCTTGAAAGGATATGAGTATGTGATTTTTAGCGGATTTTTAAAGTAAGAATAGACGGCCATCGACCTAAATCAATGGCCGTCTACCCTGATTACTTACTATTAACGTCGAAATGACGATTAAGAGTTTTTAGCTATTACTTCTTGGTAGCTGCTTCGTAAGCTGCAATACGCTTGTCGAGCTCCTGCTGCATCTCTGCAACGAAGTCCTCAGGCTTGCATGCTGCGTAAGCCTTCATGTACTCATCCCAAGTCTTCTCGAAGTCCTTAGACATAACGACCTTAGGAAGCCAAGCGTGCTTGCACTCGCCCATCTTTGTCCAAGCTGTACCACCAGCCGTGTCGGTCTTCATGTTGTTGGAGTAAGAATACATAGGATACCAAGGACCAGCCTTATTGACGGAACCGAGGATATCGATGTAAGTGTTGGCACCATAAGCCTCGAATACCTTCTTAACGGGAGCCGGGAGAGATTCCTTGAACTCGGAAGGCTGCTCAGCAGGCATCATAGCGTTCTTACCGTCTCTGGAAGTACCAGACCACTGAGGGAAGTAAGAATATGTGCAGAGGTGCTTTGTCTTGTAGTTAGGATCAGCTGCGTTCTTACGCATTTCTTCTGTTCTGTAGTACAGACCGTTGTCGTCAACCTTGTAGTCAACGTCCTTAACGCCCCAGAAACGGAGGTCATGGATTTCCTGAGAAAGGAGGTCGTCGATGAACTTGAATGCGCCTTCAACGTCCTTGCAGTTCTTTGTGATAGCGATACCGGAAGAAACGTTGAGCGTACCGCCGGAGGTGTACCACTGGTTCTCCATACCCTTCTCGATCGTAAGGCCGAGAGGAATGTAGTT
>JAFZVF010000003.1 GCA_017617935.1 Clostridiales bacterium | reverse complement strand
CTTGTTCAAGCTTAACATGCCGGGTTTCGTTGAATGTCCCCAGTGTCATGCTAAGATGCTTCGCCGCACGGTCTGCAAGAACTGCGGTTACCTGGATGGAAAACAGGTTATCAAAGTCGGCGAAGAGGCCTGAACAAGACTTTAGTAGTAAATCAAGGCAGTGTTTAGAACTAGGCACTGCCTTTTTTTATGTTAAACGGATGAAAGGATCGATATGAGCAAACCGGTTGTCGCGATCGTAGGGCGCCCAAACGTGGGTAAATCAAGCCTTTTCAACACCCTGTACGGCGAGCGCCTGTCCATTGTTGCGGACACGCCCGGCGTTACGCGCGACAGGATCTATGCGGAAACCACTTGGAGGGGCCGCGAGTTTCTCATGATCGATACGGGCGGAATCGAGCCCGGAAACAATGAGGATATAATCCTCAAGCAGATGCGCCTGCAGGCTGAGATAGCGATCGAGACCGCGGACGTCATCCTTTTCATGTGCGACCTCAAGGCCGGCCTTACGGCTGCCGACGAGGAGATAGCGGTCATGCTGCGCAAGGCGGGACGCCCCGTCGTCGTTGCAGTCAACAAGTCCGATTACGTCGGTGACGCGCCGCCGGAATTCTATGAGTTTTACAATCTCGGATTAGAGGACGTTTGCGCGATCTCCGCCGCCCACAGGCTCGGATTGGGCGAGATGCTCGACATGATCTATGAAAAGTTCCCTCCGGAAGAGGAAAATGACGGATCCGACGAGACGATCAGGGTGGCCATTATTGGGCGTCCGAACGTCGGCAAATCCTCCCTGACGAACAAAATGACCGGCGAGGAAAGAAGCATAGTTTCCGACGTGGCGGGTACCACGAGGGACGCGATCGACTCCGTAGTCGAGAACGACAAGGGCCGTTTCACCATCGTTGATACCGCGGGAATGCGCAAGAAGGGCAGGATAGAGGACGAGATCGAGCGTTATTCGATGGTCCGCGCCTTATCCGCCATTGACCGTGCCGACGTCTGCGTCATCATGATCGACGCGACCATCGGCGTAACCGAGCAGGACACGCGCGTCGCGGGCCTTGCGCACGATTCGGGAAAGGCTTCCGTCATTTGCGTAAACAAGTGGGACATAGCCCAAAAGGAGACCGGCACGGCTGAGCGCGCGACCGCGATAATCCGTGAAAGATTAGGCTTCATGACATATGCGCCCGTGCTGTTCATTTCCGCAAAGAGCGGACAGAGGGTCGACAAGCTCTTTGACCTCATCAAGACGGTTCATGCAAACGCAAACAAGCGCCTTTCGACTTCGGTCCTCAACCAGATGATCTCGGAGGCCGTTACTCAGGTGCCTACGCCTCAGGACAAGGGCAGGCATTTAAAGATCTATTACGGCACGCAGGTCGCGGTAAATCCTCCCACGATCGCGCTTTTCGTAAACGACAAGAAGCTCTCGCATTTTTCATACGAGAGGTACTTGGAGAACCAGCTGCGCCGCAATTTCGGCTTCGAAGGCGTTCCAATACGCCTGCTTTTGCGCAATAAGAACGGCACAGAGGACTGATGACTCCATATATTTGTGAAAAATTACAGTGCCTAATATACGCGCGCGAGTAGCAAAATATTAGGCGGTTTAGAATGAGAATTTTTACAATCACCATAACGAGGAATATAACATGGCTTTACAGAAGATCGAGAACTTAAGGAACATTGCCATCATCGCGCACGTCGACCACGGCAAGACCACCATCGTTGACTCCATGCTCAAGCAGGCAGGCGTTTACCGCGAGAACGAAGCGGTCGTCGAGCAGGTCATGGACTCCAACGACCTGGAGCGTGAGAGAGGCATCACCATCCTCGCTAAGAATACCGCCATCGATTACAAGGGCATCCGCATCAACGTCGTTGACACTCCCGGCCACGCCGATTTCGGAGGCGAGGTTGAGCGCGTACTCAAGATGGTTGACGCAGTCCTCCTGGTAGTTGACGCTTTCGACGGCCCGATGCCGCAGACGAGATTCGTTCTTCACAAGGCTCTTGAATTAGGCCTCAAGCCCATCGTATGCATCAACAAGATCGACCGTCCCGACGCGCGCCCGAAGCAGGTCGTGGACATGGTCCTTGATCTTTTCATCGAGCTTGGAGCTGATGAGGAGCAGCTTGAATTCCCCATCGTTTATTCATCCGGCAAGACCGGCATCGCAACGCTCGACCTCAAGGAATATGAGGACGGCAAGCAGCTTGACTTCACTCCTCTCCTCGACACGGTAGTTGAGTACACGCCCTGCCCTGAGGGAGACCCCGAAGGCCCCATGCAGCTTCTCGTTTCAAACATCGACTCTGATCCTTACATCGGAAGGATCGGCATCGGTAGAGTTGAGAGAGGCGTCGTAAAGCAGGGCGAGAACGTCGCATTGGTCACGTACGGCCAGGACGGCAAGAGGAACGCGCGCGTCGTAAAGCTCCTCAGATTCCATAACCTCGGCCGTGAAGAAGTCGCTGAAGCTTCCATCGGCGAGATCGTCTGCGTTGCAGGCATCGCTGACATCAACATCGGCGACACCCTTTGCGATGCGGCAAATCCCGAGGCGCTTCCGTTCGTCAAGATCGACGAGCCTACGATCGCCATGACCTTCTCCGTCAACGACAGCCCTTTCGCTGGTCAGGACGGCAAATACGTAACTTCACGTCACCTTAGAGAAAGACTCTTCAAGGAAATCGAGACGAATGTTTCCATGAGGGTTGAAGAAACAGATACGACCGAGGCATTCATTGTAAAGGGAAGAGGCGAACTCCACCTTTCAGTCCTCATCGAGACCATGCGCCGCGAGGGATACGAGTTCCAGGTCAGCAAGCCGAAGGTCATCATGAAAGAGATCGACGGAGTGCTCCAGGAACCTGTAGAAGACCTTGTGATCGACGTCCCCGAAGACTTTGTCGGCCCCGTTATGGAAAAGGTCGGCAGACGCCGCGGCGAGCTCCTCAATATGCTTCCTCCGACCAAGGGCTATACGAGGCTCGAATTCAGGATCCCGTCCAGAGGACTGCTCGGATACCGTACTGAATTTTTGACCGACACTAAGGGCAATGGTATAATGAACAGCGTTATCAGCGGGTTTGAGCCCTTCGCAGGCGACATCGAAACGCGCGGCCAGGGAGTTCTCGTAGCATTCGAGACGGGCACCGCAGTCACCTACGGATTGTTCAACGCCCAGGACAGGGGACCGCTCTTCATCGGAGCAGGCACTCCCGTCTATGAGGGCATGATCGTGGGCGTCAATCCCAAGCCTGAGGACATAACGGTCAACGTCTGCAAGAAGAAGCATGTAACCAACATGCGTTCAGCCGGAGCCGATGACGCGATGCGTCTTACCCCTCCGCTCAACTTCTCGCTCGAACAGTGCCTCGAATTCGTCGAAGACGACGAGCTCTGCGAGGTTACGCCGAAGAACATCCGCTTGAGGAAGAAGATCCTCAACAATGATCTCCGTGCGAAGACCGTTGCAAAGATGAAGAAAGACGACTGATCTCCCGCAGGTTGCTGAGTCCTGTGGAGAGCAATAGATAAAAGGCTTTTCGGAGGACGCCCTAGGACTAATCCATGCTTTCAAAGAAGATATGGGTCGCTCTGCGCATACTTGTAATCATCCTTCTCCTGTTCGGCTTTGCCGTTCTGGGCGTTTTTGGCGGGTTCAATTACGTCTTGTCGCAGGACAACCGTTTCGACACGCTCAAGAAGGGACTTGCTGACGGCAAGTACAAGGTCAAGGCCGATACTCCCGGAGCCGTTACGCTCGTCATTGAGACCGGCGACTCCACTTCGGACATAGCCGACAAACTCTACGAGCAGGGACTCATCGGAAACAAGCTCGTATTCTCGCTCATGAGCAAGATCAACGGCTTTGACGGCGCGTACGTCGCAGGCACGCACTATCTCCTCAAGTCTTATTCATACGACGAGCTGATGTTCTTCCTGACGCTCGAATCTGCCACCGTCGCGGTTACGATCCCTGAAGGCACGACCTACGTGCAGCTCAAGAAGCTCCTGCACAAGGCGGGTCTGACCTTTGACGACGCCGAATTCGACAAGTGCATGAATTCGCCGGACATGTTCGTCGACTATGACTTCATTTCCAAGATCGAGATAAACGAAGACAGGGACTACATCCTCGCAGGCTACCTCTATCCGGACACCTACATGTTCGACGTGAACTCAAAACCGGAGAGCATTATCCGCAAGTTCCTGAACAACATGAGGGGCAAGCTTTACGAAGAGTATTACACCCGCGCCAAGGCCCTTAACATGTCGATGGACCAGGTCATCACGCTGGCTTCGATCATCCAGATGGAGACGGGCAAGCCTTTGGACATGATGTACGTCTCCGCGGTCTTCCACAACAGGCTCAAATCCAAGGACGCTTCATTGAGAAAGTTCGGTTCTTCCGCCACGATCAATTATCTGGTCGAGAAAAGGGGCGGCAAGACTTCACTGCTTCACAGCGACGAGGAGCTCGCCATCGACAGCCCGTACAACACTTACACTCATGAAGGACTTACTCCGGGACCGATCTGCATGCCCGGACTTGACGCCATTTCCGCAGCGCTCTATCCGGAGCCCGGATGCGGCTATCTTTACTTCTGCGCCACGGGTGACGGCGGAACCGCTTTCGCGACCACGCTCAAGCAGCACAACAAGAACATTGCCAAGTACAAGGACAACTGGTCCAAGCACGAGGACGTAACCGAAGTTGAGCCGGGCGGCGAGGACATCGACGATCAGAACGCCGGCAAGAACACTGAAGAGACGACCGCTCCGACCGAGACCACGAAGAAGAAAAACTGACGGTTATGACGGGCGCGATCTCTGACAAAAAACATGACCGCAAAAGCGTCGAAGTGCTTTCTCCGGCGGGCGATCTTTCCAAGCTCAAAACGGCTGTAAATTACGGTGCCGACGCGGTTTACCTGTCCGGCACTTCCTATGGTCTGCGCGCCTCGTCAGGCAACTTCACGAAGGAACAGATGATCGAGGGCATTTCCTATGCCCATGAGCGTGGCGTGAAGTGCTACGTCACGATGAACGTCATGCCTACCGAAGATGACCTGGCGGGCCTTGACGACGCGATAAGCTTTGTAGGAAACGAATCAGGCGCTGACGCGGTCCTGGTGTCCGATCCCGGTATTTTTGCTAAAGCAAGGACTCTCTGTCCTGATCTCGACATACACATTTCCACGCAGGCTTCCGTGACCAACAGCGCGGCTTGCAGGTTCTGGGCTGACCAGGGCGCGAAAAGGATCGTCCTCGCAAGAGAGGTGAGCCTTGCGCAGATAAGGGCCATCAGGGCTGCGATACCTGCGGAGCTTGAGCTTGAGGCCTTCGTCCACGGCGCGATGTGCGTCTCGTATTCCGGAAGATGCCTTTTGTCGAACTATTTCACAGGCAGAAGGTCAAACGGCGGAGCGTGCGCCCAGCCTTGCCGCTGGAGCTATTCCGTGGTTGAAGAGAAGCGCCACGACATGCCGCTCCCGGTCGAGCAGGATGATAGGGGAACGTACATTTTCGGTTCCCGTGACCTCTGCATGATAGAGCACATCCCTGAGCTCATAGAAGCGGGCGTGAATTCGCTTAAGATAGAAGGACGCATCAAGGGCGAATACTATGCAGCCGCGACCACGAAGGTCTACAGGGAGGCCGTGGACGCCTATTGCGCTGACCCAGAAGGCTACAAGGCTGACCCGAGGCATCTTGTCATATTGGACAAGGTCGTTCACCGCGATTACGACACGGGATTCTTCTTTGATTCTCCGATGGATGACGCCAAGATCGATTACGGAAAGACCTACAACAAGCCCGCATTCGTCGTGGGCGAGGTAGATTCGTTTGACCCTGTCACTGGCCTCGTCAAGGTTACCCAAAAGAACAAGCTCTACAGGGGAGACGAATTGAACGTGCTCATGCCTGAAGGCTACATGGAGCCCGTCAAGGTCGCCGAGCTTTACGATTCGTCCCTCAAGGCGATCGACAATGCGCCGCATCCGGGAATGACGCTTTTCATCAAGGCTGCGGACAAGGACGGCAACCCCGTGGCTCTTCCTCCGATGACCTTCCTCAGCAGGGACGGCGACAAGGACAACGGGATTAAGCCTTCCGAGGGTTAAGCGCCGTTTCCGCTTTGTTTTTCCATATATTTTATAATATAATATGAAACGGCCGTCAGGACGGACGGCGCGGTTTTCCGCACATCTGATTGGGAAGGCAAGGTACAGATGAGTTCTTACAGAAACGACATCGGCGTAAGATTGTTGAAGATATTCAACGTGCTATTGATACCCTTCCCGATCATGGTCGTATGGTTCAAGTACTATAATGCAAGGACTTCGGAACCGTTCTACTTCTGGGGCAACTGCGTTCTCGTCGCATTGTACGTCCTTTTGTACTTCTATCTCGGAAAGACTTATGACGCCTTCATGATCTCACACAACAGGATCAGTGAGACCGCGATCAGCCAGGCTCTCGCGGTATGCCTTGCCGACTTCGCCTTGTACATCGTTACGGTCCTGCTCTACAAGCGCATCCCGAATCCTCTGCCGCTCCTTGCCGCATTCGTCGTTCAGCTCGCGCTTACGATCCTATGGTCTTGGTTTGCGAATCTGGCGTATTATCACCTGTTCCCTGCGAAGAAGACGATCATCGTTTACGAGACGCGCCACGGAATGAAGGACATGATCCATGAATACCGCATGGAGAGAAAGTTCAAGGTCGTAAAGGAGATCCCCGTTAAAGAGTGCCTCAATGACATCAGCGTTCTTGACGACATGGAAGTCGTCTTCTTAAGCGGCGTCCACAGCCACGACAGGAACGTGATCCTGAAGTACTGCATCTATAACGACAAGATGGTCTACATGATCCCCAGGATCGGCGACGTCATCATGAGCAGCGCCCAGCAGGTGCACCTTTTCCATCTCCCCATGATGAGGACCGGCAGGTACAGGCCCAGCCCTGAATACGTTTTCGTAAAGCGCGCTTTTGACATATTCACTTCATTGGTCGCGCTGATAATCCTTTCGCCCGTTTTCCTCGTGACCGCGATCGCCATCAAGGCAACGGACAAGGGGCCCGTATTCTATAAGCAGGAGCGCCTCACCAAAGACGGCAAACGCTTCATGATCCACAAGTTCAGGAGCATGAGGGTTGATGCCGAAAAGGACGGCGTGGCAAGGCTTTCGACCGGCGCAAACGACGACAGGATCACGCCTGTCGGCAAGTTCATCCGCAAGTGCAGGATCGACGAGCTTCCGCAGCTTATAGACATTTTAGCGGGCAATCTTTCCGTCGTCGGACCCCGTCCGGAAAGGCCTCAGATCGCTGAAGAATACATGAAGGAAATGCCTGAGTTCCAGCTGAGGCTTCAGGCCAAGGCCGGCCTTACGGGTTATGCCCAGGTGTACGGAAAATACAACACTACGCCTTACGACAAGCTGCAGATGGACCTCATGTACATCGCGCATCCGAGCTTTGCCGAGGACATCAGGATCTGTTTTGCGACCATCAGGATACTGTTTACGCCTGAGAGCACCGAAGGCATCGCACAGGGCCAGACGACTGCCATGGGCTATGACGAGGCTGATGACGACGACGAACTCGGCACCGAAGAAAGCTCCTGATCTAGAGGGTTTGCATTTTGGGCAGTGACAAGAAGACAATCTGGATCCTCAATCAGTATGCCTCCCACTTGGAAACGAGACATTGGGAGCTGTCGAGGTCTTTTGCCGAACAGGGCTATAACGTTGCGGTAATAACGTCGTCATTCCATCACGGAAAAAGGGAATACGTGTACGATGAGAAGGTGAAGTTCGTCGAACGCCTTCCGGGAGTGACTTACGTCTACATCCACTCGGAGCCGCCTTACTACAACAACGGCGGAAAGCGCATCTTCAACATGATCGACTTCTGCGGGAAGTTCCGCCGCGCACTGAACAGGATCGCGGAGCAGGTTGGGATCCCCAATTTCATCATTGCCTCGTCCGCGCCACCCTTCGTATGGGAAGCGGGCTTTAGCGCTGCGAAGAAATTCAAGGCGAAGTTCGTCGTTGAATTCAGGGACATCTGGCCGCTTTCGCTCGTGGACGTCCAGGGCGTAAGCCCCAAGCACCCGCTGGTAAAGTTTTTCGGCGTCATCGAAAAGCGTGCGTACAAGCGCGCTGACGCCATCGTATCCACGATGCCCTATGCATGGAAGCACGTCATGGAAGTGGCTGACGTACCTAGGGAAAAGATCTTTTGGATGGCAAACGGCATAAACGTTGAAGGCACGAGAAAGTGCCTTGAAAGCAATGCGGCGCTGCCTTCCGACCTCGATCAGTATCTGAACTCGCACTGGTGCGGAGTGTACGTCGGAAGCATCGCAAAATGCGAGTGCATTGAGTTCCTTTTAAGGGGCATTTCCAAGGTCAACGATCCTGAGATCTATTTCGCGATAGTCGGCGAGGGCGGTGAGAAGGAAAGCCTTCAAAAGCTTGCGGATGAGCTTGGCTTGGACCGCGTCAGGTTCTTCGATGCCGTTGACAGGACGCTCATTCCGAAGATACTACAAAAGGCCAAGCTCGCAATCGGAGCCGTTCACGACATCCCGATCTACAGGTTCGGCTTGAGCATGAACAAACTCAACGATTACCTCGCTTCAGGGGTTCCTACCATACTTGCGAGCAATGTTGACAACGTCGTCAAGGACGCGGGGCATTTCGCGGTCCCCACGGGCGACGAGGAGCGTTTTGCCGAGGCCGTCTTGAAGATCAAGGGCTTGAGCGCGCCGGAGCGTGAAGAGCTTTCCGTAAAGGCCAAGGAGATAATTCATCAGGACTACGATTATCCCGAGATCGGGAAAAAGTATCTGAAGATGATGGAGCAGCTGTAAGGCTTTCATGCGTTTTGACCGGGTCCCCGCGGGGCGATTCCGGCGGTTTTCGGTTGAACGATATAGACCCAAGTGATAGAATATGCCGTTATCTTAAATAAATAATAATTATTTGGAGAACGACCATCTGATGAAACATGCAAATAAAGCAAAGACCAAGAGTCAGAAGCGCAAGCCGGTTAAACTGGCCATTGTGCTTGTTTTGGTCGCCCTGCTTTTGGGCGGACTCGGTTTTGCAGGTTATCAGGCATACGAATACTACAACAGCGGTATGGGCCTGGTTAAGGATGCTGAAGATCTCAAGGCTGAGCTTAAGGCTCTCGTAACGCATATTGAGAAAGGCAATTACGAGGCTGCAAACCTTTCCGTACAGAAGATAGACACACTGTCCGCCGAGATGCGGGCCACGATAAACGAGGAGCGCTGGCAGCTCGTTCAGGAGAAGGCTCCCAAATACGGTGACGACCTTAAGACCGCGATCCAGTTCTTAGACGTTGTGGACGAAGCGTCCAACACGGTTATAAAGCCCGTTGTAAAGCACCTCCGCGAGAAGGGCCTTCCCTCGAAATCCACATTCACCAAGATAGGCCCCGAACTGGGCACCACGCTCAATGAATATTCGGCGCTCATCGACGAGCTTTGCCCCGCGGTAGAGAAGGTCTTGGACGACTTCAACGCGCTCCCTGTTTTCGAGTATGCGAAGCTTGAATCAAAGGTCAGCAAATACAGGACCTTGGCAAGGGAGAACGAACCCGAGATCAAGACTTACCTGAAGTTCATGAAGAAGACTTCCGACAACGTCATGAGGCCCGTTGCCAAGTTCCTTACCGAGAACGGCAATTCGCTGAAACTCGATATCTCGATGGACAAGGTCGGTCCCGAGATGGCTTCGCAGATCCTCATCTTCGCTGACGGAATCGACGAGCTCACGCCTCTTGCGGAGTCTTTGCTCAAAGACGTCAACGCGCTTCCCGCATTCAAGATCGAAAAGGTCGAGAACAAGATAAGCAAATACAGAAAGCTCGCCAAGGACAACGAGGCTGACGTCATAAGCCTCATGAAGTTTGCCCGTGAGATCTCAAAGGGCGTCATCCGCCCCGCGGCTGCCGTTATGACAAGGTCTCCGATCTCCAAGCTGAAGACCTCTGACGGCGACATCGATACGACGATCATAAGGGATTACTTAAGCCTTGTTGAGACGGTCAAGCCTTATCTCAACAGGGCAAATGACATGTTCAAGACGAACAAGCTCCTGAAGGACCACCCGAAGCAGACTGCCAAGATAACTTCAAAGCTCGACAGCGCTTTGTCTCTTATGGACGACTACAACACCTACGTGCCCCTTATCGACGTCCTGCTCGGCGACGGTTCGGACAAGACTTATCTGCTCGTAGCGCAGAATAGCGCAGAGATGCGCTCCATAGGCGGCCTCCCGGCTTCCATGGGCGTTGTAACGATAAGGGACGGAATCCTCCACATAGGCGATTTCAAGCCCGTTCTGGACGTCATGCCATTCAAGAACAAGGGCGTCAACAAGATCTCCGCAAAGGAAAACGAGATCTTCTCCAAGAACTGGTACGGCGACAAGCTTACGGCCTGCACGGTCAACCCGCATTTCCCCAGGGTTGCTGAGCTCATGGCCAACGGCTACAAGAAAAAGAACAAGAAGACCGTCGACGGAGTCATTTCAATGACTCCGGTCATCGTCAGCAAGCTGATCCCCGTCATGGGCAACATAACCCTGTCCAACGGCGTTAAGCTCGATGAGAAGTACACCGTCAAGTACCTCCAGCGCGACATCTATTTCCAGTACTACACGAAGAAGACCATCAAGGACGGAAACCTCAGGAGAAAGGCTGACGACAAGGCAAACGGCCTTTTCGCCGAAGCGGCGAAAAAGACTTTGAGCGGCGTCATGTCCAACCTGAACGTAAAGACGATCCTTAAGCTCCTCGAAGTGATCAAGAAGGCCGGCGACGACAGGATCCTCATGATGTGGATGGCTGACAAGCAGGCAGAGGAGCAGGTCAAGGCATTGGGCCTGTCCGGTTCATTGAATTACGACAAGAACAACCCCGAGCTTGGCATCTTCTTTAACGTCAAACTGGCAAACAAGCTTGGAATCTACGTCGACATCAAGACCACCATGGGCAAGGAGACCGTCAACAAGGATGGTTCCGTAACGTATCCCGTCACGGTCAAGATCAAGAACAACATTGACAAGACTTCGGTCCAGAAGGGAAGCGGCAACCCGTACCTCACCAGCAAGTACGGTCCTGACATGCGTTCCGTTGTTTACTTCTTCGCTCCTGCGGGCGGAAAGATCTCAAGCTTCAAGAACAACAGCAACCTGAAGTTCGTCTCGGGCTCCTATCAGGATCTCAAGGTGTACTACAACAAAGACCTGTTCTGGATAAAGGCGGGCAAGACCGTCACTTTCACCTTCAAGGTGACCACGGCTCCCGGAGTCAACGTCAAGCCGAAGGTCGTAACGACTCCTCTGCTGTCCGCATACAGAAACGCTAAAGCTCCGAAATGAGAAAAGCTTATGGAAAACAAAGATTATTTTGTTCATGAATCCTCTTACGTCGACGATGGCGTAACCATCGGCAAAGGCACGAAGATCTGGCATTTCTGCCACATCCAGTCCGGTGCCGTAATAGGCGAGAAATGCTCGCTCGGCCAGAACGTCAACATATCCAAGGACGTGACGATCGGCAACGGCGTTAAGATCCAGAACAACGTTTCCGTATATGAGGGCGTAACGCTTGAAGACTGCGTATTCTGCGGCCCTTCATGCGTCTTTACCAATGACCTTACGCCTAGAGCCCGCTACCCCAAGGGAAGCGCTGGCTACAAGAAGACCGTTGTCCATCACGACGCGACCATCGGCGCAAACGCAACCATCGTATGCAATCACGACATCGGTGAATACGCGACCATCGCGGCAGGAGCCGTCGTGACCAAGAACGTCCTCCCGCACGCGCTTATGGCGGGCGTTCCCGCAAAGCAGATAGGATGGGTATGTGAATGCGGCCAGGTACTGGGCGAAGACCTCAAGTGCCCTGACTGCGGCCGTGAGTTTAAGCTTGAGAACGGCAGATTGATCTGATCTTATCCTTCGAGTTTTTTGAAGGCTTCCTCAAGAACCTTGCTTTCCTTTTCCCAGCAGAGCTCCTGTTTTGCGGCGATGCAGTTTTTGCTGCACTCTGTTAAGAATTCGCGGTTGTTTATCATGTACTCGATCGACTTGTTTATGGAGTCCTGATCTTCTGGCGTGCAAGTGATGCCGACCTTGTATTTGTCGATTACCGCCTTGATCTCAGGGTAGACCGAACCGATCACTGGAGTTAAGCCCTGGATGCTTTCAAGAAGCTTGTTTGGCAGGGAATAGTAGTAGCTCGCGTTCTTGTTTTCGATTATCACCGCTTCGATGTCGGCGGCTGAAACGTATTTCCAAAGCTCCTTTTGAGGGACCGCGCCGTGGATCGCAATGCGGCTTCTTGCGGAAGAGGACTTGATCATGTTCTCGTAGTAATCCTGATTTACTGCATAGCCCAATAAAACAAGATGCATTGAAGGGATCGCTTCCGCGGCCTTTATCAGCTTTTCGATGCTGCATCCTGAGCGGAACTGACCATGGAACATTACGATCGTCTTTTCGCCCTTGTCTTCAAAAAGGTCCTCGAGCTCCTTCCTTGCAGCGGCCTTTTCTTCAGCAGTCACCTCGGGTGCGAGCAAAGGAAAGTTTCTTACGCAAAGCGGCCTTTCCTCAAGCTTGTAGTCCTTCTTGACCGCGTCGCAGATCGAATCGTTTACGAACATCGGAAGGTCACTATGCCTGATCACGTATTTCTCGGCCGCGGCGTTTATCTTGCGCTTAAGGGCATTGCTGTTGATCAGCTGGCCCATGCGGTATTCGTGGGCGTCATAGACAATGCGGGCCTTTTTCTTGTCTTTCCTGTATTTGTTGGAAAGAAGCGCGATAAAAGTGCCTTTCATGTTGTGGCCGCTGATGACGTCGGGCTGCAGTTTGGCTATCTCCTTGGCCCATTTGAATCCCGCGCTGATCTGATTGAGCTTTTTGGGATAATGCTTGTGGGGCCTCGTGGTGAACTTTAAGAGCTTGTATCTTTCAGGCTCGTCGTCTATTCCGGTGTCAGGCTTTACGACCGTGACGTCCCAGCCGAGATTGACGGCGACGTCGACTTCCCTGCGGTCGCGGTTTGCATAAAGCCAATCGTGGACGTATGCAACCTTTACGAATTTGATCTGACTCATATTTTGCGTTTCCGACTTCCTGAATTTGAATTACCTAATTCTATCACATAAGGCGCTTCAAGCATCAGGCTTTGCGAGAAGAATGAGCACCTGCAAAGATCTTTCCATTTCTTGGACGGAACAGAATTCATAGCGGCTGTGATAGTTGTAACCGCCCGTGGAAAGATTGGGGCAGGGAAGCCCCCGGGAACTCAGTATGGCGCCGTCCGTTCCGCCTCTGACGGGTTCAGATGAAGGAATGCCTCCCGCCTTCCTGACGGCGTTTTCAGCGCGTTCCACGAGGTCCATGTGGTCCGTTAGGAACAACGCCATGTTGGGATACTGGTCCTCGATCGTGACGGAACACAGATCAGCCTTGTAGCGTTCGTTTATCGTGAATGCGGCGTCCCTCATGAATTCCTTGCGGGCGTCAAATCTTTCAAGGTCGTGATCCCTTATCAGGAACTGCATTCGTGCGTGTTCACACTCGGCCTTTATGCTGTCGAGATGGTAAAAGCCTTCGTAGCCTTCGGTTGTCTCAGGCGTTTCGTCCTCGGGCATGAGGTTTATGAATTCGTTTGCGACAAGCGAGGCGTTGATCATGAGGCCTTTTGCGCTCCCCGTGTGAACGCTCCTGCCCTTGATCTCGACGGTCGCCATCGCGGCGTTGAAGCACTCGTATTCGAGTATCCCGAACTTGCCGCCGTCAACGGTATAAGCCTGCTTTGCGTGGAATCTTTCGAGATCGAAATTCAAGGTTCCCTCGCCGATCTCCTCATCGGGAGTGAAGGCGACGGCAATGCCGTGATGAGGGACTTCCGGATTGTTCTTGAAGTAAGAGAGCATTTCCATTATCTCTGCGACGCCTGCCTTGTCGTCCGCGCCGAGGAGCGTGTTTCCGTCGCTTCTGATGAGCGTTTCGCCCAGGTGTTCCTTCAGTTCAGGAAATTCTTCGGGATCGAGGATGTCATCCTTGCCGTCGTAGTCTCTCAGTATCTGGGGCTTCACGTCTTTGCCCGAGACCGCGGGAGAAGTGTCCATGTGGGCGATGAATCCAATGTCGGCATCAGAGCCCTTGGGCGGAAGATACGCGTAGACGTAGCAGTTCCGCTCGTCGTAATCGACTTCAAGGCCAAGGTCTTCCAATTCCGTGACGAGAAGGCCTGCAAGATCGCGCTGCTTGTCCGTTGAAGGGTGCATGCCTGACTCTTCATCGGACTGCGTATCGATCTTTACGTATCTTAAGAAACGCTCTACGAGCGGCGAAAACTGATCCATCTTATCTGATCGCGTCCTTCATCGACTTGACGTAATCGTATACGTGCGAAGGCGCTTCCTTGCCGTATTCGGCGATGATCTTAACGATGGCGGAACCTACGATGACGCCGTCTGCATACTGCGCCATAGTCTTCGCCTGCTCGGGCGTTGAAATTCCGAAGCCGATCGCGCACGGAACGTGAGAGCTCTCGCGGACCTTTGAAGTAAGGCTTGCGACGTCAGTCGTGATGTTGCTCCTGACGCCGGTGACGCCAAGACTTGAAACGACGTAGATGTAGCCTTCCGCTTCGGAGGCGATCATGGATATGCGGTCCTCGGAAGTGGGCGCGATGAGGCTTACCAGGTCAACGCCGTACTTCTTCGTGTAAGGAAGGAATTCCTCCTTTTCCTCGAACGGAATGTCAGGGAGGACCAAGCCGTCAATCCCGACTTCCCTGCAGCGTGAGATGAAACGCTCAGCACCGTATGAGAAGACGACGTTTGCATACGTCATGAAGGTGAGCGGGATCGTTACCTCTTCGCGGAGCTTTGCGACCATGTCAAAGATCTTGTCGGTGGTAGTGCCAGCCGACAGAGCCCTTGCGCTTGCAGCCTGGATGACGGGGCCTTCAGCGGTTGGATCAGAAAAGGGGATGCCGAGTTCGATCAGGTCCGCACCGGCCCTTACCGCTTCTTTTACGACTTTCATGGTCGTCTCAAGATCAGGGTCTCCGCATGTGATGAAGGGGATGAAAGCCTTACCGTTTTCAAATGCTTTAGCTATGTTACTCATTGATGTCTTCTCCTCTGTATCTTGCGATGGCCGCGCAGTCCTTGTCGCCTCTGCCTGAGATCGTGATGACGACCGTCTTGTCCTTGCTCATTTCGGGAACGATCTTCAAAGCGTGTGCGACCGCGTGAGCGGATTCGATCGCGGGGATGATTCCTTCAGTGCGTGACAGATACTCGAAAGCGTTGACCGCCTCGTCGTCCGTAACCGCAACGTATTCGGCTCTTCCGATGTCGTGGAGGTATGCGTGCTCAGGGCCGATTCCCGGATAGTCGAGACCTGCGGAGATCGAATAAACGGGAGCGATCTGACCGAATTCATCCTGGCAGAAATAAGACTTCATGCCGTGGAAGATGCCTACGCGGCCCGTGTTGATCGTCGCGGCCGTCTCAAAGGTATCGATGCCCCTGCCTGCTGCCTCGCAGCCGATGAGGCGCACATCCTTGTCTTCAATGAAGTGATAGAACGAACCGATGGCGTTTGAACCGCCTCCGCAGCATGCCATTACGACATCGGGAAGGCGTCCTTCAGCTTCCATCATCTGCTGCTTGATCTCTTTTGAGATGACTGCCTGGAAGTCCCTTACGATGGTGGGGAAGGGGTGAGGTCCCATGACCGAGCCAAGGCAGTAGTGAGTATCGTCGATCCTTGAAGTCCATTCGCGCATCGCTTCGGAAACGGCATCCTTGAGCGTTGCGGTGCCGTTCTTAACGGGGATGACCGTAGCTCCCAAAAGCCTCATCCTGTATACGTTCAGGGCCTGACGCTTGGTGTCTTCCTCACCCATGAAGACGACGCACTCCATTCCGAGAAGTGCCGCGGCAGTCGCAGTTGCAACGCCGTGCTGGCCTGCGCCGGTCTCAGCTATGAGCCTCGTCTTGCCCATCTTCTTTGCAAGAAGGGCCTGGCCCAACACGTTGTTTATCTTGTGTGAACCCGTGTGGTTTAAGTCCTCTCTCTTGAGATAGACCTTTGCGCCGCCCAAGTCCTTCGTCATCTTTTCCGCGTAATATAGAAGGCTGGGACGCCCTGCGTAGTTGTTGAAAAGATCCGTGAGCTCCTTGTTGAACTCAGGGTCGTTCTTGAAATGGTTATATGCTTCCTCGAGCTCGATCACGGCATTCATCAGCGTTTCCGGCATGTACTGTCCGCCGTGTATTCCGAACCTTCCGTTAGGGTTTGTCATATCTTTCTTACCTCCGAGGCAAATGCCTTCATTTTCTCAAAGTCCTTGATTCCCGATACCTCTACGCCCGAACTGACGTCGACTGCGTAAGGCTTGAGCCTTCTTACCGCATCACCGACGTTGCCGGGATTAAGGCCGCCCGCAAGGATGTAATCCCTTTCCAGGCTTTCTGCAAGCGACCAGTCGAACTTCTTTCCCGTACCGCCTGCGCCCGAGTCGAGCAGTATCAGGTCAGCCACGCTGTGCTGAGCTGCCATTATATCATTTAAGGACACGGGCTTGATCATTTTAATCACCGGAAGACCTGTTTTTTCCTTGACCTCAGATATGTATTCCTCGTCTTCCGAACCGTGCAGCTGGATTATGTCGAGTTTGGCGGTCTTTGCGGCGCTGACGACGTAATCCATTGGTTCATCCACAAAGACGCCGACAGTCTTGGCGGAAGAGGCGAATTCCTTAAGCCTTCCAACCTTTTCAGGCGCTATGAAGCGCTTAAACCTGTCCGACAGGATGAAGCCCATGAAGTCGGCACCGAGTGACGCCGCAAGCTTTACGTCTTCTTCGCGTCTTAGTCCGCAGAACTTGATCTTAATATCAGCCATTTTTCAGTTTGTTCAGATAAGCCTTCTTGTCGGGAGAGGTCATGAGGGCCTCGCCGATAAGAACCGCATCGACTTTGTTTTCCAGAAGAATCTTAACGTCTTCGTGCGTCTTGATCCCGCTCTCGGCAACGAAGAGAACGCCGTCAGGGACTTCATTCCTGAGTCTTAGGCAGTTGGAGGCGTTGACTTCGAAGGTGCGCAGATTCCGGTTGTTTACGCCGATTATCTTTGCGCCACTGCCTATCGCCATCTTTACCTCGTCACCGTCATGCGCCTCGACAAGAGCGTCCAAGCCTAAGCTTTCCGCGATCCCCATGTATTCCTCAAGCGTCTTTCCGTCAAGAAGGGAGCAGATGAGGAGGACTGCCGAAGCGCCGTTCAGATAAGCCTCGTAGATCATGTAGGGCGATACCGTGAAGTCCTTGCGGAGAGTGGGGATGCTTACCGCCTGTGATATCTCGTTCAGGTACTTCAAGTCGCCTTTAAACCACTCGGGCTCGGTGAGGACGGAGATCGCAGAAGCGCCTGCCGCCTCGTAATCCCTGGCGATGTCAATGTACGGGAAATCCGCTGCGATAAGGCCCTTTGAAGGCGAAGCCTTTTTGCACTCGCAGATGAAGCTCATGCCGTCTGCGGCGAGCGCGTCCTTAAAGGAAACGGGGCAGTTTCTTCCGCGCTCCTTGTAAAGCGCGAAAGCCTTTTCGCGAAGCTCGTTCTCGGAAATGATGAGCTTTGCGACTTCAACTCTTTTTCTTGTGCTCGCGGCAATTGTCTCGAGGATGTCGCTCATGGATCACACCTTGTTTGAAAGCTCTACGAACTTGTTCAAAGTCTCAAGAGCCTTGCCGGAATCGATCATCTCAGCGGCCTTCTTGATGCCGTCTTCGATGGAATCAGCCTTGCCTGCAACGTAGATCGCGCAGCCTGCGTTGAGAAGAACGACGTTGCGCTTTGAACCCGTGATCTCGCCGCTGAGGATCTTTCTCGTCGTTTCAGCGTTCTCTTCAGGCGTGCCGCCGACGATCTCGTCCTTGGTTCCCATGGGAAGACCGAACTTTTCAGGAGAGATCTCATATTTGGTGATCACGCCGTCCTTGAGTTCTGCAACTGTCGTGGGTGCGGAAATGGAGATCTCGTCGAGCTTGTCCTGGCCATAAACGACCATTGCGCGCTCTGCACCGAGATTCTTAAGAACGTTGGCGATGACTTCTACGAGATACTCGTCGTAAACGCCGAGAAGGTAGCTCTCAGGATGAGCGGGATTCGTGATGGGTCCTAAGATGTTGAAGACCGTGCGGAATCCGAGCTCTCTTCTGATGGCGCCGACGTACTTCATTGAAGTGTGATACTTCTGCGCGAAAAGGAAGCAGAAGCCTGAATCCTTCAGAAGTGCTGAGCAGCTCTCCGGTTCAAGGCTGATGTTTGCGCCCAATGCCTCAAGGCAGTCAGCGGTACCGGATTTCGAAGAAGCCGCGCGGTTGCCGTGCTTGGTGACGTATGCGCCTGCAGCTGCGGCGATGAATGCTGAAGTGGTGGAGATGTTGAAGCTTCCTGCGCGGTCTCCGCCCGTTCCTACGATCTCGAGAGTCTTGATGCCCGGATGATCCAGGGGTGTTGCGTGCTCTCTCATTGCCTGTGCGCAGCCGGAGATCTCATCGATCGTTTCAGCCTTCGCGCTCTTTGTTGAAAGAGCGGCGAGGAATGCGGCGTTCTGCGTGGGCGTGGTCTCACCGTTCATGATCTCGTTCATGACGGTGTATGCTTCTTCATAAGTAAGATCCTGCTTTGATACGATTTTTTCGATTGCTTCCTTGATCATTTTGTCGTTCTCCTCTCAGCTATGTTAATGAAGTTTTGTAATATCGTTTTTCCTTCCGGCGTAAGTATCGATTCCGGGTGGAACTGTAATCCGTAAACGTCGTAATCTTTGTGCTTTATCGCCATGATCTCGCCGTCTTTCGTTCTGGCGATTACCTTGAGGACTTCAGGGAGCGATTCCTCTTCAGCGGCGAGCGAATGGTATCTCGCAACGTCTATCTCGATGAAAAGCCCCTTGAAAAGGTCGCAGCTTATGTCGATCTCCGTTCTTGACTGTTTTCCGTGCATAAGCTGTTTTGCGTATCCTACGACGCCGCCGTAAGCTTCGGTGATCGCCTGATGGCCCAAGCACACTCCAAGGACGGGAACCTTGCCTGCAGCCTTGACCGCGAGCTCTTCGCAGATGCCCGCGTCAGCAGGGCGTCCCGGACCGGGTGAAAGGATTATCGCCTTCGGGTTCAATGCCAGGACCTCGTCAGCGGTCATGGCGTCATTCCTGATGACCTTGATGTCCGGATCGATCGATCCGACCATCTGGTAAAGGTTGTAGGAGAAGCTGTCGTAATTGTCGATTATGAGTATCACTGTCTTGCCCTCCTTAAAGCTCGTTTGCGCCTTCGATCGCCTTCACGACCGCTGCCGCCTTGTTGATGCATTCCTGGTATTCCTTTTCGGGAACGGAGTCATAGACGATGCCCGCGCCGGATCTTACGTAGATCTTGCCGTTCTTCTTGTACGCAAGCCTTATCGCGATGCAGGTGTCAAGGTTGCCGCCAAAATCGATGTAGCCGATCGCGCCGCCGTAGATGCCGCGCTTGTTTCTCTCAAGTTCGTTGATCAGCTGGCAGGCCTTGATCTTGGGAGCTCCCGAAAGCGTGCCGGCAGGGAGGATCGCGTCGATCGCGTCGAATGCGTCCTTGTCGTCCCTGATCTCGCCCCTGACGGTCGAACCGATGTGCATGACGTGTGAGAATCTCTCGATCGAGTGATACTTCATGACTTCAACGGTTCCAAACTTAGCTATCTTGCCGATGTCGTTCCTTCCAAGGTCTACGAGCATGTTGTGCTCGGCGAGTTCTTTTTCATCAGCGAGAAGGTCTGCTTCCAGCGCCTGGTCTTCCTCGTAAGTCTTTCCTCTGGGCCTTGTTCCGGCGAGAGGGAAGGTGTAGAGCTTTCCGTTCTCAAGCTTTACCAAAGTCTCGGGAGACGCGCCTGCGACCTCAACGTCGGTGCCCGAAAAATAGAACATGTAGGGCGACGGATTGAGAGTCCTGAGGACCCTGTAAACGTTGAGCATGGAGCCTTCGTAATCAGCCTCGAGACGGTTGGACAAGACGATCTGGAAGATGTCGCCTTCCTTGATGTGGTACTTGGCCTTTTCGACCATCGCGCAATAGCTCTCCTTGTCGAAAAGGGGCCTGACTTCTGAAAGGAGCCTTCCGGAAGGCTCGTCAATTGGCGTGCCGTTTTTGATTATTTCAGCGATCTTTTCGATCTCTTTGCATGTCTCGTCGTAGCTGTTGTCGACGTCGTCAGCTCTTACGTTGCCAACGATCACGATCTTCTGCTTGAGGTTATCGAAAGCTATGACCTTGTCGAAGAGCATGAGGTCGCAGTCCTTGAAGTTTCCTTCGTCAACGCATTCGAGATCCAACGTCTTTTCGACGTGCTTTATGTAGTCGTATGCGAAATATCCGACAAGACCGCCCGTAAATGAAGGCATTCCGTCGATCACGGGAGACTTGTACTCGGCCAGGATCTCTCTCATGTATTTTCCGGGATCGTCAGTCTCTATCGTCTCGTCGCGGTCCGTTCCGGAGATCGTGAGCGTCCTGTCCTTGTAGGTGATGTCAAGGGTGGGATCGTAACCTAAGAAGGTGAACCTTCCCCATCGCTCCTGATTCTCTACTGATTCCAATATATAAGCGTGCGAGGACAATCCCTTGATTATCTTCAGAACTTCGATGGGCGTCCTGAGATCTGACATGATCTCGCATCTGACCGGAGCGCATTTGTATGCGGTACCTGAAAGGATGGCTTTCATTTCATCCTTGGCCGGAAAGAATTCCATTTCGATTACCTCCTGTTTGTTAAGCTTACCGGAGGTTCTTTGGGCAATAAAAAAGTCCTTGCGCAAAGAACCACTTTCTCTGCCAAGGACGAATTAAACTAATCCGCGGTGCCACCTTGATTCACAATCTCTTGTGCACTTACTTGAGTACCAACATACCCCGGGCCTTTTAACGGTGCCACCCGTCACAGAATACTCAGTCGCCCAAAGGCTTCTTTTGACTGTGCCCTCATCGGACCATTATGATGAACTGCGTACCATCCCATCTCAGCTCTCGGGACTCTCTGTAAGTGCACGAAACATCTTTACTTCCGAATCTACGGTTTCTCTATTGCGATAAAGATATATTTTCACGGGGTGTTTGTCAAGGAGTTTTTTGTCGCTGTTCTCCATTTCGTTCTATGTTTTGCCTGAAAGTGAGGAGGTAGCAGGGAATATCTTGCAAAAGTGGTCTTTATTCTCTGTAACCGTCTCTGTTTAACTGAAAAGTGAGGAGGTAACAGGGAATGGCGTGCAAATCACACCGTAACACTGTTCGTTTGCCGTTTTGTAACATTGTTACTTGGCGGATTTTTGTGCGCCAAGAGCCCTTGTGCTTTATAATGTTGTATGGAAAAGGGAGGAGGATCCGGCTTATGACCAGACTCGAAACGATAAAAAGACTGAATCTTGCATCGTCGCTGATCGACACGATCAGCGCGGGTTCCACGACCTGGCTTGGCATAAAGTGCTTCGTCTGGGCCGGTGCCTTGAGCAACAAGGTCGGCGGCAAGATCGCTCAGGCTCCGGTCGAATACAATGACGAGGCCTTGAACCTGCTCGTCAACATATTGAAGGCGGGCGGCGTCGTTGCGAGCGCGCTGCTTACCGTTGTGCTGGAGATAATAGGAATAATAGTATTGATGATCGCGATCAACCTGATAGTTCCAGCCGTATTTGGATTCATATCCCTGAGGCGTGCAAGAAAGTGCGAAGAGCCGGTCAAGGCCGTGAAGATAATCCGCACGGCCGACATAGTGAGGCTCGTATTCCACTCTTTCCTCATGATCGGAGCGGTGATCGTGGTCATCATAGCGATCTACAACGGGGCGTTTGGCTTCGCGATCATAATGGCCGTGCTCGTTTCAACGCTGCCGTTCGTCTTTTCGATAATCTCGCTCGTATGGCAGGGCAGGATGAAGGGCGCCGCGGTAAACGACGATCAGGATAAGATGGCCTGAAGAAAACGTCAGTCTTCGCCGACGAAAACGTTCCAGGAAGCGATCTCGCGGTCAGGGATTATCGTCATGATGTTCTTCGCGTGATCCAAAAGATAATCGCTGTGACCCCATGACCATGTGCGCGAGGTGAGTTCCTTGATAATGTCCATGCTGATCTTTTCGATCAGTTCGGTCTTCTTGTCGTGCTTGGATTCATTTAGCTGCGTGAGCTTGCTCAAAAGCTTGACTGATTCCGTGCATATCGTGAAGTCTTCCATTGCTCTCGCGCGCCACTTGTAGTAAGGCATGTAAGTACGGTTTAAAAGGAAGATGGCCGCTGAAGCCTTGTGGATGAACTCTTCGCAGCAGTCGTGCGCCGCCTGTATGTCGCCGCGCTTGATCGAACGCTCGTAATTGAACTGTCCGGTCTTGCCGGCCATGCCGCAGTTTGCTGCGACCTTTTTCTTGATGAGGCTGTCAGGATAGAATCCCGCCCAAGCTTCGCGGATGGCTGTGAACTTACCCAAAGGATCCGTGAAGACCTTGCCGTTTACGGCTTCCGCGAGATACATCATGGGCGTCTCGATCCAGTCTTCGGTCTTTTCCGGGAACCCTGCGATGCCCGTGCGCTCGGTATAGAACTCCTCGATGCTGTGGACTCCGACCCTGTGCTTTCTCGCACCGGTCATGAGGCTCGAGCCGGGCTCCATTCCGATTTCTTCCTTATGCTTAATGAGAAAATCGTTGACGGGAAGCTGGTCGTAAGCCTTCTGGAGGTCGTCACCGATCTTCTTTTCAATGAATTCGGGAACCCAAAGGCAGAAGCCGGGCGCATAGTCGTGGTCTCTGGAAACGACGTCGTCGTATCCGAAGCATTCTGAGCCCTGGCCTGCAAGACCGACGGCGATCTTGTCCTTGTACTCGGGGAACTTCTCCTCGATCATGGCCTTGCCATACTCGTTGTAAAACTCTTCCGCGATCTTTAGTCCATTCCAGTAGTCCATAGTGAATCCTTTCTATCTTTGATCACCCTGTGTTGCATGCAGCTTCTTCTTAGTCTCGTACATGAGGTTGTCCGCGTCTTTTATGTATTCGCTGAGTGGCTTTTTCGTATCGTTGTCGCTTAAGATGTAGCCCGAACTGATCGAAAGCCTGAAGGGCCAAATGCCGTCCTTGTTGACCTTGTCGATGTTGCTGTGGATGGCTTCCTCAAGGCTGTCCGCCTCCTCGGGAGAATTGACGCTGCCGATGACGAGGAACTCGTCGCCGCCAAACCTGACGCCGATCATGTCGTTCTTCAGGTTTGACTTGATCGCGCTTGCGGTGATCCTTATCGCGGCATCGCCGTTCATGTGACCGAAGATGTCGTTGATCTTCTTCATCAGGTTGATGTCGATGAACATGACCATAAGCATCGTGTTTCCGCGTACGCTGTCCTCGTAGATCGGTATCGCTTTGTTCTCGTATCCGAATCGGTTGTAAAGACCGGTCATCGTGTCGATCTCGGAGATCTTCCTCAAGCTGTCATTGAAGATGCGGAGCTGGATGTTGGATCTCTGTATCCTCAGGGCGAGCATCAGCTTTTCGAGATAAGCATTTAGATCCAAGTGCTCGCGCATGATCCTCGCATTGTCCGAGGTGACCATGTAACCGTAATTGAACTTGCCGGAATGAAGCGGCATGAAATAGTAGATGTGGTTGTGCTCGCTCTCGGGATCGTAACCGGGTACCACGCTGTGCCTGTCGGAGGTTATCTTCTCGCAGACCTTGCCGTCCTTGATCGCAACGACGGGGGAGACTGCTCCCGTAATGCCGTTTTCGTGAACGTCTTCCTCGCTTGCCATTACGTCGCTCATGTAGAGGTTGTGAATGATGATGAAGAAGTCGTTCCCTATCAGGTCATGCTGCGTCTCGTAGTGGACCATGAGGTTCTTTCGGAGGCTGTCGTAATCCGGTGATTCGGAGATTATGTTCGTAAGGGTACGCTCGCTCGTTTCGAGGAAGTTTCTGTCAAGATCCTCGGAATAGGTCTTGCTTCCGAACTCACGGCGCTTGACGTCGAATTCGCCGTCGTGGTTGCATCTGCAGCTCTCACCGATGACTATCTTGGATTTCATAAGGATGCTCTTGGGAACTTCCTTGCCCTCGAAAATGTTGTCAAACACCTTGATGCAGGTGCTGCCGATCCCTTCGTAATCCGAGGTGACGGTAGTGAGTACGGGATAGAAGGCGCGTCCTCTGTATATGTAGTCGTAACCCGTGACTATTACATCTTTCGGAAGTTCGTATCCGAGTCTCGTGAGTTCCGTTGAACAAGCGAGAGCCATGATGTCGTTCGCCGCGATTATCGCGTCCGGCATTCCGCAAGGATCCGCGGCTATCTTGTCTGCCGCTTCAGCTGAAAGGACGTTGCCCCAGTTGCCGTAGTAGACGTCCCTGTCATCGATCTTGAGGCCATGCTCTTCAAAAACCTTTTTAACAGTCTCGAATCTTAAGATGCTCTCGGGGTGTTCGGCGTATCCGCCGATGAACGCGGCTCGCTTGACGCCGTGCTCTTCGATGAGGTGTTCCGCGATCTCCCTCATTCCGGTGACGTTGTCGATGTCAAAGCAGATGCTTCCCGGAACGTTTATGCCGATGCTGATGACGGGGGTGCCGGCCTTGACCGCGCGCTTGACTATCGCGATGCCCGTCTCAACGGAATTGAGCGCATTGGTGAAGACGATCGCTCCGTCATAATCCTTAAGATGCGGGAGATCGTAAATGTTCAGCTCGCCCTTGTTGTAATTGTCCTGAGTGTCATAGGAGGCGTAGCTGACGAAAACGAAAAGATCGTAATTGGAGAAAGTCGCGGACTGGCGCAAACCCTTGAGCGTGGCGTTCAGGGCCTCCATACCATAACCGTTTACAAATACCGCGATCTTCTTTCTCATAATCCGTCACCTTGGATTTAGGTTACATCAGAAAAATTCACTTTTAAATCAGTTTGAGAAAATAAAATGTTAATTTTTCATTATTTTTGCCACAAAGAGCGCAAACGCCTAATGTTAAAATCTTTGGGAAGAGAGGAGGTCCGCTTTGACAAATAACGCGAACCGAAAAAGATTCAGGATCTTCCTGATCGTTATTGAGACAATCGGTCTTTTGGCTTTCCTTGGAACGCTGCCCGTATTCAATTCCGGAAACATCGCCGGACTGGCCGCCATGACTTTCTTTTTGCTGGTCACCGTTTTTTGGGACAAGACGGAGGGCTTCAGGAAGAGCAAGGCGGGAAAGGTGATAACGGCTGCCGTAACGACCTTCCTCGTCATTGGCTTCTGCTATGCGGGATTCCTTACCTTCAACATGGTCAGGGCATGTCTTGCAAAGCCCGAAAAACCGAACGTGATCGTCGTTCTCGGCTGCCAGCTTTGGGGTGAGAACCCATCTCCGATGCTCCAGAAAAGACTCGACAAGGCATACGACCTTCTCGTGAAATACCCCGACGTTCCGGTGGTCGTTACAGGCGGGCAGGGGGATGACGAGGTCATCTCGGAGGGTGAGGGCATGAAGAGGTACCTCGTCCGCAGGGGCATATCCGAGGACAGGATAATCGTTGAGGACAAGTCGACCTCGACTTACGAAAACATCAGAAACGCATTTGAGATAACCGATGCCATGGGACTGTCCAGGGACGTAACGATAGCCACGTCGGAATACCACCTTTACAGGGCGTCCCTCATCGCCAAGGCCCAGGGAGCGGGAACGGTCACCTCGATACCGTCGTTCACCGACTTCAACCTCGTTCCGGCCTATTGGGTCCGCGAATGGCTTGGAATATCGCACTTTTTCGTTTTTGGATCCTAAAGGTTCAGAATCTGTTTTCATGGAATTCATTAATCCTTAAACATAAGACCTGTAAATGTGCTATACTGCATTTCAGAGGTTAAGAGTCTGGAGGGGTGATCCGATCCCGCCGCTCTTTTTGGCATTTTTAAAGAGGTAACAGGAGAGGCGCTATGACAATCGAAGAACTGTACAAGGGGCAAAATGTTGAAGATTTTTACTTAGGTAAAGTCACACAGGTTTACAGGAGCTGCTGCGTAGCGCAAATCGATAACATCAAGTTGATGGCCAACAGGGAAAGGTTTTCCGGAGCCTTCCTTCCCAATACAATTAACTATTTCGTAATCATCAAGTCCACCCTCGGACTGTTCCTCGGAGAGGTTTTCGAGAACAAGGCTTCAAGAAAGAGCATCTTCGAAATGTCCTCGACGGCTGACCAAAAGTCATCTGATTATCAGGAAATCAACATTGATACCATCGCCTTGATGCAGCCGGACGGACTCAAGTTTGAGCTCGCAGGCTTCAAGACTTTGGGCATCCTTGACCAGGTTTACTACGCACCGGACGAAGCTTACAACATCTTCCTGCATTCATTGGAATTCTCCCACGTTCAGGAGGAGCTTCTCCCCGCATTCGGCAGATATCTCAACAGGGCCGCGGCTCCCGTTACGCTTAAGCCGAGCACCCTTTTCAACCGTCACATCATGTGCATCGGAGCCACCAACAGCGGTAAGTCCACCACTGCTCTCTCCATCCTCGACAAGATCGTTTCCACAAAGCGCAAGGCCCTCATCGTCGATCCTACCGGCGAGTACAGGGACGCCTTCTCAAGCGATGAGATCACCAAGCTCACCCTCGGCGTGGACACGACGATTTCTCCAGGCAAGGTAACGATGCAGGAATGGGAGAGGCTCTTCGAGACTACTTCCAACAGCCAGGGCGCCATCCTCGCGGAGGCAATAACTTCCTTGCGTTACATGCACAAGACCGGCCAGGACAAGTGCTTCTACAAGGTCGGTGAGGACATCGAAGAAGTCCAGGAGGCTTTGGCTTCCGTCGGTGCAAACGACACCGAGTTCGACATCTCTTTGCTCCCTGAGCAGATCCAGGCCGAGTCCGTTTCCGAGCCTGCAAGAGACGACAACTACAACTTCAAGTACAGCTACGACATGCTCAAGGCGAATGCGAACAATCCTCTGATCCAGAAGATCCAGTATCAGATGACGAACACGAAGCTCTTGCAGTTCTTCTCCAACGATCCTTCGATGTACAATCTCCTTGACGTCATCGACGACTTCATCCACATGCCTGAAGTCAGCCTTTACATCGATTCATCCAACCTCGGTGCCGCTGAAGGTATCGGAGGCATGGTCATCGACCTCATCTGCAACTTCGTCATCCAGCAGGAAGACATCTGTCCCTTCATCTTTTTCATCGACGAGGTCCACAGATATGCGAAGTCCCAGTATTCCGAAAGGGAATTCCACGGCGGCTTGACGCTCGTTGCAAGAGAAGGCCGTAAAAAGGGCATCTTCCTCTACCTGACCACGCAGAACCCGAAGGACGTTTCGCCGATCCTCTTTGGTCAGATCGGTACCCTCCTCATCCACAGACTCATGCTCAACGATGAGATCAAGGCGGTTGAGAGCCACCTCGACGATTACTCGATCAAGCACGTCAGAAAGCTCAACCAGGGCGAAGTCATCCTGACCTCGGTCAACCTCCTGCACAACGTGTTCATCCACATCGACAAGTGCGACAGAACACAGCACAACCAGACGCCGCTTTTGTAAGATCGAGGTGGTGTTTATCCTCGCTAAGGTCCTCCGCGCTTCGCTTGTGCGGAAATCGCCCGGATAAACGCCCACTCTCTGTCATAAAGAAATATAAGGGTTGTCGCAGATGCGGCAACCCTTTAAGTTTGAATGTTTAGGTCCTTAACCTTTTGCTTTCCGATTGCTTTCCGACAGTGCTCGATTTTGTGCTTTATCAGTGCCGAAAAGGTACAGATCTGAGCACTTTACCGCCTTTTTGTCCAAAACAGTACCTTAAGTAGCTTCAAAAGGTACTGTTATGAGCACTCGTATTTGGATGGTGAAGTCTTTACGCTCCGAGCTTGGCCTTCGTATTGATTATGACGACGCAGTCGGGCTTGACGCGCTTCATGATCGTCGCCATGTTGCTCTTGGAGACGGAGACGCAGCCTGCGGTGTATTTGTTGGCGCCGTGGCAGTGAAGGAAGATGGCCGAACCCTTGCCCAACACGCACTTCTCGTTGAAGCTGATGGACAGGCAGTACTGATACGGCTTCGTGTAGTCGATCAGATGCTCGCTGACCTTTTTGTCGAGCTTGGGGTAATCGTTTATGCTCACCATCTTGTTGTACTGCATGCCCTTGCGCTGGTCGCCTGACCAGTACAGGTCCTTGGTGACCTTGGTGTAGGGAATGGCGCATCCGGGGTCTGACGCTATGCCGAAGGCCTTGTTGAAACGGTAGACGCCGATGGGGGTCCTCTTGCAGCCTTCCTTGCGCTTGGAATCCAGGACCATTCCGTACTTGCCGACGTAGGCGTCAGCAGACAGTATCTGAATCCAGTTGCCGTTCTTGTCGCGCTCGTGCATCGTGACCTTCGCGGTAGTCTTGTCCATGCCCGCAGCGGCAACGATCAAGAGCTGGGTGTTCTTTTTGTCCTTTGCCTGGGAAAGCGAGCGGACCCATTTCGGCGACTGGTTCTTGACCGTGGCCTTTTTCGTCGTGGCGGCGGGCTTTGAAGTCGCGGAAGCCTTTGTCGTGGCTTCTGATTCGCTTTCTTCTGACGTCGGAGTCGTCTCGGGTTCGCTCTCCGTCACGGTCTCGCTTTCAGTCTCGCTCTCGGTAGAAGTTTCGGAAGATCCTTCAGCCGTCGTTTCCGAACTGAAGGGCGTCTCGCTGGAGACTGTCGTAATCGAAGTTTCGGGTGAAGCCTTGCATGAGGCCAGCGCAAGAAGAAGGCTTATCAGTGCGGATAAGGCGATCAGTTTTAAAAATCTCTTTCTCATGCGGTTCCTCTTCTTAGCGTCAGTTTTGCCGGTTCGTACAAACACGTCAATTATACCATCATTGAAAAACGGCGGTTTTTATTCTCTTGCATCGGCAATCCGGTGAAATATTTTCGCGTTATTCGACACTTCACCATGGAAGTGTTGCTTATTCAATGTTTCCGCAAAACATTGTCGGTTGGAACGGCCTTTAATGCTTGCAATAATGTGCTTAACAAACAGGAACAAAACACAAAACAACAAAACATCAGGAGGAACGATTTATGGAAATGACAAATGATCAGGTTTTCGATTTTATCTTTGAAGAAGAGTTCAACAAGATCCCTTATCTCTTCAGATTCAGCAGACGCAGGGTAAAGATCTCCGCAATAGTTCTTGGCGTTTTGGTCATCGGAATGGGCGTCACGACAACGGTCTTGGAGAGCATGAACGGAATCACGGCGGTCATCATAGCAGCAGTTCTTACGGCAATCGTAGCGGGCTGGATGTCATTGGCCATAGCTTTCGAGAAGAGGGCATTCGCAAAGGCTTCCGAATTTACTTACAAGTACAGCATTTCAGAGCGCGAGAGAAATAATTCCAGAGTCAACCTCATCAAAGCCAAGAGCTTTTAATATATCTGAACAACATAAAAAGAAAGGAGCCCGATAGGCTCCTTTTCTTATGAATCCGCAAGAACCATCACAACGGCAGATGTTACGAACATGATAAAAGCGATGAGGTTTGAACCATAGATGAGGGTGATGATGCCGGCTGCCTTTTTCGGGCTCCGCCTTATGATTATGATCCCGCAAACTATCGCGGTGATGGCAAGGATCGAGAAAATGGCGACCGAAAACAAAAGAAGATCCACGGGCAGGCCGTTGCATGTATGGAAAAGTTTCGTGAGCTCGGGTGAATCATAGATCGATTTGAACTTCCCTGAAGCCATCATGTTGTGGTATGTGATCATCGCATAGAGGAACAGGCCGAGGCAGAACACGGAAATAAGCAATCCCGGAACGGATGAGGCGATCATGACGTTGCCTGTGATCCTTCTGGTCTTGTCGTCCTTTTTGCGCACGATCAATGCCAGGATGAAAAAACTGATATACACCAGCCACATATAGAGGCTGTTGCTCAAGACTATATCTGCAAAATCGTACGCTTCAACCCAAGAAGCCATATTCCCCCAATTCCCACGATTCTTTAGGATCACTATAGCCGGTGACCTGAACCCTGTACCAATCTATCTCCTTTTCAGCCTCGTCCTCGTCAAAAAGAAGGTAAAACCTTCCGTCATCGTAAAGACTCGGGCCTTCGGGAAAATCAACCGCGTTTTCATCCAGCCGTTGATTTACAAGCTCCATTATTCCGTTTAAGTACTGTACAGTCAACTCCCGCACTGTCTCGAAATATGCCGTGGTGATCATGTTCTTCGTGATCACCTTGATACGGTTGTTTTCAAAATCACATTCCAAATGATCCAAACTGAGGGTGCCATACTCGTTGCCGACGGAATAATCAACGCCTTTCAGGAGACCCTCGATTTCTTTGTTGAGCACGAGCGCGAAGAAATAATCCCGCTTACCGTCATTGACGGTTACACACGTCTTTTTGCCAGCGGTGTTGAGGTCTAATAAGAACCAGACGTTCATATTTCTCCTCCTTTCTCCGGCCAATCAACGCCCCATTTGGCTGCGAGATCTTTCGGATCGTCATCCCAGAACGGTGCGCTGGGCATATGGTATTGTTTCTTAACCTTCGTAAGTTCCCTTATGGTTTCTTCCAGATAACAAGGCCTTGTCGCCTTGATCCTGTACCAACTGACACGGTGCAACGGCTCATTCTTTTCGACGGGTATCCAGAAACGGTCCGGGCTGAGCCATTTGTTTGCATGACCGAAATAAAGCCTGCCTTCGGGGAACCTGATCTCCAAGTCGTCCAAGGCCCTGTTGACCCTTATGAATACGTCGTCTGTGTATTGGCGTATGGCCGCTTCGGTTTCCGTCCTGTAATCACCGAAGGCGGTGAAATCATAATAACTGACTATTTTTATATGATGCGTGTGAAAAGAGCATTTCACTCGCTTGAAGGCAATGCTGCCAAAATGACCTGACAGCTTAAAATCGATGTAGGGGTCAATGGATATGGATATCCGTTCGTTAAAATCTCCGAGGAAAAAGGCTGCCGTGTCCTCGGAGCAAAAGGTTCCGAAATCCGTGCGGCCTTCCGTATTGAGTTTCATTCCGGTGGTGATGTAGCCGCAACCGCAATAATCCGTAGGAACGATTCCTCTGTTAGCTATTATCGTCATTTCCTTCACCTCCTTTTTCGCGGGATAAGCAGTTAATGCGAAACTCCGCCTCGACCTTGTCTACGCCTGTTACTTCCAGGACGTAGTATTCGCCGTCCAGCGGTTCGTCATCGAATATTATCGTGTCGGCATTGTACCAGAATACGTCGGTGTTTCTCGCTTTGAGCTTCTTTTCAGCTAAGACCTTGCAGATGCGTTCCGTTACGGCTTCGACGAAATCGGTGAGCATCTCGGAGAATCCTTCAGTGAACTTGTCGTAGAGCATGTAGGAGAAATCCACCGCTATCCTGTTGCACTTAAGCTCAAAGTTCGAACTTATCAGATGGAAGTATCCGTCTTCGTTGCAGAGATCGTATTTGACGCCGCTCAAAAAAACGTCATAGGCCTCGTTCAGTTTTGAAGCGTCTTCATACTGCCATTTGGTCTTTCCTTCAGTGTTAAGCTTAAGGAAAAAATACAGGGTTCCTTCCTTCATAATATCTCCTCCCAATTAACCTTGCGGCTGCTTCCAAACTGCGGGGAATAGCTGGTGAAGAGGCCGCCGCCTTTGAAATAGATTGAGGTGTCAACGGGCTTTTTAGTCCCGTGCCTGCGGTAGTGTTCGAGATAGGCCTTTATGGTAAGGTCGGTCCTTTGAGTGTTGTCGCTTAATGATCCGTTCTTGCTGTCGTAATATTCAATGCTTGCCTTTTGGTCCATAAGGAACTCTGCAAACAGGATCAGCCGGTGTTCCGCGGCGAATAGCAAAGACCATCCCAAAAACTCTTCCAGACACGCTTTGTCGACGTGTGCGGTCAGCAATATAAAATGGAACAGATCTGCCTTTTGGCAATCGTAAAGATCCTTTATCCTGAAGGTCTTGTCTTCAGCTCCGTAGTGCATGAAGCACCACGCGTATCTTAGTGCCCGTTTAAGGCCGATCGGAACGTCGAACAGCTTTACGTACGTGTCGAAGAAACACCAGGAGCCGGGTTCTCTTACCCAATCGTCCAGTAGTTGAAGTTTGTCTTCCGGCGTCAGTTCGAAACCGAACTGCTCATAACCGAAAATGAGTCTTATCTCGTCAGGACCGGTTATCTCTATATAGTCCTTCAATTCATAGCGGCCGGCGCTGCCGATCGTCTTCCCGGTTATCGTGTCCAGACTGTTGGCCATGTACTTTTCCCGGAAGTCATCCATGCTGCCGCATATGTTGGACTTGACGCTCATCCGTATCTTGAACAGGGCATACTCGATCACTTCGTGTATCTCTCCGCAGACGAGTTCCTGGATCCTGTATTTTTCAAGAAATACGTCTTCGGGATCGATCGGATAGTCCGCAGTGTAATAGGCGTTCTGCGTCTCTATCAGGTCTTCCACGCGGAGGGCTTCACCGGTATCCTTCATGTGACTTACGTTCCTGCCGTTGATCCACTCAGTCTCGTATTCGTAGACCGATGCCATCGCCTTCATGGAGAAAGGGAGGATCTTTCTTCCGTCGTTGATTACAGCTATGCGAATCATGTTTGCTCCTCCCCTCTCTTTGAGAGCTTTGTCAGCGTACAAAATACGGATTGAATCCGTCCGTGGCCGCCATGATCATCCAGGCCGCAGGAGTGACGTGAGGATCCTTGCCGTAAAGCCATGGCGATCCGTCGGATAAGTAGATGCCTGTTGAAAGGTTGTCTACGGTAGCTGCAGGGAAGAGGCCGCTTTCAAGCTGCTTTGCGGTGAGCGCGTTCATCGCCTCGTTGTACTTTTCCGCATCGCCTAATTCCCTGTAAAGCAAAGCCGTGAAAGCGGTTCCTTCAAGCCAGTAGCCTCCGTTCTTGTTCTCCTGGCAGAACGGATATCCTCCTTCTTTTGTCTTCATTTTCTCGACGGTCTTGAGTGCTTCCTTGTAAGGCTCAAAATCCTTGCCCAACGCCATTGCGCACCAAACCTGCGTATCGAGTACCACGTTGGATCTGTCGGGAGTCACTCCGTCACTTGTTGTGCCGGTCATGAAGCACTTGCGTTCCGGATCGTACATTTTTGCGATAAAACGGCAGCAGCTCTCGTACGCCTGTTGATACTTCTCATCCGAAGTTATCTTATAGAGCTCACGGCAACACGCCGCCAGATCAATGTTGTGTTCGAGGCTTCGGTAAGTGTTCTTTGTGACAACCGGGGGTTTTGCTTCCTCCCAGCCGTCAAAGCCTGCGGTGTAACCGTCCTGGCCGTCTGAGCAGTTCTTGAAGACCCATTCCATAAGGGCTTTTGCGGTATCAAGGTATTCGTCGCCGCCGTACTTATCGTAGTAGTGCAGCAGCGCCAAAATGACGAAGGCTTGGTTTCCTGATGAGGTCCCGCACATCATGGCGTCTTCGAGCCATTGCTTTTTGCCGTAGTCGTACCATCCCGGGATCCTTGCCGCGAAGCCCCAGCCGGGCATCGGTGATATGTCGCCCGAGGCGTATGCGTTACGGACTCTGACGGGTCCTTCGATCTTGCCTTCGATGGGAGCCTTCAGCGCTCTGTCGTGCCTGATCGCGTAAACGAAGGCGTCAACGATCTGCTTTGCTTCGGCCTGTCTGTCTGCCGCCATGAAGGCCATTGCGACGCAGGCGTTGTCGTAGCTGTATGCGCAGTTTTTCATGATCTCGTTCTCTGAATCGTAAGAACGGAGCAAAACGGGAGCGTTCATTATAGTCCTGATGCTGCCTTCGAACCTGATCTCGTCAAGGTAGAAGACGACGTTGGCGTTTCCGTTCATCACGTCATTTACCGAGTAGCCGAATCCTGCAACGACGTATGAAAGATCCAATCCTTTGAGGGGTATGGTGAATTTCTTCCATTTGTCCGTGAGTTTGACTACGCCCAGGGATTTTTTCGCGCTGCTGTCAGGGTATTTAACGAGCTTTTTGCCGGACTGCGCATCACGGCCGAAGCCAAGGGTGAAAAACTCGCATTTAACAGTAGTTCCTTTCTCGGCTCTGGCATAGAACGTCAGACGTTCCGCGCCGGTAAGATCCATTCCCTGGCCGCCGGTGCTTCCGTCGTTCAGACGGGGCTCGGTGCTTCCTTCTGGGAGATAGCCCGTCATCCACATCCATGCGTTCCAATCGCCTTCGTAAGTTTTCTGCGCGCATCTTATGCAGGTGCCGCTGTATGCGTCTTCACTCCAGTTCTCGTTGAGGTCTTCGGCAAGTTTCGGATTGAACCCGTACATCTTCGCTTTCTGTGTGAACTGGTTCTCGACCACGCCGTAATCCTTATATACGTAAAGCGCTTCACGGGATTCATACAGTCTGCTTAAAAGAGCGTTTAGCGCGGCGTTCTTTTGGGCTTCGTAAGGCTCTTTTTGAGCCTTGGCCTCAGTAACGGAAGTGACGGTGGCGGCAACTGTAGCTTTGCTGCTTGCTTTCGTTGTCGCAGTGGCCTCTGCCGCTTTGTTTTTGCCGCATCCCGGCAGGGGCATCATCAGTATTGAAATTGCCATACAAGCTGCCAGGATCTTTCCGGTTTTGTTTTTCATGGATAAGAACAACATAATGACACCTCCTTCAAAAACTGATCAATTAGTTACAAAGTCGAAACTGAAGATTATATACGCAGGATAAGTACCGGGATCTTCGATTGAAACAATTTGATATTTCACTTCAAAGTTGGATTTTTCATCGAATCCTTCAATAAACATATCCAAAAAAGGAATAGCATAATCCGCTTCGCGGACGTAGATCGTTTTGCCGTCGGGCGATTCCGGATCGACCTTGCCGCAGACGTACTTGTTGCCTTTGCCGAATAAAACGTCAGGCTCTTTGCTTTCCGGCATTTCTTCTGAAATCTTCAATGTAAATCTGTCGTCGAACAAATATGAATATGAAAGATAATCACGCGGGTCGAGTGGTCCACAGATACGACCTTCGCGATCGGCAACTTCCCCGGCCACGTGAAGATAATAGGCATCAAAATCTTTAACGACTTCTTTCAGGGCTTCCCGGTAGTGACTTTTGGGTTTTATATAGCAACTCCACATAAACTTATCCTCCTGTTCAAAAAAACAACTAATTAGTAAAAGCATAGAATTTGAAACGTATATACGAAGGATAAGAACAGGAACACCGGTTGGAAAAGACTTTGTATTCCACTTTAAAGTCCATATCGCTATTGTTATATTTTTCAGCAAACATTATCAAAAAAGGCATTACGTAATCTTGTTCGCGGACGCAGATCGTTTTGCCGACGTGTGATCCCGGATCGACCTTGCAGCAGACGTATTCGTTACCTTTGCCAAATAAAACGTCAGGCTCTTTGCAGTCCGGCATTTCTTCGGTGATTTCCAAAGTAAAGAAGTCGGCGAACAGGAATTCAATACAAATATAATCGCGGAGGTCAAGTTTTAAATCGGAATAACCTTCGCAATCAGAAATTGCCGCAGATTTGTGCCGATAATAGTCATACAAATCATTAACGGCTTCTGACAGGACTTCCCGATAATGACTTTCGCCTCTCTTAGCGTAGATATACATAAATATCCCCCTTTTTGATCCTAATCGCTGCTCCTTGTCAGCAGAATCTTGCCAGGATGTCAAGATCCCTCCACGGTTGTTCTTTCTTGATCTTCCTGTAAACTTCCGCGATGTACTTGTAGTCTTCGCTGACCAGAGCTTCAGAAACCTGCTCGGTCCAGACGGTCGCCTTGTTCTCGTATTCGGGTTCCAGATTGCACCTTGCATAGAATTCCAGAGGCCTGTTGATTCCCAAAGAACCCCTGTCGATGTAGATCATGTAATACATAAGCTGCCTCCTTTCGCTTCTTTCTCCGGAGAGCCTTTGTGATACTGTCAGGTTAACTCCCGAAACGCGAGCGCTCAACTCTAATTATTCAGAATATTCTGAATTTCTGGTGAAAAGCGTTCAGAAAATTGTAATTATCGGTAATAACTTTTTGGCGTTATCCTTATTCTTACCAAATGCGGAGAGATAAAAATTGAAAATTTCCTTAATTTTCTGCGTCTGCGGCATTGAAATAGGCCGCTGCCGTGAAGTAGAATTAAATCATCAGAGGAAAGGGGAGAGGTCATATGCAGCTGGATGAAAAGATGAAGAAGATAGCGGTCAATGTCGGTTCGAACCTGAAGCGCCTTATAGCCCAAAACAAGACGACCCAGAAAAAGCTCGCAGAGCTGCTTGACGTGGCGCCTGCTTCAATGACTGAGTACTGTAATGGAAGGGCGGTCCCAAACATCAGGTTTTTTGTCTTGCTGAAGGAACTCTACAACATCAACATTGACGAGTTTTTGATGGCGGGCGCTCCCGCCTCAAATGCAGAGGACTCATCGAATGTGCACCCCTTGCCTGAAAACCTCAGCACTTATGAGAAGTACTGCGGATTGTACATTGTTTATTATTTCGATACCGGAAGATATAAAGGGCGTGATACGCAGGCTCCGAAGGAATCGGTTACCTTTGGTCTGCTATATATCTACAAGAGCATGTCGAGCCTGGGTATTCCCGAATACAAATGCGCCGCCCTGCTCGGACTCAAGGACAGGGAAGAAGCCGAGAACTGCAGGACGGCCTGGGATAACACAACTGTCGATGCCGTTGTCAATTCGATGAAAAACCACGAAGCTGGCAACTATTATCTAGGCGGCCTTGAAATGTCGCAGGATCACGTTTTCATCAGTCTCGAACACGGGAAGACCGATAAGGCATATCTCATCGTACACCGCGTAGAAAACAACAAAGGCTGTTACATAGGCGGCATTGGAACTGTCAATTCGATATCCAAGGGCAGGGAAAGAGCCCCCGTCATCCAATACATGGGGCTGTCCCGAAACAAGCTTTCCATGTCGGTTGAGGAGATACATCACTGCCTTCTTCTGGGGACTCCGAACGTTAACATGGAAGCCGAGACGGAAGAGCTTATCAGGACCTTTAAGGCCCTTTATATGGATACGGGCGAGACGCTTAACGAATTCACGGAGTATCAGAAGACCGTCATGGTCAGGTCGATGCTCGAGCGTTACGTCAGAAAGAGTCTTGAAAGGAACACGTTCAGATATGGCAAAGTCTCGGCGAATGATGATGATGAATGGTATCAGGCGATAAAGGAAGCAGAGAAATGAAACCTGAAGCAGTAACGTCTTTGGAAGATCTTATCGATATCTGTAAGTCGAAGAATAATGCTCTTGACGATACGGACGTCCGTAATGCTTATGAGTTGATTAGTGAACGCCTTAAGAGTAGCGATTATAAAAACATTGAAGCGGTCATTACGCATTCGCTCCGTGAGGCCTCAATGGTCGCTGAATGGGGACTTGGCAAGGATATCGTTGTTGCTTCTCTTTTGCACGAGACTGCCGAGAGCCGGGTTCTTTCCCGGAATGAGATCTCCGGAAAGTTTGGCGATAACGTAGTTTATATCATTGATTCCGTTGCCGAGATGAGCGACAGAAGCTTTTTTAGAGAAAACAAAGGCCTCCGTATTACGGAATACGATGATCTTCCGCGGAAAAAGGCGATCAACAACGCGATATACGTGAAGATCGCGGACCGTATCGACAAGCTTAAGTTCGGGGATGGAGTGTTAGACATTCCCCCGGTGTTTTTGACCAACATGACCCAAAGGGAATTGTTCCGTCTTGTCAAGCGCGTCAATGCGTACCGCTTTGTCGATGAACTTCAGGAGCTTTGCTTTGAAATCGACAGGCCTGATACATACAAAGAGATCGTGGAGACGTGTGAAGCGCTGCGCAATGAGAATGTCAGGAGCTTCCGGAAAACGACTGACATGCTTGCCAGCGTCTTTGATCCACATGCGGATAACGAAAATGATGAACTTGCCGAATACCGCAGCCAGATAAAGCAACTGGTGATTGAGGGGCGCTCATACGGAAGCATTATCAGACATCTCAAACTTGAAACGGATGGGTCTTTCGACGGGCTGAATGATCATCTCCGCAAAGACAAGGTTCCGCTCTACGATATTGTTCTTGTCGTTGAAGACAAACTGTCTGAGGACATATCCAAATTCGTCCCGAACGACGTCTTCTTCAAATGCTTTGAGAAGTCGCTTATGGATGAAGGCATATACATAACTGATCACCAGTTTACAACGCGTGACGATAGGGACTTTTTTGTCCTGGCTGATGAGACGGATAACCTCTACAGGTTTTACGTCCGTACGCAGAAAGAGTACCGGCGCTTCATGTACGGAGAAATTGCGGATGAACCGGAGTTCCAATTCCAAAACGAGAAGCAGGAGATGGAGCTCCCCGAGCCGCGACGCCCGAAGATCAAGGTATTCAAGGATGACGGGACCGACGTGCTGATCACGAACGGCGCGACGGTTCTCGATTTTGCGTTTTCCCTCAGCGCCGAGACGGGACTGCACTTTGACTATGCGATGCTGAATGAATCGAAGACCAGGCTTGACAGGAACGTGCGTCTTAATGAAGGCGACACCGTTACCATAGTGACCGACAGGAACGTTCTTCCTGACATTTCGTGGTTTGAAAGCGCCAATACGGGCATGGCAAAAAAATATCTGGTGGATCATTTTTCAAAGCGTGAGAACCTCGAAAGACTCCTTTGAGCAAAATGCGTTTTTTTATAAACAAGTATATAATTTTCGTAGATGCAGAATTGTAAGAATAAGGAACAAAAGGAATGAAGAAGGGATTTGCAATAGGAGCTGTCGTTTTCGGCGTGATCGCCCTGGCGGCCTGCATATTGATCGTCTTGACGATGCGAAGCTACGTCAAGGCCTTCGAATGGGACGTTCATGAGCACGTTACCGACGGGGAAAGAGAGAAGTTGAGCTGTCTCGCGCTCATGCCTGAAGTCTCGGACGATATCGAGTACTATGCGGTCATGGGAGCAAGGGATCCGAGTTTCCTCATAACCTCTCATTCGTACGGAAGCGTTGACGACATGTGCAAGGCGCTTCCCGAGGGTTGTGAAAAAGGCATCAGAAATGCCTTGGAAAAAGGAGAATACAAAGAAACTGAAGACGTCCTGAACAGGATGACCAAGCGTTATGACGTGTCACCGGACGACCTCCCGCTCGTCAAGGAAGATGAGGTAAAAAAGGAATATTACGCCGCTGCGCGCGGAGCATTCAGATATTACTACGTTCTTGAATATGAAGACGGCACTTACCGCTTTGAGATGAGGGTGGACGAGGTTTGATATTGTGAAAAAGAAGGTTAAGACGTTTTTCAAATGGTTTTTCATCATTTTGGCCGTGTTGGCCTTGGCGGCGTTTGCATATACTGCTGCCGTTTGGAAGCTCAGCGACCGCATCGTCAAGCTTTCGTTTAACGGTCTGGAGAACATGTTCTTTGTCCATGATGAATACTATGCGGTGAAAGGACCGTTCAGGGCGCGAGTTCCCCAAGCCCTTGTTAAGACGGTCTGTGACAAGGATCCGGAAAACATAAGGGAAGTCGACAAAGAGGCCGGAAGGTCATTGCATGTTGAAGTCAATTGGAGTGAGAACGGTCGGCCGGTGTTTGAGGGAACGACGACGCTCATTCACAGTTATTCGAATAAATACGTCTTTGAGGTAAGGTCTCCGGGACCTGACAAGTGCGTCGTCTCGCGTGAGGAAGAACGGCTAATCTTAGACGTCGCGAAGCGTTTTCATGACTTCGATCAGGATTACGTCAGGGGCGAAGACAACTGGGTTGCCAGAACGGGCGTCAGCACGACGATATTCTCATTCCAGATCTTTATTAACGGCGATAAGGCCTTTGTTTCGATGCATCAGCCGGGCAGGCATCATGAAGTGTATTCTTACGATTCAGGGAAACTTACGAAGATCATGAAGGTTCCGGAAAAAGGAAGTTTTGACGTCCTGATCTGGAAGAACGGTTGATCCGAAAGGGGTGGCAATATGAGGCTTTGTACTGAATGCCATTGGGAAGATTGGGACAGGATAGTCGACATTTATCCTGAGAGATGCGACACGATCCCGGAACACGTAAACGATGAAGACAACTATAAGATCATCCTGCTTGAGAAGGGTTCGATCGAGATGAATTCCGGCAAGGAAAAGCGGCTGGTCAAAGCGCCTGCCCTGATCGAGCTTTCACAGAGGGACAAGTTCGAGTGCAGCATCAAAAGCGGCATAAAAGCGTATGCGCTTTACTTCAATCCGACCGTCATCCGCGAAGAGTTCACTTACGACAAGATCGATTCCGGCGAGTTCAGGAGCACTTGGGGAACTTCGATCTATCAGGACTACGTCCTTATCGAACGCTTTTCCAAAAGCTCGACTTATGGTGAGACCGTTATGGAGCTTACTTTGAACAGCTTTAAGCGCATGAAGGAGCTTTTCGTTTCCACCGAAAAGGAGCTTCAGGGACAGCGCGACGGATTCTGGCCTTGCAGGAGCCGCTCTTACCTGATGGAACTGCTCTACTTCATCGTTTACACGCTTTATGAAGAAACGCCTGAAGAAGAGTCTTCCGATCAGGACGAGTTTTCCAAGATCACCGAATTTCTGAACGAACACATCGAAGAGCAGATCACGCTTGATCTGATCACGAAGAAGTTCGCGATAAACCGCAACAAACTGAACGCGCTTTTCGTGAAACATTCCTCTATGACCTGCATGAACTATCTTCAAAAGCTCAGGATCGATCTTGCAAAGATCCTTCTTTCGAAGACCGAGATACCGATCAGCGAAGTCAGCTCGCGCGTGGGGTTTCCCGATCCGAACTATTTTACGAAACTCTTCAAGAAGACCGTGGGCGTTACGCCTTCCAAATACAGATATCCGTAATCGTGCAGATATTCCCTTTTTCCGTGCCGTTTGTTCTATTTGCCTTTCAGATCTCCAAGTACAATAACGTTAAGCAGCATTTAGCATTTAGCGTTTAGGAGGATATGAAAATGAAAAGCATAAAGATAACGGCATTGATGCTTTGCGGAGCTATCGCTCTGTCTCTTGCGGGCTGTGTTTCCAATACGGCAGAGACTACGGAGTCCCAGACCGAAACGACGGCAGCGGAGACGACTAAGGCACCTTCCAATGAAGGCGATCAATTCGTCGGAGATTATCCCGCGTTCGCGGTAACCACGACGAGCAAGAACGGCAGCCGCTGGGATGAGAAGACGGGCAAGCAGAACATTTCACCCGCACTCTCATGGGAGCCTGTCGACGGCGCTTCCTGCTACGTCATCTACATGGTCGATCTTAACGCCAACTGTTTCCTTCACTGGGTACAGGGCGACATAACGCAGACGAACCTTCCTGAAGGATTCGCAAGCCGCGGAGACTTCATCGGACCTTATCCGCCGGAGGGCGCCGTCCACCAGTACAACATCTACGTCATCGCTCTCAAGAATCCTGTTAAAAGGGTCAAGGGAAGCATTAATTCAATGTTCCCGGAACTGCCCAGATTCATTAAGGACCTTGATACTGACAAAGACGGCAACACCGGAAACATCATTTCCGCAGGATGCGTAACCGGACTTTACAAGGGCTGATCTTAGTATATGCTGAACCCTCAAAGCCAAACGGACTTTGAGGGTTTATTCGGTCCTGACAGTCGGGCACGTCGGTGTGTTATGATATCTTCATGGATCTCACTACTAAAGAAGCAAGAAGAATTCTGAAAAACTATTACGACTGGTTTTGGCACGACTACTACGAGAATTGGTGGAAGGAGTTTGCCTGGGTTTTCGGATGCGATCCCAAAAGGATCACGATGCATGAAGCCGTAAATAAGACGTTCGGTTATGAAGACGGCAAGCCTTACCACAAGAACGTAGATCACGCCCTCGAGATCAAACGCGGCATTGAGAAAGGGATCCTTTTGCCGCCCGCCGAGCGTGATCACGACGAGATGGTTGATGAACTGATGGAGCTGTGGAAGGCCCTTGATCTGAAAGATCTCGTGAACGGGTTTCTCCACAGCCTTTCAACCGGAAAGAATCAATACAGAACCGCCCTTGCATCTTATTTCTTCGCTAAGGGAATGGAAAGGCACAAGTCAGAAGAAACCAATCTTCACGGAGGTCGTGACGGCTGTTGCTATTGCGGCCTTCCTGTTGATAAAAACGGCAAGTGTCACGTCGAAGATTCTTTATCAAGATACGCGCTCTACTTTCCTCAGCTTGATACGATCAAGAACATTCAGCGAGCGGACTATGCGCTTTTCGACCTTAAGCAGTTTAAGGATCTCCCCAAGGTAAGTTATACAAAGGACGATATCGACATTCTCGTTTACATCCTTAAAAGCGCTGCAGACATGGGCGAGAACAATAAGTTCTCCGCACTTCAGAAGCAGATAACAAGAGCGAGAAAATCCAATCTGAACGGCAATGAGATCAACGTGATCTTGGGCGTCCTTTCCGTGTGCGGAGTCCTTCAGACGCCCGAACACAGGGGCTACTCTGAGAAGTTTACGAAGTTGGATGACAGGCGCTTTGAAGGCTACGAAACGGAGCTTTTCTATCCTTTGTATTATTGGCGCGGAAAGCACGGCGTTGACAAGACTTCTCTCGCCAAAGTTTTCCCGTCTGACGTGGTGGAGGCTTATGAAGCCGGAAATGACGAAGTCTCACTGACCGAAGTTTATTCAAAAGCCAAAACAGGATCCAAGACTTCCAAAAGCGACGGAGAAGCATACTTCCAGGACGGAAAACACCTCCTTGAACTTGACGACAGGATGCGCCATTACTACGGCCTTGCGCCGCTTGATCCTTCCTGGGACAAGGAGGTCAGGTATTCACGTCTGTACGGCAGGTGTACGAGAACGGAAGTGTATTTCGAGGGCAACAGCATAAAGAAAGTGATCAGCGAGACCGGTACTGTTGACAGTGACGGAAAATTCGACGTTTTTGATTACAGCGAGAACGATGCGGTCGCTGAAACTGAAGACAGATATCTGCTTCTTCCCAAGACCTCGAGAGGCAGGAAAAGGCCTTGGACTCCGTCTTTGCTGAATACGTTCACTTACATGAGCGTGTACTTGAACGTCAACCTCGGTGGAAGGGAGTTTTTCACCTTTAACTACAGAAACAACAAGCGACTGTCCCTGCCCGGCAAGCCGTGGGCCAAATCTCCGCTGGAGTTCTATACTTACACGAATGACTATATCCGGAACGCGCCTGAAGACTACGAAGACGTGCTGGATGACTACGTTTACGGCAAATAGCATGAAAATGGAGTAAAATATCCCAAGCTCCAATCCCGTTCCGGAGAAGAGTTACGCATCACATCGGAGGTTCATTATGAATATAAAGAGGATTTCGGCAGCGATCTTGTTGGCATTGCTTGCCTTATGCCTTTTTGGCTGTTCATCAGTCAAGGGCTTTACGAGAGCCGGAGTCATTGACGTTGCGAGGGATCATGGAATGATACCGCTCGACAGCAGCGGTGACGTAAGAAGCCTCATCGCCGCTTTTGAATCCTGTCAGGCATCTTCATGCTACGCCGCCAGCAATCAGGCTGAAGCGCAGTCGCTCTATGACAGATACTTTAATGCTTCAAATAAGTATCCTCTGTATGAAGTGAACGATTTTGCGATTCTAATTACGGTCGACAAGCGACTCAAGGATAGCGGTGAGAGCGTTGCCAATTTAAACGAAGACCACGGCAAACTGATCCTCTTGTCGCTTGACAGCGAAGCAGGCGCTCAGAAGCTTTTTGAGATGCTGGTCAATGAAAAGTTTTCCAATACGACGCCCGCCAAAGGAAAAAAGAACGGTTACAGCTATGCCGCTGATTTTTCGTACGTTGAAGAAGGAAAGAGCAAGATCGGCGTATACGTTAAGGGAAAGAACGTTCTGATCATTGAAGGCATGTCTTTTGGAAAAGGCGATTATTTTGGCGATTACGTTTTCAGAGAGCTTGGAATATTGGATCCCGGGGACGTGTGAGCAAATGGAAATAACATACAAGAAATTTACTGAAGCGGACATTGAAACCTGCATCGCGCTCAGGATCAAACAGCTTACCGAGGAATATACGGCTGAAGGCAGGAAAGTGCCTGAAGATATTGATCTGGCGAGTGCTTTGAGGGACTTTTATAAAAGGCATCTTGCTGACGGAACTTTCGTTTCCTGGCTTGCCATGGACGGCGACAGGATCGTCGGTACGAGCGGAATGACCTTTGTCGAAAAGCCACCGTATTTTTCCTGCCTGACGGGCAGGCTGGGACTGCTATCGAGCATGTACACCGATCCTGATTACAGAAGGATGGGAATCGCCAGGGAACTCCTTCACAGGGTTGTCGAAGAGGCAAGGGAATACGGCTGCGGCGCAGTTCACATAACCGCGTCGGACATGGGAGTCAAGCTCTATACTGCATACGGTTTTGAGCATAACGGCAACTTCATGCAGTACCGTTTTTGAGGTGAAGAGATGAAGATTGGAATTATCGGATACGGCAGCATGGGAAAGATGCTGCTTTGGAAGTTTTCAGAAGCGGGAAAAATAGGAAAAGAAGACCTTTGCGTTGCGAACAGGACTCCTGAAAAGCTTGAGGAAGCGGAAGGAATTGCCAGGATAAGCAACAATAAAGGCGTTGCAGGCGTTTCCGACATACTGTTTTTGTGCGTGAGGCCTTCGGATCTTAAGACCGTTATCGAAGAGATAAAGATTTTCGTCAAGCCTGACGCGCTGGTCGTTTCCTTAAACGGAAGCGTTACTTTTGAATCGCTTCACAAAGTCATGGACGGAAAGCTTGCGAAGGTCATTCCGAGCCTCACTGCGGAGATTGGAAGATCGCAGACTCTGGTTTGCTATGACGCGGGCGTTCCCGATGAGGATAAGCAGGCTCTCGAGGCTCTGCTCAAATGCATCGGCGACGTTATAGAGCTTCCCGAAAAAGAGATGGGCATGGGCTCCGAACTGGCAAGCTGCATGCCGGGCTTCATAGCTTCGATATTTGACGTTGTTTGCACTTCAGCCCAGGGACACACTTCACTGTCAAAAGAGCGGATAGTTCAGATGGTGCTTTCGACGATGAGCGCTACGGGCGACCTCATGCTCCAAAAGGACATGACTTTCGAGGACGTTGTAAATCGCGTTGCGACGAAGGGCGGCATAACCGAAGAGGGCACAAAGGTAGTGTATGAAGGCTTTCCCGGGACTGCGGACCTTCTTTTTGAGAAGACCCTTGAGAAGAGAAGGCTGACCTCGGAAAAGGCCAATGCCGATTTCGGAATAAAAAACGACGGATAAGCCGTAAGGTCTTATCCGCCGCATTATCTCAAACTTTCAGTTCAGGATTATTTCTTCTTGGAGTTAACCTGATCCTTAAGAGCCTTGCCAGCCTTGAACTTAGGTGCGACGCAAGCAGGGATCTTTGTCTCAGCGCCTGTCTGAGGGTTGCGGCCTGTTCTTGCTGCTCTCTTGGACGTCTCAAAAGTACCGAAGCCAACGAGCTGGACCTTGCCACCCTTCTTGAGCTCTTCGGAAACTACCTCGATGAAAGCCTTAACTGCCTCATCGGATGCAGCCTTGGACATGCCTGTCTTATTAGCCATTGCTTCAACTAATTCTGCTCTGTTCATTAATAGAACCTCCGTTATATGTACTGTGCCGGCGATCTTTCTAAGGCCGACAAGGCGGTATTATACGATTCTCCTGATTTGAATACAAGGGAAAAATGAGTGAAAATAGTGTGCTTTAATTCTAAACGCAAACTATTTAACGATTATCGTTAAAAAGTTGTTGACAAAGATAAAATCAGGGCGTATTATCCAATCATCAGGAACAAGGGATCCCAGACTTCATCCTGAAGAAATGGAGTAAGTACATATGGAAGAGAATGTAAAGATCGCGAAGATCAAGAAGAGCTGCAGTGTAGGAAAGAAGGTGTCATCCATTCTTTCGACCATCGCCATCATCGGCTGCATTTGCGCAATGGTTGCTTCAATAACCATCTTCTCGATGGGCAAGAAGTTTGATGAAGAAGTGCAAAAGGGCATTGAATCGGGCGTCGTCAGCGAAGACAATGAGTTCGGTTCAGTCAAGGTGATCAACATCAACGTCGGAGCGGTCAAGAAATGGCATTCTGACGTCCCCGCCCTGCAGAAGATACTGGATGAACAGCCTTACGCAATTACCTACGGAATCTATTGCATGGTAATGAGCATTGCATGCGCGGTGGTAGCGGTAATGCTGAAGTTCGTGGCAAGCGTTTTCGATCTGATAATCAAGGAGGATACGCCTTTTACCGACAAGGTCATCAAGAGGGTCGTCATCGTCATGATCGTTTTAAGCGCGGTAATGCTCTTTACGATGAGTGCGGGATTTGCCGCTCTCGGAGGCATAACCACATGGGTCGTCTATACCATCATGGATTACGGCAAGACTCTCCAGATACAGTCTGACGAGACATTGTAAGGAGGGGATTATGGGACGGATAATACTTAGATTGGACAGGGTCATGGCGGACCGGAAGATGTCGCTCAACGATCTTTCGGAGAAGGTGGGCGTGTCAAACGTGAACCTTTCGAAGATGAAAAACGGAAAGATATCGGCGATACGCTTCTCGACTCTTGAAGCGATATGCGAAGCTCTTGACTGTCAGCCAGGAGATATATTGGAATACCGCAGGGAAGAAACATAACGCACGGTTCTGAATTTTATCAGGAATTTTTGCTTAATTTGTCCTCTATTGCGCCATTTATCGGAATGTTAATCTGATAATGGTGTTTTAGGGGACAGATTTTTCTGTGGATATTTTTGAGGGTGTTCTATATGGCGGTATTAAAAAGCTATACATGTACAAAATGCGCCGGCGTTCTGATCTTTGATGCGGATCAGGAGTATTTTGACTGTCCGTTCTGCGGAACGAGATTTGATTCCGTTGACTTCCACGGAGATGAATTGCTTGAACAGGCGGAAGAATGCCTAAAGAAGAGTGAATTTCCTTTGGCAAAGGAAAAGCTCGTAAAGATCCTTGAAAAGGACCAGTCCGATTTCAGGGCACTTCGCGGCATGATCCTCGCAGAAGCAAGAGTTTCTTCGCTTGAAGGACTTAAAGATCCGGATTTCTATAAGAGGTGCCGTCTTCCTTCAGTCAGGAAGGCAGTTGACAGCGCCGTAGAAAACGCGCCTGAATTTTCATCCGGATTCTTTGCGAAGTTGTCTGACATGCTGGCCATGATAGAAAAGATAGATTCTATGGATAATGAGCGCAGGGTCATCAACAACTCATTTGATGAAAAGACCGTGGACAGATCTCGTGAGTATCTGCACAGGAGCAGGGATTCGTTTAAACGTTCAGTTACGATAATGGGAGCGGTAGTGGCATTCGCAACACTATACCACTTCCTTCTGATGATTGCTGGAGGCGTATCGGACTGGACTGTGTTTTGGGTAATCGAAGGCTTGATGCTTTTTGTCTATGGCGCATTTTTCATCGGCTATTATCTGATCTCGAAAAAGGAAAGACGACATGACGAGTCACCTCACGAGGTTATTGTGAATGCCAGCAATGCCGCCAACTTTACGGGTATTGAGGTCGATGAGATGAAAAAGAAATACGTGCACGAATTCAAAGCTCTCAAGGAACTGGAAGCTTCTGCAAATGAGGCTTTGAGCGGATACGAGAAAGCTAATGAAGCAGACAAGGAGACCGTTGATCCGGATGAAGGCAAGACCGTCCTGTGCTCCAAGTGTGCTGCGAAACTGTCTCTCGATAAAGAAAAAAGGGTCTATCAATGCAATTCCTGCGGCGTCGCATACGGAATTTCACTGTTCTACGGTCTTCCTCTTGAGAAAGCACTGAACTCCATGAACATGGGCAAGTATTCGGATGCTGACCAGAGATTTACCAACGTCCTGATGGTGGATCCTTCTGATTTCGATGCGCTCTTGGGACGTGTTCTCTGCCTCGGAAAATGGACAAAGGTCAGCGGGATAGGCTTGAACGGCGAACTGCGGCCGATCACTTTTAAGAAGCTCGCGGAGCTTCTGGATAAGACCGTTCAGAGTGCCGCTGAATCCGACAAGGCGTATTTTGAAAAGCTCAAGGAGCTCATAACGGTTCTTGAAGAGCTTTCCATGATCGATTACAAAGAGAAGATCGCCGACAGGCAGATGAAGGATCTTGATATCCAGGAGCAATTCTTTGCCACGCCTTACAACAACGTCAGGAGTGCCAATTACAAGGAAAGATGGTGGATAGAAGAGCAGAACAGGCCATATGTCAGCAAGAAAAAGGACCGTGAGGTCAAGTTCGCGAGACTTAAGGAGAGCCTGCTCGAAATGAAGAGCGACAGCATGCTCTGCAAATAGACGGTTTTTGCCGAGGCCGGAAACCGCCTATATGACCTGAAAAATCAAGACTACCGTATGGATTTGGAGTTCTTTGATTCATACGGTAAACATGCAGTTTCCTTGATTCCATTGACGTTACTTCGGGTAGACGTCCATGTCTACCCTTTGTTTTTGGCGTTTACCCAGTGCATGTCATGTTAATCGTTGGTGTAAGATAGTACCATCCCATCGTAAGGAGGTACCGATATGGACCAGATCAAGATAGGAGCTTTTCTGAAGGATTTAAGAAAAGAACGAAATCTTACTCAGGAGGAGATCGCCGATAAGTTTGGCGTGTCTCAGAGATCCGTTTCGCGATGGGAAAACGGAAACACGATGCCAGACGTCAGCGTGTTGATAGAACTCGCTGATTTCTACAATGTTGACCTTCGCGAAATATTGAACGGTGGAAGGAGAGCCGAGAATATGAACGAAGACTTGAAGGAAACGTTGAACATGGTGGCAGACTACACCATGGAGGAAAAGAAAAAGATCTCAAAGGAACTGAGCGTTTTCTGTTGGGTAAATGCCGCTTGCTTTGCGCTTCTGGGGATCATCCTGGTATTCAAACTCAATCAGAACAACTTTTGGTGGAACCAGACGGCAAGCCTGTGCTATATGCTGGGCCTCATATATTCGATATTCAGCTTCTTCGGGCTTCAGCAGCTGACGGGACGGATCGGCAAAAAGGATGAGGGAAAGCTGACCTTTGCACTGATCTGGATAGGCATGATCGTATTCATTCTTTTTACGGTCCTTGAGATGGCGAAAGACTTGTTCTGTTAAGCCGAAATGCCGCAATCAGGCTTTGGGGCGCGTGGTATAATATGTCTGTCTGAGACTGGGGCTCAGGCAGACGTATTTATTTGCTGAGGAATATATGAAACATATAAAGACATGCGCGCTTGTTTTATGCACAAGCTTTATGCTGGGGACTCTTGCCGGCTGCCATTCAGCCAAAGAGCCGGTGTCAACGACGACCGCGGGTTCGGAGACCATTACTTCGATCGAGATCCCGACGACCGTCGAAAGTTCGGAAGCGTCAGAGACCTCCACTTCAAACGAGTACATCATCGTATTTGACAACAATGCCCAGGAATACGCAAACACCTTCATTACCTGTTTTGCGGGGAATTATTTCAAGAATTACGAAAAGGGCAAGGCGTCTCTTGAAGAGTACCTGGACTTCGCCTTCGCCTATCTCAAATACAATACCAATGACGCCATCGGTTACAAGACCAAGGGAGAAGTCAGTTATCAGACGATCACTTTCGCGCAGGCCATGCGCGTTGCAGGCGATATGTTCGGAACGCTCCTGAAGGAAGAAGACTGCAAGGCTTTGCCCGCCCCGCCTACAACCTACGGAGACAACGGCGACGGTCCTTACTATGAAGACGGTAAGATATGGTTCATGGCTTCCGACGGTGAGGAGCAGAACTGCATCGCGATAGTTGATTCGGCACGCAACAATCTTGACGGCACGATCACTTTGAACTTCACCGTCTATGCGATCAACATGAAGACCTATCTTGATCTTGATGAAGAGAAGATCAAGGAGTACTGCAAGATGACTTCCGACAAGGCTCAGGCGGACAAGACGCTTGAGAAGGTCTCCACGGGCACCGCGACCGTAGGCGTCACTCAGACGGGCGGGTATTACCTGATCTCTTATAAGACTGAAAAAAGCGGTACTTGAGAATGCTTACGAAAACTGAAATAGTTTCTTTTCTCGAAAAGAACGGCATAAGACCTGACGACAAAGTGGCGGTTCACGCGTCGCTTCGTTCCGTCGGTCCCATAGAGGGCGGAGCGGACGGCCTTATCGACGCGATGTGCTCCTATTTGAAGGACGGCCTTTTGATAATCCCTACGCACACTTGGGATGAGGTCGGAAGGGACCATCCGTTCTATGACGTCAGTGCTTCCGTCCCTTGTATAGGAACGCTTGCCAAGGTCGCAGCCTTCCGCAAGGACGGCGTGAGGTCACTTCATCCGACCCATTCCGTTACCGTGTTTGGCAAAGGGGCTGCTGAATTCGTGAAGGGTGAGGAAACGTGTGCTTCTCCCGCGCCCGTGAATTCCTGCCTGAGCAGGCTTTATGAGGAACACGGAAAGGTGCTTCTCATAGGTGTCGGTCACGAGCGTAATACATATCTTCATTCGGTTGACGAAAGACTGGGAATCCCGGACCGTCTGAATCAGGATCCTTTCGTCATCACCATAAAGGACTACGACGGAAACCTCATCAAGTCGCCTCCGTTTCACACGCACTATACGGTCCATTCGGATCAATGCGTTTCGGAATACTATCCGAATTACAAGGAGGCTTTCGAATACACGGGAGCCGTCACTTACGATCACCTGGGCGACGCACTTGTCTACGTCTGTGATTGCGTAAAGATGACCGACACTGTCAGAATGCTTTGGAAAAAGGCGGACCATGACCTTTGCGTCCGTAAAGAGACGATACCTGAAGAATACTACCATGGATGAACGCATCTTAAAGCAAATGGCTTTTGCCTTGGAACTGGACAAGGAAAAGAACGTCTTTCGTCAGACGCATCTTTCAGGGCACGGCAGGAACGAGAACGATGCCGAACACGCATGGCACATGGCGGTCATGGCTTACATGCTGAAGGAATACGCAAACGAGCCCGTGGACATTGCCAAGGTAATGATAATGTGCCTGATCCACGACGTGGTTGAGATCGACGCGGGAGACACTTATGCATACGACGCGGACGGCCTGACAACGCAAAAGGAGAGGGAAGACAAGGCAAAAGAACGCATCTTCTCATTGCTTCCCGAGGACCAGAAGCTTGAATTCACAAGCCTTTTCGACGAGTTTGAAGCAAACGAGACCCCTGAGGCGAAATACGCTCACGCGATGGACAATTTCCAGCCGCTGATCCTCAATAACAGCAATAACGGCGGCGACTGGAAGGAGCACAGCGTTACCGCGCAGCAGGTGTACGGAAGGCAGTCCGGAACGCGCGCGGGATCAGAGAAGATCTACGAGATAACGGACGGCATTATCAAGGAAAACATCGCCAAAGGGAATCTTACCTGAAACTAAAAAAGCTGCCCGAAGGCAGCTTGATTTTTCAATTAGGATAAAACTGATTTATTTCTCAAGCTTTTCTCCGCATTTGAGGCAGAAAACGGCTTCGGGATCAGTGATCTCAGCTCCGCATTTGGGGCAGACGACCGTGTTCGCGGCCCTTTCCTCCTTGGCCTTTTCGACTTCAGCCTCTTTCTTGGCGGCTTCCTTGGCGTCGTCCCTTTCAGCCCAGTCGTTAGCCTTGTTTACCACGGTAGCACCGGATTTGACTATGGACTTTCCGAGCTGCTTGAATGCGCCGCCTAAGTCCTTGCCGGTTTCCTTCCAATCGTCTTTAAGACTTCCCATTGCTTATTCCTCCAATCGCTTGTCGCGTATTCATAAGAAAGGATATTCGTAAGGCCGTCTAAAATCAACCATGAATTATCAGGACAACCGTACCGCCGGCCTGCCATAGAGCCTCTTTTTTGATATAATTATCTAAGGGTGATTTTTGAGCTGTTAGCACAAGGAGGGGTTGCTATGGTTTCATCGTCCCGCGTCTTCAAAACCGTTACAGGTTTTTTCTCTGCATGTCTTGCAGTCATACTACTGTTCAACCAGACTTCCGCGGCAACTCTCAAATCTTTTACGCTGACGTATGACGTCGACCTGCAGTCCGCGAGAGAACAGTTTACGCTCATAAACGAGTGGAGGACGAGCGGAACTGCCACCTATAAGGACCAAAACGGCAACGAAGTCAGCTGCGGCGTTTTGAAGGCGTATACGTATGACTACACTCTTGAGCAGATAGCTCTCCAGAGGGCTTATGAAGTCGCCGTCAAGTTTGGCCATACCAGACCGAACGGGAACAAGTATTCCACTTGTACAGTTAACGGCGTTAATCCTATCGGCGAGTGTTGTGCCATTAATTTTTTAGATGCAACTGCCCAAACAGTCTTTACGCAATTTCAGGAAAATAATGAAGACTACTCCGGGCAGGGACACAGAAGAATGATGCTTAATACGGGCTTTGTTGCGATAGGCATTGCCTGCGTTGAGATCAATGGATATAGCTACTGGGTACAGGAATACGCTTATAAGAACAGCAATGCTTCGGCTACTACCGCCTTTGTGGGGACGAAGAGCGGCACGGTATCCGTTGATATTTCCGATACCGTTTTTGGCGTAGAGCCTGTAGATTCGCTTGACCGTTATTTGGATTATGGTGAGTCGATAACTCTTCCGGCTGTCAGGGGATACTATTTGTGCAATGGAGAGTATAAAAGTTATCATACCAAGATCGAAGTTCCTTCAAGTGAATTGACTGACATTACATGGAAATCAAGTGACACTTCTGTTTTGACCGTAACCGGCAATAATACGGTTACTGCCGTCGGCGCGGGAACTGCAAAGTTGACCTTATCTGCTAAGTTCGGAGGCACAACTTATACCTATGAAGCAAACTTTACGGTGTATAAAAAGTCAATCTCCGATTCTGACGTCACATGTGCTTTGCCGAACGCATATTTTGAACCTGCTGGTGCGCAACCGAAGCCTACGCTGACTTATAACGGGAAGACGCTTACCGAGGGTTCTGATTACGAGATAACCGCTTACCGCTACAATACTTCGGTGACTTCATATGCTTACATCGATATTGCCGGAAAAGGGAACTTCTCGGATACGAGAACGGTCAGGTTCGAGATCCTGCCGCGCGACATTTCTGAATGCACTCTTTCCTCGCTTCCTGACGTGTACTATTCCGGCGGAGCAACGGAACCCGCTTTGGCGTTGACTTATAAAGGGACAACTCTGACAAAAGGCACGAATTATTCGATCTCTTGTACGGATAACACTGTTCCGGGAACGGCAACGGTTACCATCACCGGTAAGGGCAACTATACGGGCGAGAGGACTGCCACGTATAAGATCAACAAGCAGATTGCCGATAATCTGACTTATTCCGACATCAACGATCAGCAATACACGGGTGCAGCGATCACTCCATATTTTACGGTCAGGAACGGGACGAAGAACCTTACAAAAGACACTGATTATTCCGTAGAATATTCAAACAACACTGCTGTTGGTGAAGCTACAGCTACCATTACTCTTATGGGGAATTACACCGGGACGAAGGTGCTGAAATTCAATATCGTACCCAGGCAGATCTCAAGCATTTACTGTTACGTCTATTCCAAGACTTATACGGGATCTGCGATAACGCAGACCCTCAATCTCAAGAACGGATCCGAAGTTCTCGTTGAGGGAACGGATTATGAGGTAACTTACAAAAACAACGTTAACGTCGGTACGGCCACCATGACGCTTAAGGGCATTGGCAATTACACCGGTACCAAAGATTATACTTTTGCCATTAGTCCGGTAGATGCTTTTGATTTGAACTGCAAGATAAATTATCCGCTTGTTTATACAGGTTCTCCGATCATACCCGAGGTTACTTTGACATATGGAAACCTGACTTTTAAGGAAAACGTTGATTACACTCTGTCATTCTCAGACAACATAGAGCCGGGTTGGGGAGTGATGAAGATTACCGGTATAAGCAGCATCCTTACCGGTACTTCAACGATAAGATTCACCATAAATCCGGTCAACATAAGCACGCTTGAGATTGAAGACGTACCGAATCAGACTTATACGGGATCAGAGATCACGCCTTCGGTCGTTGTGAAGAACGGAACAGTTACGCTCAAGGAAGGAACGGACTATACCCTTTCTTACGAATACAATACCGACGTGACTTCGTATGCATATGTATGCATTACCGGCACCGGCCGTTACACGGGTTCAGTTTACAAGCGCTTCAAGATCGTTCCCAGGTCGATAAGCAAAGCCACGATCAGCAAGATTGCCGATCAGACTTACACCGGTTCTGCGATCAAGCCTTCGGTAACCGTTAAGGATAACGGAAAGAGCCTTACAAGCGGCAAGGATTATACCGTCACTTACTCAAACAATGTCAATGCGGGCACTGCAACGGCAACGGTTAAAGGTATCGGCAATTACAATGATTCTGTAGCGGTTGCCTTTACCATCGTTAAGACGGATCCGGTAAATCCTACAGACCCGACCGATCCTACGAATCCAACTGATCCGACAAATCCGACGGATCCCACGAACCCGACTGATCCTACCAATCCTACGGAACCTGACGAACCTGACGAACCTGATGAACCGGATGAAAAGCCCGTCGTAACTTACAAGCTGAAGAAGATAAAGGGCAAGTATTACTGCATTTCATCCGCGACCGGCAAGAAGGTCAAGGGATGGAGGACGATAAACGGCAAGACCTATTACTTCAACAAGAAGAACGGAGTAATGACGAAGGGCTGGAAGAAGATCGGAGGCAGGAAGTATTACTTCTCCAAGTCCGGCGTCATGACCACAGGCTGGAAAAAGATCAAGGGCAAGAAGTACTATTTCGGCAGCAACGGCGTCATGGCCAAAGGCTGGAAGACCATAAATGGCCAAAGATACTACTTCTCCAAGTCTGGCGTAATGCAGAAGGGCTTTAAGAAGATAGGCAAGTACAAATACTATTTCTCCGGTTCCGGCGTAATGCAGACCGGTTGGCAAAAGATCCACAAGAAGTGGTATTACTTCTATTCGAATGGACGCATGGTCAAGAGCAAGGCCATCGAGATCGACGGCATTAAGTATAAGTTCAAGAAGTCAGGCGTCTGTACGAGAAAGCCCGTAACTACCGCTCCGCCTGCTTCCACGGCCGCCAATAACGAGGCGCCGCCTCAGACGGATCCGCCCGTAACGGAAACTCCCGTTACGGAAACGCCTGTTACGGAACCGAATGGCGCTCCTGAGACGCCTGCGGCTGAACCTGCCTGATTTCTTGCTTGAAACTGAACTGATAAGTGCTATCATACATACCGCTGACAAAAATATTTGATTTCAGGGGTTAATGTATGGAAAACACAGAGCAGATCAAGAAGACAAGGTCTAAAGTCTACCGCAGATACAATTGGATGTCGGTGGTGCTTTTGTTTCAGTTTTTAGGCGTTTCCGTGGGCATTGTCTTATTGCAAGTCGTTACAGCTGCCATAAAAACTGCAGTAACCGGTGACAACAGTCCTTTAACGGCTGATTACTCGTCGTTTTTCAACGGCGTTGCCTGCATTATCATAAACACGCTTGTCGCTTTACTCGTTCTTAAGATCTCCAAGACCGGCAAACTTCGCGAATCATTCGCAAAGCCTTCCTTCAGCGCGATCGAAGTGGTCATGGCTGCGTTTATGGTCTTGGGCTTTTCATATTTTTATTCAATGATAGTCACTGCCTTTGATTCGGTATTCTCGTCTTCCGCAAAGGCCGTTGGTCAATCGCTCGGAAGCGGTCTTGATTCACAAAACCTTGTGCTTCAGATAGGCACCATGGCATACCTCTGCGTTTTGGGCCCGATCTCCGAAGAACTTCTTTTCAGGGGCTGTGTTCTGCGTGCCGGTTCGCACGTCAGCCGCAAGGTTGGAGTAATAGCTTCCGCACTTCTTTTCGGGTTGTTCCACGGCAACATCGCCCAGTTCTTCAACACGTTCGTTATGGGTCTTGTGCTGGCATACGTAACCGTTAAGAGCCGCTCGATCATCCCTGCGATCATCATGCATATTTGCAACAATACTTCGACCATCATCGTCGCGTATATCAAGATGGCGGTTGGCGAGAGTAATTATGGTATGGTCGACATCGTTTCAAGGGCAGTGTTCATCGGTTTGGGAATCGTTTCCGCGATCTTCATCCTGCGCAAATACAAGCTGATCGATGACAATGCTGACAAGATTCCCGTCAATCTTCCCGCGACCGAAGAAGAGATCGAGCAGGCAAAGACTCCGAAGAACAAGCTTAAGTTCAAGACTTTCTTCTCAACATGGGCTTTCTGGATCGTCTTCGCTTATTTCATTTTACTTTCCGCGCTCACGATCTATATGGGCTCGAAGATACAGTAACGGTTAGCCGTACCAAAGTGTTTTGCCGTCTGTAACATTGTTACAGGCGGCATTTTTGTTATTTTGGCGTAGCGTGTTTCGGTAAATCAGGTCCGTTTTGATGAATAAGCGACACTTGTGAGCACCCTTGTTGTTTAAACGCCATTTCGGGCTGCTTCTGTTTATTGTCCGCAAAGGTCCCCAAATCGATAATTGAGGCATCAACAAGGAGGGGACTCGAAATGAGAAACAATGCCAAATCGGTTACGGCGGTATGTCTGACGATTGTACTGATAATTGCGGCAGCCACAGGCTACGTCGTGCTGTCGAAGTGCAATACGAGAACGGCCAAGACCGCACTTACCGAGAACTGGGAAAAGGATTCGGCCGTCGCAAAGGAACTGAGGGATTACGTATCCAAGGTTACCAACCCTAAAGATAAGAAGAACTTCATTCCCAAGAACGACAGGATCGCCGTTTTCGACATGGACGGTACGCTTACCTGCGAGACTTATTACACCTATTACGACACGATGATGTTCATCGACTATTGTCTGAACGATCATCCGGAGCGCGTGTCATACGAATTGAAGCAGGTCGCCGCTTCCATCAAGCCCGGATACAAGGCTGACGAGAATCTGGCCCGCAACTTCGCAAAGGCTTATGCTGGAATGACGGTTGAGGAATTCAGGGATTATGCCGTGGAATTCGGACGGAAGAAGACGGCAAGCTTCAACAACATGAGATACATAGACGGTTTTTACCTGCCGATGGTGGAATTGGTCAAGTTCCTTTACGAGAACGGCTTCACGATCTACGTCATCAGCGGCACGGAGAGGACCACGACGCGCGCCATAATTGCCAATTCGCCGATCAGAGATTACGTCACGCCCAACCACGTGATCGGAACTGATTTTGAGGTGAAGGTCAGGGGAAGCGAGGACGTAAGTTCAAACATGGATTTCAAGTACAATGACGGCGACGAGCTCGTTCTTACTGGCGGATTCATCCAGAAGAACCTCAACGCAAACAAGTCCATTTACATTGAGCGCGAGATTGGAAGACGCCCCGTCCTGGCATTCGGAAACAGCGGATCCGACACGAGCATGATGAACTACTGCATCGACCATGGTAATCCGTATCCCGCGAAAGCCTTCATGATCGTCGCGGACGATGACGAAAGAGAATGGGGCACGGCCAATTGGGAGGAAAAATCCGCACAATACTACGCTCAGGGCTACACTCCCGTGTCGATGAAAAGGGATTTTGCCACGATCTATCAGAACGACGTATCCAAAGCGTCAGAACAATACAAGCCTGTAGAGGTAAAGGAGGCCGCATGACCATGAACAACAACATAAAAAAGCTATCAGCCGTTTTGCTTTGCGGACTGCTTGCCGTTTCGGCCGGCTGCAAGAACAAAATCGCTGAAACGGGAAAGATGGAATACAAAACGACCGTTGCCGAAGACGGGATCAAGCTTAGCAACGACCCTACGGATTTCGTCAACATCAGCGAGGCCGTCCCTGACGCGATCCTCGAGATCAGGTACTACTCGACTTACAACTTTGTCGGAGACAGGATCGACGGGTACGAAGAACCGATGGCGTTCCTTACCAAAGAAGCCGCAAAAGCCCTAAAGGAAGCAAGCGACGAACTCGTGTCAAAGGGCTACAGGCTCAAGATCTACGATGCGTACAGACCGCAGTCCGCAGTAACGAATTTCGTAAGGTGGGCTAAGGACACTGACGATACGAGGATGAAGGAATACTTTTATCCCGGACTGGATAAGGATCAGCTCTTTCCCCAGGGCTACATTGCCGAGCATTCAGGCCACAGCAGGGGAAGCACGGTCGACGTTACCCTCTTTGACATGAAGACAGAGAAGGAAGTCGACATGGGCGGAACCTTCGATTATTTCGGTGAGGAGAGCCATCCGGATTATAAAGGCGTTACCAAGGAACAGTACGCGAACAGAATGCTCCTCCGCGAGGTAATGGTAAAGCACGGCTTCAAGCCTTTGGAAGAGGAATGGTGGCATTTCACGTTGGCGAACGAGCCTTACCCCGATACTTATTTCACGTTCCCCGTGAACAGCAGTTCCTTAAAGGGCGTGAAAGCGTAATATAAATAAGCCTTTCTGTTAAAAATCGGCAGCGCGGGAATATCCGGCTGCCGTTTTTTTTGAAGATTTGTAATCAAAAAACACGGAAGGTTTTGTATAATATTTTTGATAACTAGGAGGGGCTTATGAAGTTCAATTCGCTGATTCCCGAACTCACGGTTGATGATATCGAGAGGACGAAGGAGTTCTATGTGGGCAAGCTCGGTTTCAAGATCGAATACGAAAGGCCCGAGAACAAGTTCGTCTTTCTGTCGTTTTACGGCAACCAGATGATGTTCGAACAGCAGAACGGGCATTGGAGTGTCGGTGAGATGGGACACCCTTATGGCCGCGGGATCAATTTCGAGATGGCCGTTCCGGATGCCGCCGCCATGTATCAGAAGATAATTGAACTGGGAATAAAGCCATTCAGGGATCTGATGGAGAGCAGATACAGGGAAGGCGACGAAGTCATCGTCCAGCACGAGTTCCTGATACAGGATCCTGACGGATATCTTTTAAGATTTGCAGATTAGACAAAGGGGAGGGCTTATGCGAACGATCATCAGCGGAATATTGGCAGGAATCAGCATTTCGATCGGCGGCACGGTCTTTCTTTTGTCGGGAAACAAGATCCTCGGAGCTGTGTTCTTTACCGTTGGATTGTTTTGCGTATGCGCATTCGGTTTCAGTCTTTTCACCGGAAAAGTCTGCTACGTGTTTAACAACGACAAGAAATACGCATTCTCGCTGATCCTCATCTGGCTTGGAAACCTCATTGGTTCTCTTGCCTTCGGACTGCTCCTGCTTCAGACGAGGCTTGGCCCCGAGCTTATCGAAAAGGCAACGCCCGTCTGCAAGGCAAAGCTTGAGCAGGGTTATCTAAGCGCGTTCATCCTGGCGATATTCTGCGACATAATGATCTACATCGGAGTCGAGGGATACAAGTCGATCCCTCATGAGTTTGGAAAATACCTCGCGCTGTTCTTTGGCGTAACGGTCTTCGTCATCTGCGGATTCGAACACTGCGTGGCGAACATGTTCTACTTCACCGTGGGCAAGGCATGGAGCGTTGAGGCAGTCTTTTATCTGTTGATAATGACTCTCGGAAATGCAGTTGGAGGAGTTTCATTCCCGCTTTTAAGAAAGTTGATCGAAAAACCGAAGCAGGCTGAGGGATGATTTTTTAATTTTCCTTATTTACTGTTTACCAACAGGCATGCGAATAGTAAAAAGAAAGCGTTTTCGTATGCTTATTTCCCGAAAAACGCATTCATAGCGAAAACTTTTTTACCGAAAATCAACACTGCCATGCCGTTCTGTTGCTTAAGCTTCAGAGCGGCTTTACATTGCTGATGTTTTTGCTTCCTTGTTGTTGCCATAATGAAGCCATCAACCAAACAAAACAAACACAAACCAAAACAAAACAAATCAAAATTGGGAGGAACAAAAACATGGACATGAAGTCATTCTTTTTCATCATCGCAGCAGCAACAGGCGCAATCTTTTTCCTTTTAGGATTATTCGCAGTAGTTTATGAAGGACTTTCCGCAGGATCAATGAGACCCATGATGGAT
>JAFZVF010000056.1 GCA_017617935.1 Clostridiales bacterium | reverse complement strand
GCAAAAGGCACTTCTGAAGAAAAGCGAGAAATATTCACGACATTCGTTTTGAGCACACTTAGGAAGGTGCGTTACTGTGATCTTTCGAGCCGGGCAGCGATCCCGATCTTCGGATTATCAGTCAAAGTCTAGGAAATAGCCGATTATCAGGACAGATAAGGAAAAAGCAAAAAGTTATTTCTTAACCCTCATGCACCTTACCGCATTGAGGATGGCAATGACCAAAACTCCGACGTCGCCGAAGACCGCAAGCCACATGTTTGCGATGCCGAGCGCGCCAAGAACGAGTATCAGTACCTTTACGGCAAGCGCGAAGACGATGTTCTCCCAGACTATGCGCATGGTCTTTCTCGCGATCCTTATCGCTTCTGCGATCTTCGAGGGCTTGTCGTCCATCAGGACCACGTCCGCGGATTCGATGGCGGCATCAGACCCCATCGCTCCCATCGCGATGCCAACGTCGGCACGCATCAAGACAGGTGCATCGTTTATTCCGTCACCTACAAAGGCAAGCTTGCCGTCGCCTTTTGCAAGCAGTTCTTCAACCTTGGAAACCTTGTCGGCTGGAAGAAGTTCCGCGTGATGTCCGGTCAGGCCGATCTTTTCCGCAACGCTCTGCGCGACCTTCGCCTTGTCGCCCGTGAGCATTATAAGCTCCTTAACGCCAAGCGACTTCAGTTCTTTGACCGCCGATGCGGAATCTTCCTTTATCTCGTCGTTTATTACGATGTGTCCGAGATATTCGGTTTCATCATCAGTTTCACGCGCGATGTGTATTATCGTTCCGGTCAGGTGGCAGTCATGCCATTTCGCGCCGCAAAGCTCCATGAGCTGACCGTTTCCGACATAGTAAGTCTGACCGTCAACGACTGCCTTAACGCCTTTTCCGGCAATCTCTTCAACGTTCGATATCCTGGACTTGTCCATGTGGCCTTCGTGAGCCCTTACTATCGACTGTGCAACGGGATGGCTCGAAAAGCTCTCGCACGCTGCCGCCACGTCCAAAAGTTCAGGCTTGCCGATGTTGCTCGCATGAATGTCTTCTACTGCGAATACGCCCTTTGTGAGCGTTCCGGTCTTATCGAACACAACGGTATCGATCTTCGAGAGGACCTCCATGTAGCCCGCACCCTTGATAAGTATGCCGCGCTTTGAAGCCGCGCCGATGCCGCCGAAGAAGGACAGTGGTACGGATACGACAAGCGCGCAGGGGCAAGAGACTACAAGAAACACGCAGGCCCTTATAAGCCACTCCTTCCATACCGCCCAGCTTCCAATGCCAATGAACAACGGAGGAACCACCGCGAGAAGCACTGCGGCGATAACGACGGCGGGCGTGTACCATCTGGCGAATTTCGTAATGAAGTTCTCGACTTTGGCCTTCTTGTCAGAAGCGTTTTCAACGAGTTCCAGAATCTTCGAAACGGTACTCTGCCCGAACGAAGAAGTGGTCTTCACCTTGATGACGCCCGTGAGATTCAAAGTGCCGGAAATTACCGTATCGCTTATTCCAAGATCAACGGGCGCGGACTCGCCAGTAAGCGCGGCCGTATTGACCGAGCTCGATCCTTCAGTAATTACGCCGTCGAGCGGGATCTTCTCACCGGGACGGACGATTATCGTCTCTCCTACCGATACTTCATCAGGAGATACTTTTTCTTCTTTTCCATCCCTTATCGCAACCGCATAATCAGGCCTGATGTCCATGAGCTTTGCGATCGATTTTCTCGATCTTCCGACCGCTATGCTCTGGAAAAGTTCCCCTACCTGATAGAAAAGCATTACCGCGGACGCTTCAGGATACTCGCCTGTAGCAAAAGCGCCTACGGTTGCAACCATCATAAGGAACTTCTCATCGAAGATGCGGCCGTGAATGATGTTGACTGCGGCAGACCTTAACACGTCATAGCCTGCTATCAAGTAAGGGATTACAAATATAATGAGTTCAACCCACCAAGGCATTTCGACGAAATGCTCCAAAGGCAGAAAAACCGCCATAAGAGCTGCTGAAACGATTATCCGGATCAGCATCTTCCTTTGTTTCTTGGTGAGCTTGTACTTCATGTCAGAGGACCACCGTGCAGTCAGGTTCAACCTTCGCGATAGCCTTAACGGCCTGCTTAAGGATCTTGTCGAATTCAGCGTCGTCAGCTTCAAGGATCATCTTCTGCGTCATGAAGTTGACAGAGCACGAAATGACTCCGGGAATCTTCTCGATCGCTTCCTGCATCTTCATTGCGCAATTTGCGCAGTCCAGATCTTCAAGTTCAAACGTCTTTTTCATATATAACCTCCAAATAGTTATTCAATGATGTGTTCGTAACCGGCAGCGATTATCGATTTGACGTGCTCGTCAGACAGGTGGTAGTAGATCTCCTTGCCCTGTCTCCTGCCCGAGACGAGGTTGGCCGCCTTGAGCGTCTTGAGCTGGTGGGAAATGGCCGGCTGGGTCATGTTGAGAAGTTCGGATATCGCGGATACGCTCATCTCACCTTCATAAAGGGCGAACATGATCCTGATCCTAGTGGTATCGCCGAATATCTTGAAAAGGTCTCCAAGATCCTGGAGCAATTCTTCAGGCGGCAGTTCATGTTTCCTGCTTTTCTGCTTTTCATTCAGATCTTGCACCATTTTGTCCTCCTTTTTCATATGAACGATTATTCATATGTTCAACTGTTTGAATTTTAACGCACCATAATATAATTGTCAACCTATTACTAAATCCCCCTCAAACGCAACTATTTGTGCGTTTGAACCAAATCGGGATTCAAAAGGCATATATCCGGTTTGGTAAGTTATCAGCACCGATTTATATTGATTTTCATGACAAATATCTTTAAGATTTATAGCAACATCAAAGAAAGGATGGATTAAGAATATGCCAGATATTTCAGAGTATGCACTTCCAATTGGAATAGGAATTGCAATATTGATCTTTGTGATCGTCATCATACTGACAGGTTACGTCAAAGCACCGCCGGATGTCGCTTTCATCATCTCCGGTCCGAGGAAGAAAAAGAAGATCCTCATCGGCCGCGCAGGCGTCAGGATCCCTTTCATTGAAAGAAAGGACATCCTCCTGCTCAAGCAGATCAGCATCGACATCAAGACGAACGGCTTCGTACCTACAAATGACTTCATCGGTGTCGACATCGATGCTGTCGCCAAGGTACGTGTAAAGACCGATCCGGAAGGAATCGAGCTCGCAATGAAGAACTTCCTCAACATGAACGAGGAAAGGATCTGCGCGGCACTCACCGACTCACTTCAGGGTAACATGCGTGAGATCATCGGTACCGTTGGATTGAGAGAGCTCAACACCGACCGTAAGAAGTTCGGTGACGAGATGCAGAACAAGGCTCAGACCGACATGAACGCTCTCGGTATTGAGATCATCTCCTGCAACATTCAGAGAATTGACGACGAGAACGGCTTGATCATCGCTTTGGGTCAGGACAACATGAGCCAGATCCAGAAGGACGCTTCCATTGCCAAGGCACAGGCTGACAGAGACGTCGCAATCGCAGTCGCTGAAGCTAAGCAGAAGGCAAACGAGGCTTCCGTACAGTCCGACATCATCATCGCTGAGCGTAACAACGACCTCGCGATCAAGCAGGCCAACCTCAAGGTTCAGGCTGATACGAAGAAGGCTGAAGCTGACGCAGCTTATGAGATCCAGAAGCAGGAACAGCAGAAAGTCATCGGCGTTAAAGCTACCGATGCTGAGATCGCCAAGACCCAGCAGGAAGCCATCCTGCGCCAGAAGATGGTCGACGTCAGACAGCAGGAACTCGAAGCTGAGATCAACCGTAAGGCTGATGCTGACAAGTACCAGAAGCAGAAACTCGCAGAAGCCGAGCTCATCGAAAAGCAGAAGCAGGCTGAAGCCGCTCTCTACAATCAGCAGAAGAAGTCCGAGGCTGAGCGCGTAATCGCTGAGACTGAGAAGTACAAGGCGATCCAGGACGCAGAAGCCAAGAAGGCTCAGGCTGAAGCACAGCGCTACGCTGCCGAGCAGGAAGCTGCCGGTATCAAGGCAAAGTACGATGCGGAAGCCGCAGGTATCCAGGCTAAGGGTCTCGCTGAGGCTGAAGCAATGGAGAAAAAGGCTGAGGCAATGAAGAAGTACGGCCAGGCTGCAATCCTCGAGATGATCGTTAAGGTCCTCCCTGACGTTGCAAAGGCAGTCGCAGAGCCTCTCGCTTCCATCGACAAGGTCACCGTCTTCTCAGGCGGCAACGACGGCAACGGCGGCGGCATCTCAGGCATCTCTGCCAACGTGCCTACCGTTATGGCTCAGACGTTTGAGACTGTCAAGGCTGCAACGGGCGTTGATCTCGCAGACATCGTCAGAGCAAGCGGCTACGATGCAAAAGTCACCCGCAACATCAACGTTTCGGGAATTGACGGCGAAGGCAAGGTTGCCGACGGAGTCGTAGCGGGCGCCATCGCAGACGCTGTAAAGAGCGATCCTGAAGACGGCGAAAAGAAAGATTAAAAGCAGATTCTGAATAGGTCCAATTGAAAGGGGTATCTCTTCAAAAGAGGTACCCCTTAATCTTTTAACGTCAGTTCCGGATCACTTTCCCAGCATGTCCCTGGTTATCATTGAATCCGTTTCTTTCTGTATGTCCTTGTACGCCTTGTGTATCAAAATGCTTCCGACGACGTCAAGAACGAAAATGAATTCCAGGATTATTCCAACGATCATTAAAGCGTTTGGCTTCTTCTTTCTCCTTATCGTAAAGGAAATCATGTAGATGACGTCAGGCAGGCTCGTCATAAGCATATAGCAATAAGTTAGGCATGCTCCTATGCAAATGATCGCAGGTATTCCCAAAAACAGGAACGGATTCATCATTCCCGAAACAAGGCAAAACCACGCATACAGATTTATGCAGAAAAACGGAATCATTACGCATTTCAATACTACCGTTGCAAGCGTGTAAGGCTCATCCTTTTTTACCGTTCCGATTATCGAAAAGGCCAGTGCCGTAATGCCCAGCAGGAACGCTACGCCAAGCAGTATTCCTATCAGCCAGAAATTGAAATTCGGCCAAGGCAGTTGCTTCATTATTCCCCAAAGAGGAATAAAGACCGCCGCTTCCATCGCATAAAGGTCAACGACCGTAGCGACAAGAAAGCACTTGGCCAAAAACATGGCCCTGCTCTTCTTTACGTTTTCTTCCATAATCCATCCCTTTCCAATTAAGATTATTTATCTGTAAGATCCATATTGCTTCTTTTTTCTCATCTTCTCCTCATAAAGCAATCTGTCGGCGTTATCGAGTATGTCATATATGTTGATTCCCGAAGAACACTTAAACTTGTAGATCCCAGTGCTCATCGCGATGGGATAGGGCTTGCCGGCCTTTTCGTTATAACGCTTGGTAACGCGTTCGATCCTGTCCTTGATTCCCAAGACGTCGCAATCGATTCCCGTAACCGCAAGAACGACGAACTCGTCACCGCCGAGACGACCGATTATGTCACTGTCACGGAACGATTCGCGCAGCACTCCCGCTATCGTGCGGAGCGCGAAGTCACCGTCATCGTGACCAAACTTGTCGTTTATCATCTTGAGGTTGTCCATGTCGGCGAAACAGAGGATCGCGACCTTGTCATAATGGAACGGATCGCCTATCATCTTTTCGGCATTGGTAATGAAGCCTCTCCTGTTGTAAAGGCCGGTCAGCTCATCCTGGCTCGCTATCGCCTCCAGCTTTGTGTTGTCCCTGATGAAGCGCTCGAGCGAATCCTGAAGCTTGTGCTTTATCCTGTTCTGTCCCTCTATCATCAGGAGCGATTTCAAAGTGACCGAAAGCTGTATCTCGACGGATGCGACGTTGATTATGTTGTCCGTATCCACGTCATTGACGATAAAGCCGTAAATGTCTTCACCGACGAACAAGGGAGACACGACCATCGTGGCGCGTTCTTCGTTATCTATGAATTCGTTTTCAAAAAGCAGTTCCGTTCTTACGAGCTGCTGTTCCTCCGCAAGTTCCCGCACTCCGTTCTTATCCGATACGGCCTTGAGGAGTATGGACTTGGGGCACCTCCACGTCCTGTCGCTTCTGTTCTTCGTCTCACCTTGGAAAAGGTAAAGAAGGGATTTTTTGAAGCCCGCGGAATAAAGTCCGCCCAAAAGCTGTTGATATGGAATCTCGCTTTCGTTCGGCAACAGGAAGACGCCTCCCGCCTGACGCTTGACCATGCGGGAAATGCTCATGTTCCTGTCATAGACTTCGTTTGTTGCGGAGATTCCAGAAAAAGACAGCTGCCTGTAAAAGCCCGAGAACATCTTGAGCAATTCGGCACGGCGGCTTCCGTCCTTGATAATCCTTTCGGCTTCGTTCTGTAGCGTCAGGAAAACGTAAAACAGCTTTTCAGGCTTGGTGTAAGTCAGTATCTGAGTCCTGCTGACCTGCGCAAAAGCGCTCTCCACTTCAGACGCGCCGTTTTCATCAGAGAAGAAGTAATCAGCGACTCCATTTAAGAAAGCCCCAAGCTTTTCCTTTATCTCGGGGATCGGTCCGTCATCAGTGAAGATGCCGAAAAGATACTTCTTTGTCTCCTCGACAAAACACCTGTCACCGCTCTCAAGCTTGTCCAATCCAAGAATGCTCCTGACTTCGCTCGTATCGCGCGCGTCACATCCGCAGGAGCCCCTGAATATCGGATGGGTCTCAACGAACATGTCCATAAGCGCAGTGCCGTTTATGTAATTCCTGGCGTTCATGACGGCCTTATAAGTCAATTCTGCAGAACTGGCTTCAACGGTTGTGAGAGGCGGATCGAGGTTTATCGAGAAGGAGTCATCGTCAAAACCTGTGACAAGTACGTCCTTGCCGATCTTAAGCCCCCTTTGTTCGATCGCTCTGTATCCGCCTAACGCCATGTTGTCGTTTGCGAATACTATTGCATCGAGCCTTCCATTGTAATCAAGGAGCTTGTTTACTTCAGAAATGCTGTTGTCAGTGAAATCGCCATAGACGACCTTGTCTTTTTCAATGGGAAGCCCGTGCTTTTTCATCACTTTGGAGAACGTTTCCAAACGCTCTCTTGCATCCTGATTCGTAACGGGTCCGGAAACGAATCCGATCTCACGCGCGCCATGCTTTTCGATCAGGTGCTCGATCGCCTTTTCAAGGCCCGTCGCATTATCGAAAGTAACGGAAGGGAGATTGTCGCTGTTGGAAAAAAGACACACTACGGGAACGTTTGGAAGGGACTTCAAAAACTCCCTCTGCATTTCCATGTCCGCCCTCGAACAAATCGTTCCAAGAACAACGTAAAGTATGTCAACGTTGCGTTCCGTGGGCAGTCCGAAAACGGTGTTGTACTGATACTCGTATTCCTTGTCAGAATACCTTCCGTCAGGCTTTCCGATGTAGTGGCCGGGGAATATCAACAAGTTTGCGTCAAGCGCCTTAGCGGCCAATTCAGCGCCCTTGCAGGCCTGACTCGAGAAATAGTGATCGAAGTCATCGATCAACAAACCGATATTAAGTCTCTTCTCTGCCATAATCGCCACCTCACTGACAAAAACGGTTATCAGACGGAATGCAAAATAAGATCAACCCTTTGATACAACGTATTTGTATGCGTCGTCAGCACTCACTTCGAATGCCTCAAAAATGTCCCTGATCGCATCATAGACGGCTTTGCATCTGATGATGTCAACGACGTCGTGAGGCTTCGAGAAGAGCTCAAAAATGAGCACGTCATACATCTTTTCGTAATCAACCTTGAATGCGTCGAAAGCGTTTACGGTCTTTGTAAACTGCTCCTTGAGTTCAGGCTGGTATTCACGCATGCCGTTTATAAGAACAATAAGCTTTTTAACGGCGCCGTTAATGCTGTTGACGCTTGCCTTGAAGCCGTTTGTAACGGTGCGCATGTTGTATCTGACAATGGTCTTGCTGAGCTCGTCAACCATGTCGGTAACGTCTTCTATATGACGGATCATCTGGAATATCCTGATCCTGGTATCGGAATCAAGTTCAAATTTCTGAAGGCGCTCCGTAGCGGCATGGAAAATGTCATCGCCTTCAGCCTCAAGCTTTGTGATCGTTCTGGAGATCGCGACGCGGTCTTCAATGTTCTCCATCATTCCAAGAAGTTCAACGCACTCCTTTTCGAGAACGCCTGCAAGAGCGATGGCCTGATCAAACAAATAATCTCTTTCTTCTAAAGTCATGTGAATCACCCCTTTACCTGAATAGGAAGATTATACATTATCTTCAGGCTTATAGTAATCATTTAAGGCAAAGAAAAAGGGCAACGATCTCTCGTTGCCCTTTCGGTCTTCGATGTCTAAATATCAGAGAGCTGAAACCTTTGTTCCCTGCTCAGCTGCGTCAGAATTCTCGATTACGAGGTTGACGGACTTAGGTGTGCAGACGAAGGTTGTCTTTACGGGTGTAGGCTCAACTCTTCCGCCGAGTGCGTAAACGCCGCCGGAGATATAGTCAACAACACGCTGATTCTTATCTGTGTTGGTGAGGTTGCAGATAACGATGTGGCCGTCACGGATGTGATCGCAAACAACCTGGCTCGTTCTGATGTCGTAAGGTGTGAGCATGATGACTGTAGCGTTCTGCTGAACAACGGGAGTCGTAACAGCAGGCTGCTCCTGAACGTAAGCGCGAGGCTCTGCAACGTAAGGCTGCTCCTCTACGACCGGCTCTTCTTCGTAAGAAACTTCAGGCTCTTCAATGTAGCTCTCTTCCTCATAGTAGTTCTCGTCAAAATTGTCTTCCGGTGTAGCGACAGGTGAGAACATTCCGCCGAAGAATTCTTTGATGTTAAAATTACCCATGTGTTTTCCTCCTTAAAATTTCGCCCGACCAAGGACTTTCGTAAAACATAGTTGGAGATTACCGAACTACGCATTTGAGTTCAATAGATTTGGGCAACATGACACAAGAAGGTAACCGTAGCACGGGTTTTGTTACACGGCTGTCACAAAAATCTGAGAATTAGTGTATCAATGTTACACGGAGACGTATTTGGAGCGGTCACCGAATATGGCGGTACCAACCCTGACGTGGGTTGATCCTTCAAGGATGGCGCTCTTGTAATCCTGGCTCATTCCCATGGAGAGAACGTTCCACTTGTCAGAGTGTACGTAAGACTTTAAATCTTCAAATATAACACGCGTGCGCGCGAAGACTTCCCTCGCCTCACCATCATAAGTCTCTATGGGAGCCATCGTCATGAGGCCGCGCACTTCTATTCCAGGGAGGTCCATTACGTTGTCCAAAGCAGGCTTCAATTCATGCGGAGCAAAGCCGTGCTTTGATTCTTCGCCTGACACGTTTGCCTGGAGGAGAATGCCGGTTGTAACATTGTTACCGACGGAACGCTTGGAGATCTCTTCGGCTAGTTCGATCGTATTGACCGAATGGATGAGCTTGGTCTTCCCTATTACGTATTTGACTTTATTCTTTTGCAAAGTACCAATAAGATGCCAGTTGACGTCAATGTCCAAAGACGAGAACCTCTCGATCTTCGGCATCAGTTCCTGAACCCTGTTTTCACCAAGATCCTTAAGTCCAGCCATAACCGCCGCTTCGGCATATTCAACGGGAAACACTTTTGACACTCCAATGAGCGTGACCTCATCAGGATCCCTTCCCGCGGCGATGCAGCATGACCTAATGTCAGCTTTGACCTTCGCTATGTTTTCGCTTAATTTCGCTAAGAGCTCGTCATCAAAATCGTATTGCATGTCAGTCGACCTTGTCTCCCGGCTTAACAGTCTTCGGGTTGGTGATTATTACGGTATTGAGATCCGGAACCTTTGAAGTGCCGGCCCTGTCGATTATCGCAAATTCACGGTCGTTGTCCAGCAGGATTACTCTGACGGGTTCAACAAATCCCTGGTTGTTGGTATAGAGCGTCGCTATGCCGGAATACTTCGTAAAGATGACGTCGCTGTTAAGCTTGCCCGTGGTCTTGTTCACGCCAACGTCCACGCTTGTTCCAAGTCCGGAAGAACTGTTGACGACAGATGCGGTAAAGCCGTCAGGAGCGAGCCTTGAAAGCCTCAGAAGATCGCCAAACTCATTCGGAGTCGTGAATGCGACAATGAAGCCGCCGTCGCTCAAAGTCTCCGTACGGATGACGGTACAGCCCACAATATTGATGGCATCCCTCTTCGGAGTCTGGCCATTCTCGTCAGGCTTGCCCGCTACAGGCATAACGTTGACGCTGAAAAGACTGCCTGTCTCAAACGAGCTTGCGTTAGCGCCCTTGTTCGGAGCGAAGTAAACGGAGAATGCCGAAGTTCCCTTGGGAGCATATTCGACGTCCACAAGGCTCGATACGGCAGACCTCATTCCGCTCGATTCGGTAATGACGATCTCGATCTCCACCGTACGGCGGTCCAGAAGCGATTCCACGGCACGCGCGGTCTTGAAGGTGATGAGCATGCCCGAAGAGTCTTCCTCGCAGCGTACGACCTCACAGTCGTCGATCGAGATGCCTTCGGACCTTACGTTGATGTCGTGCTTTGTTCCAACGGCGAAATCAGACATGGCCGCATCGTTCTTGGAAAGGTTTACGGTCAGATACTGGCTTTCGTTCTGAGCGATCCTGACGGCGCCCTTTCCTTCCTTTACGTACAGATCGGAAGTGATGGCGCTCTTGGAATCGTTTATCAGCTTTCTGATGTCGTTAAGAGGCATGTTCAGGAACTGCGAATACTCTATTGCGCTCTCCTTGCCGTCAAGCCTGAACGAAACGATTCCCGGCTTGTTGGCGTTGATGACCGTAGCGTCACGCTGGAGCTGCGATTCATAAAGCTTCTCGTCATCGCGGAGGATCTTCAGCCTGTCGTCGTTGAAGGATATCTTGGACATCTCGTCCTCGCGCTCTTCAATTACGACGTTGAGTGACGCGCTGTAAGAAGCCGCGTTCGTGAGGTTGCCGTTCATCGCATCGAATCTGATGGAGTCCATGAGCGAAGAAAGGTTGACGTTGTATCTTCTGTAGATGGCGTCAGCTTCAGGCACGTCGCCGCTCAAGATGAGTTCCTGCTGGACGTCCGAGATCTGAGCCTGAACGTTGCGGAGATCCGTTACGACCGACTTCATCGAATCGGGAACGACCATCGCGAGCGTCTGATCCTTCGCGACTCTTGAGCCTTCAGTGATCTGGGTTACAAGGTCTCCCGCCTTGTTTGAAAGAATGACGACTTCATCACGGACGACGAGCGCCTTCGCGCCGATCGAGTGTTCTACGGTACCCATGGTAACGAACGCGAAGCGGGGCTTCTCGGCGATGTAGTCATAGAGATGGTGAACGACGAAGGTGAGGACCAGGAGAGCTGCAACGATGACGATCAGGCCCAAAAATCCGTTCTTGACGGCACGGCTCTGAGCGCCCTTCTGCGAAGGGTTCTTACGCTCTGCGGACTTGCCTTCGAACTTTTTCTGCTCGAGTTCCGCAAGCCGCTCGTACTTTTTCCTTTTCTCTTCCGGAGTAAGCTTGCGCTTGGCCTTGCCATTATTCACGGGAACCGGATTGCCCTCGTGCGTGGTCTTCTTTGCGACGTAATCCTCAGGATAAGGAAGGTTGCTCTTCTTTGCAGGCTCCTGCTTTGAAGCGGCATGCTTCAAGATCTTCTGCTTTTTTCTGCGGTCGTGCTTTGAAATGCCGGCGGGTTTGACGTTGCCTGCAGGCTTTGCATTGGCAGCGGGCTTTGCATTAACGACGGGTTTGACGTTAACGACAGGCTGCGCGTTGCCTGAAGGCTTGGCGAAGTTCTTCTGCTGGCCGTTTACGGGCTTGCCCTGTACGGGCCTTTGACCATTTGCCGGATTGACGCGCTTTTTGCCGCCCATCTGAACCTTCCCGTTGGAAGGCACGTTAGCCGTCTGAGGCCTAGGCTGTGCGTTCGCGGGCTTTGCCATGGGAGCTGCGCCCTGACCGCCCTGCGGCCTCTGAGGAGCGCCTGAAGGCCTTTGCACGCCGCTAACGGGAGCCTTGCCGCCCTGACTGCGGACCGGCCTGCCCGACGGGCGGTTGCCGTTCCCCTGATTTCCGTTGTTCCTGCCGTTTCCCTGCGGAGGATTGTGCATCGGTTTTCCTTTTGCCACTTATCAATCCTCCAGCGCGAGCATGCACGCAAGCTTGACCTGCTCACGGGCAAGCCCTCCCTGCATGTATGCGATGAAAGGCGGCTTCATCGGGCCGTCGCACGAAAGCTCGGTAGTGGCTCCCTGCACAAAGGCTCCTGCCGCCATTATTACCTGATCCTGATACCCGGGCATGTCCCAAGGTTCGGGAGTTACAAACGAATCTACCGGAGCGCACGACTGTATCGCTCCAACGAATTTCTTCATCTTCTCGGGGTCTCCGAAAGTAAGCGTCTGCACGATGTCGCCCCTTGGCTCGTCAGCCGAAGGACTCGTAACGAATCCTGCAAGCTCAAACAGCTTGGCAGCGAAAACCGCACCCGCGAGGCACTCTCCAACGCACTGGGGAGCCGTAAACAGGCCTCTGGCGATCATGCAGTTAAGTCCCAGGGTGGGACCGACTTCGCTTCCCAAGCCTGCAGTCGTAAGGTGTCTTGCGGCATTCTCGACTAAATCAGCCCTGCCTGCGATATAGCCGCCGGTCTTGCAGATTCCGCCGCCGGGATTCTTTATGAGAGAACCCGCGATTATGTCAGCACCGTTCTGCGTAGGCTCGGTCTTCTCAGTGAATTCTCCGTAGCAGTTGTCCACGGCAACGACAACGTCAGGCTTGATCGCCTTAACAAAGTCCGCAATCTTCTTGATGTCGCTGCAAAGAAGCGCCCTGCGTCCCGTATATCCTCTGGACTTCTGGATGAACACCATCTTGGTCTTATCCGAGATTGACGCCTTGATCGCCTCAAGATCCGGTTCCCCGGATGGTTTGAGGTCAACTTCCTTATAACTGATGCCGTAGGAAACTAGCGACATGTCGTTTGCGCCACTGCCGATGCCTATGGTAGACATAAGCGTGTCGTAAGGCCTTCCGGTAACCGACAGCATCTCGTCTCCAGGCCTTAACACCGCCCAGAGCATCGCGGCTATCGCCTGCGTGCCGGAACTTATCTGAAGCCTGACGTAAGCCTTCTCGGCGCCAAAAACGCGGGCAAAGATGCTCTCGATCTTCTCCCTGCCGATGTCGTCATAGCCGTAGCCCGTGGTCTGGCCCATGTGGACGTCAGAAAACTTTTCCTGCCTGAACGCATCCAGGACCTTGAGTTCATTAAAGGTTACGACGTCCCTGATGTTTTCGTATGCATCGGAAACAGACGCTTCCGCCTCGGCAGCAAGCCCAAGCACGCGCTCTCCAACGCCATACGCGCCGTAATTCTTCAATATGTCAGAACCAGTTATAGCCAAAGAATCTGCCTTCTTATTTTTCCGTATAAAAATAAATTATAGCATAACGGCAAAAAATCAATCGTAAAATGCAAGATTCAGCGCTCCCCTTACGCACGTGAACTTCACTTTACGGCCGGAAAAGTCCTCGCCGTCGTAATTTCCGTTAAGATCGCGGTATCCTGTTGCCTCCACCGTAATCTCGGTGGTCCTGAAGCAGTCGATGCCGTTTCTGCCCTCATGTAGGCCCTTTTTGTATTTGGATATCAGATACAAAGCCCTCGGAAGGCTTACGTTGTCTATCGCGCAGACGTCCAAAAGGCCGTCCCTGACGGACGCCTTGGGAGCGGGGCAAAAACCGCTGCCGTAATATGAACCGTTGCAGATGCTGATAAGCGTATATCCGTCCTTTCCGGAAGTTTCAGGAACGTCGCTTCCCCTTGCGCATTCGAATCTGAACTCGAATTTCCTGTTGCCGAAAAGGGCACCCATCGCCGACAAGGGATACGAAGTCTTGCGTATGAACGCTGACTTGGGGTGCCTTAAGACCCTGCTCTTCGCCCTGAGCTGGACTTCTGTGTCAAGGCCAATCGAAGCGACGTTGTTGCACCATGCGGAACTCTCTGGGATCAGATTGCCCTTGGCGTCAAACGATTCTACCTTGATGAGGTCTATCGGCCTTACAACGTAATCGTTCTTGGTTATCTCGCTGACGCAGTATTCGCAGTCGCCACGGTGATTCTCATCCATGACGGATCTTGCAAAATCGTTTCCGGTTCCCAAAGGGATTATCGCCATCGGCAGGCTGCTTCCAGCAAGGACGTTTGCGACTTCATGGACCGTTCCGTCTCCTCCGCAGGCAATGACGAGCGTATCGCCGTCATCCTCTTTGAGGATCTCGGATGCGATCTCGGAAGCGTGCCCTGCGTGTTCGGTGTAACGGATCTCGCACTCTTTCAGGCTCTCCGCGCCAAACAGCGCGGTCGCCGCCTTGAACTTCTCCATTCCGCGCGCATCCGCTCTGCTGTTGACTATGAAGACTTTCCTGCCGTAGCCCTTCATTTTCCTTCCGTTAGCCGCATTATCAGGCTGACGATGTCGTCAACCGTCTTCATCTGATCGAGCATCTCATCCGGAAGCTTGATGTTATAGGCTTCTTCGAGATCGATGACGAACTCGTAAAGCTGGAGCGAATCAAACGGAAGCTCCGAATTGAGCATCGTGTCATTGGCTATTTCATCCGCGGAGACTTCAAGATCGGTGCTCAGGATGCGTATGACTTCGTTGTATATCTGTTCACGTCTGGAATCGTCCATGATCACTCATTCTCCTTCTTGCTGTCCTTGGCGACCTCCATGGCCGTCTTCCTGACGTTGACCGCTCCGTCGTATCTTCTTAACTGCTGGGCTACATATACGTCAACCTCGTTGACCAAAGCGAGCAGATGCTTTCTGTCCTCTTCGTTGTAACCGCTCAGGATGTGTTTTGCCAAAACCCTGTGGAACTTGCTGTTCATCCTGCAGGCGAGCTTTCCGTTTCTGGTGAGGCTTATCCTCACTACGCGTTTGTCGTTGGTGTCCCTTTGCCTAATGACGTATCCCTTTTTCACGAGCCTGTCGATCGCCACGGTGAGCGTTCCCGTGGTAATGCCGAGGTCTTCGGCAGTCTTCGTCATGGTTCTCGATTCATATGGGCCGATTGCCGTAAGCGTATGCATTTCGGCAATGGAAAGATCGGAAAAATACCCGGCCTGAAGGGATTTCTCTTCCGTAAGAACGACGTTTTCAAAGATCCGAACAAGCGCTTCGGACATTACTTCTTCTTCGCTTTTCACTAGTGAATCCCCCGTTAAAAGCATTTCTGATATTTTACACTAACAGGCCGTTTACCACAAATTTGAATATCAAAGTATCAGTTGGCTTTTTCGCCGGAACTTTTAACGGCTTCACCGCAACTGCCCGAATAAGCGCAGCCATCGCATCCGCAAGAGCATTTCCCGCCCTTTTTCCGGTTTCTGACGAGATTGATCACGGCCAGCACAAGAAAGACTGCGATCACCAGACATATCAATATCGTGATGAGGTTTTCTGAAAGCCAGGCGATCATGCGGCTTCTTCCTGCTTATAACAGATGCGCTTGTCTTTTGCGATCAACAAAATGACGCCGGCCGTGAAAAAGATGAAAACCGCACCCAATATCATGTCCACCTCGTCCGTAAAGCCGGCTTCCGCCGTTTTAATGGCCACGATCGTACCGAGAAAGTTGAACAGCATATGGGCTCCAATAGTTATCAGAACGGTTTTGTATTTATATCTCAAGTATCCTAAAAGCATGCCCAACGCGGATGCATATATTCCCTGTATGAGATTCGAGTGCATGACGCCGAACAAGACCGCCTGGATGAAAATGACAAACATAAAATGCAGTTTTGATTTTTCAAGATACTTAAAAACGATTCCCCTAAAGCAGAGCTCCTCCGCTATCGGTCCCAACAAGATACCGTAGACTACGGTAATCCACATGTTTGATCCTATGGAAGCCATCTCCATCAGTTCGGCATATTTTTTCATGGCTTCAGGGAAGATTTTGAAAGCAAAAGTAAACACGCCGTTTACCGTAAAATACGTGCAGATCATTACGGCCACCGTCAGGATGACAGGTTTAAGGCCAAGCGCCTTCTTATATGAGATCTTGGGATCCTTCTTGACGAAAGACTTGTAATACCATAGCAGGAATACTCCTATTGCGGCAGCACAGTATCCCAAGTAACAGAAAATTCCATACTTTTCATTGAAGACCTTCAACATGAGGGTGAAGTCAAAATCCTGACCGTTCTTTGAAAGATCGATCAAGGCCAGAATCACTCCCGGAATCACAGCGGCGGACTGCATTGCCATGATGGCGGCAAACGGAATGAACGACAGGAAGACGTATCCTATGCCGATCTTTTTCCCTTTCTTTTCAGGCGCCGGCTCCGCTTTAACCTCTATATTGTCCTGCAAATCGTTTTCTGCCATAAATCACCCGATCATCTGAGCTTTGCGATAGTGACTCCGGCATCGCCCTCGCCCTGTTCGCCGCCTCTGTAAGACTCTACCCTGTCATCCCTCGCAAGAAGGTCCTGAACGCACATTCTGAGCGCTCCGGTCCCTTTTCCGTGGACGATCCTTATCTCCTTGATGCCAGACATCGCGCAATTCTCAAGATATCTGATCAGAGCCGACTCCGCTTCCGCAGTCGTCATTCCGATGAGCATTATCTCGGGCCTCGTCTTTACGGAAGCTTCAAATCTCGCCTTCGCAAGGGTTGAAGGCCCCTTCTTGGCGCGGTCGTTCTTCTTGCTGCCCTGGAAGGCTCCACGCTGTTCGCGCGTAGGCATTCTGAGGTCTGACGCCTTGACCGTATAGGACATCGAACCGACAAGGATCTTGACCCTGCCGCTGTTTGACGTTTCAGACTGTGCAACGCCCGTCACGTTGAAGGACGGAACGTAATAAAGCTCTCCTGCGACAACGTTCTTTACGGGTTCGCCGCTCATCGCCGCTTCGGGAGCGGAATCGTCTTCCGAGTCGTCGGTCAGGTCGTCTATTCCTGCGCGCAGACGCCTTCTGATCTTCTCCATCTCAGCCAGCGTCTCCTGCCTGTCCATATTTCGACTCTTCTTGCGGAAGTCGCGGATCATGGCGTCTATCTCGGCCTCACGCTCTTCGAGGAGCTTCTTCTGCTCGTTCTTAGAATCGTTGAGGATCTTTGTTTTTGACTGCTTGAGGGCCTTCTTCTCGTCTTCCAGAGCCTTTGCGGCGGCTGAAAGCTCGGCCTTCAGGCGCTCGTTTTCCTTGAGCGCGTCAGCCGCGGCCTTAGCGTCCTGCTCAGCCTTAGTAAGAAGCGTCTCATAAGAGATCTCCTCTGCAGAAAGGTTGCTCTTGGCATTTTCAAGGACGCGTGCGGGAATGCCCAGCCTCTTTGAGATGACGAACGCATTGGACGATCCCGGCCTTCCTATGATGAGCCTGTAAGTAGGCGCAAGCGTAGCCGTATCAAATTCGCACGAAGCATTCATAACGCCTTCCGTCTCGACGGCATAGCTCTTGAGTTCCTTGTAGTGAGTCGTTGCCATCGTGATGCAGTTCTTCGAACGCAGTTCGTCAATTATCGCAACAGCGAGCGCCGCACCCTCGGCCGGATCGGTACCTGAACCGAGCTCGTCCAAGAGGACCAGGGACCTTCCCCTGATGTTCTTGAGGATGAAGACGATGTTTGAAATGTGAGCCGAGAAAGTCGAAAGGCTCTGCTCTATGCTCTGTTCGTCGCCTATGTCGGCAAGAACCCTGTCATAAACGCACACTTCGCTGCCGTCGCCCGCGGGAATGGCAAGACCTGACATGGCCATCAGCGCAAGAAGTCCGCAAGTCTTTAAAGAGACCGTCTTACCACCGGTGTTGGGTCCCGTAACAACCAAAGTGTTGTATTTCTCGCCAATGCTTATGTCGACCGGAACCACCTTGTCCTTGTCGATAAGCGGGTGCCTTGCTTTTCTGAGCGAGATTATCCCGTCATGGTTGAGTTTTGCGCAAACGCTCTCAGTCTCAACTCCGTATTCGCCTTTTGCAAAAGCGTAATCAAGCCTGCCTACAAGCCCGATGTTGTTGACGAAGATCTCCTTGTCCTCCAGAAAGTCAGCGGTCAGCGCGCCAAGTATCCTTTGGATCTCGGCTTCTTCCTGTGCATTCAGCTCGGATATCTTGTTGTTTGCCTCCACAACGCTCATCGGCTCGACGAAAAGCGTCTGACCCGTTGCGGAAGCGCCGTGAACGATACCCGCTATCCTGCCCTTGAAATCGGCTTTGACGGGAATACAGTATCTGCCCTCACGGATCGTGATGATGCTCTCCTGGAGCATGTCCGTGCTGTTTTCGATAACCCTTTCGAGAAGCGATCTTATACCGGAAACAGTCTTTTTCTTTTCACGCCTGATCTCGGCAAGAGTCCTGCTTGCGCGGTCCGAGACTTCGTTGTCGCCCAATATGGCTTCGTCAATCGCCTTAAGGAGCCTGTCGTCAGTTCCCGTCTCTTCGATGGCCTTTACAATGTGCGGTTCAGTCTCATCGACGAAAGGAGAACCTGCGGAACGCGCTTTTGAAAGAGCGCTCTTAACATCTTCGCTGCTTCTCAGGAAAGACGCTGCGGAAAGGAGCTGCGCACAGGAAAGCGTGCCGCCGGCTTCAGCATACGACAAGGATTCCGTGAGGTCACGGAATCCTCCGAGCGGAAGACAGCCGAACCTCATGATGTGCGTCATCGCCTCAGAGGTCCACGAGAGATTCTCTTCCACGTAACCAAAATCGGTGCAGGGCGTCATTTCGGAGCATATCTTCTTTCCGTATGCCGTCCTGGCCTTTGAAGTAACCTTGTCGCGTATCTTGTTGAACTCAAGGACAGACAGGACGCGCCCGCGTATCATGCGGCGTTCAAGGTCTTCATCTGTCGTCAAATATTCGTACATATGATATATGGCGGCATTTTGCCGTCCTTTCAGTTAGTTTTAATCTACGGAAAAACCGTATCAGCCGAGTCTCTTGATGCTGTCGATGGTTTCAGGCGAAATGGTCTTCGTCATCTCAAGACCAGCCTCGATATCGACGTCGGTTATCTCGCCGTGCTGCATGACCACGAGCCTGTTGAATCTCTTCTCAACAAGACAATCAATGGCCTTGATGCCCATAAGGCTGGCAATGGTCCTGTCCCTCAAGGTCGGAGATCCGCCCCTCTGCAGGTGTCCGAGGATAGTGGGCCTTGCTTCGATTCCCGTAGCCTCTTCGATCTGCTTTGCGATGTCCTCGGCATGGCCTACGCCTTCGGCAACGATAACGATGTAATGCTTCTTGCCCGTATTGCGTCCGTCAAGGATGACTCTTAAGACGTCCCTGTTGAAATCGTAAGGAACCTCGGGAATGAGGATGCTCTCCGCACCGGTCGCGATGCCGACGTTGAGCGCGATCCATCCGGCGTGTCTTCCCATTACCTCGATAACGCTGCAGCGCTCGTGAGACGAAGCGGTATCCCTAAGCTTGTCGATGCACTGCATCGCGGTATTCATTGCCGTGTCGTAACCGATCGTGTATTCGGTGGAAGCGATGTCATTGTCGATCGTGCCAGGCAGTCCTATAACCGGCATTCCGATCCTTGCGAGAGCCCTTGCGCCCTTATACGATCCGTCACCGCCGATTACGATCAAAGCGTCAAGCTCATAAGCCTCCATCATCCTGGCACCCTTGAGGACGCCCTGATCGGTCATGAAAGTCTGTGATCTTGCAGTCATGAGGAAAGTACCGCCGCGCTGGAGGGTCTCGGAAACGGACCTTCCGTCGAGCTGCTTGATCTCGCCCTTCCAAAGGCCGTGATAGCCTCTGGTAACGCCGTACATCTCAAAGCCCGCATTGATGCCGGCTCTAACGACCGCCCTTATGGCCGCATTCATTCCGGGAGCGTCACCGCCACTCGTAAGAACGCCAACGCGCTTTACGGGTTCAACCGTTTCCTTATCGACGTTGTCGTAGTTTGCAGCCTTAAGCGTGCTTATCTCCGGCAGATTGCTCTCATCATATAAAAGTCGGCCCATATAAATGTCCTCCGGTTACTTCTAAAAGATTTTCAGAGATAATTATACACTAATCCAGCTTAATCTCGTCTAAAACCTTACTGATGCTCTCATGGAATACGAGCGTCGCGTTTCTGTCAGCGGCCGTCTTATCCCTGTTGATGATGATCAGGTACTTGCCCGGGAAATCATAAGCGAGCGAAGCTGCGGGCTGTACTACAAGCGAAGTTCCTCCGATGATGAGGCACTCTGCACGGTAAACAAGCCTTTTCGATTCGATCCAGGCCGTTTGGGGCAAGCCCTCGCCATACAGGGTGACGTCAGGCCTGACCATTCCTCCGCACTTGGGGCACTTCGGTATGGGGCCCTCGCTCTTGAATATGAAGTCAGAGGGATATGGTTCGTAGCACTTCATGCAGTAATTGCGCAGCGTCGAACCGTGAACTTCCTGCACGTTCTTGCTTCCGGCCCTCTGATGGAGTCCGTCGATGTTCTGGGTGATTATTCCGTCGAGCTTTCCGGCCTTCTCCATCTCGGCGAGCTTGTAATGCGCCCTGTTTGGCATAATGTCCTTGGTATCCAGCTTCTGTCTGTAGAACTCATAGAAGACGTCAGGATGGTCTTCAAGACAGTCGATGCTGAGAAGATACTCAGGCGAATACCTGTCAAACTTAACGTCATGCTGGTTGTAAAGACCGTCCTTGCTTCTGAAATCAGGGATTCCGCTCTCAGTGGAAACGCCCGCCCCTCCGAAGAACGCAATGTGAGTGCATTCATGAATGATCTCATTAAGTCTCTTGTAATCGTTTTCAGCCATAAACCTAGTCCTCCCGGATGATCTCCGTGTTCCCGCTTCCGACAAGTTCTTCGAGTTTTGCGATCACGTCGTCATCGAACATCACGTCGCAAACGGGATCAAGTCTTGCTATGCTTCCGTCCGATATAAATCTTACTTCAACAGGAAGGTTTCCGTGGAAATAAGCAAGGAAATTTAACAATCTGTTAAAACCTAAAGACCCGGGGTTTCCCGCATAATTGATCCTCAGGACCTGTGGAGGCCTTTCATCAGAATTCTTCCGAACCTCCTGTTCAGGCACGGGCGTCTCGTTCTGCACGGGTTCCGCCAGTTCACTGTTCGCCGCAGCCTTTTTGCCACCCGATTCCTTTACCGCCGCCATATACGCGCGGTCGCTCGTCACCGTCTTCACGACGTCGGTATCGTTTGAAAGCAGATAACAGGCATCGGCGAACATCGTAAGTCCGCTGTCCTCCCTCATCTGCCTTCTTCCGATGAAAATGTAAGGCTTGTTCTTTTCGACAATCCTGTTGAAGGTGTCAAAGCTCTTGCCATAGAGCATTACCTCAAAGCGGCCGGTCATGTCTTCGCAGCCAATCGTTGAGATCATGGTCTTTTTCTTCGTGTATCCGGTCTTCTTTGAAGTGACCATTCCGCACATGACCACCTCGCGGTTGTCGTCAATCGCATCCGCTCCCTGCAGTTCCGTTATGCTCTCAGCCTCTGCCGTGTCAAACGTTATCAGTTCAGAAATAACGTCGTGATACGGAGCCAAAGGATTTCCGGATATGTAGATTCCGACCATCTCCTTCTCATATCCGAGCTTCGTCTCCTGCGGATATTCCGGCACGTCGGGAATGAATATTCCGGTATCGTTTCCAACGTCTCCTCCGAGGTCAAAGAGCGAAAGCTGCCCTTCAATGTTCCTGTTCGCGGTCTGAGACAGCTTTTCGAGCTCAGTCTGGACGCAGGCGACCATCTGGGCCCTGGTAAGCCCAAAGCAGTCCATGCAAGACGCCAGGATCAGTGATTCGGCCACATTGCGCTTTACCCCAATCTTGGAAGCCCTGACGACGAAGTCATCGAAAGTCTTGTAAGGACCGTTTTTGTCCCTGTCAGCGAGGATGTCCAGGACGGCGTTCTCACCAACGTTCTTAACGGTGGACATTCCGAACCTTATCTTCCTGTCGCCTTCGGTCGTAAACTTCTCGCGGCTCTTGTTGACGTCAGGCGGAAGGACCTCAATCCCCATTTCAGCGCAGCAGCTGATGTAATGCGAAGCCTGTGCAAGTTCCGTCCTGAACGAATTGATGTTGGCAGCCATGAATTCCGTGGGGTAATAGTACTTGAAATATGCGGTCCAATAACCAACGACCGCGTAGCAGGCCGCATGTGACTTGTTGAACGCGTATCCCGCGAATCCCGCAACGTCGTCAAAGATCTTGGCGGCAACGTTCTCGGGTACGCCGCGTTTTACGGCACCGTCGATCTGCCTTCCCTTGTCATCCGTACCGCCGTACATGAAGAGCTGTCTGTAGTTCTCCATTATCGACTTTTTCTTTTTGCTCATCGCGCGGCGGATGTTGTCGGACTGTCCCATGGAGAAGCCCGCAAGGTCCCTTACTATCTGCATTACCTGTTCCTGATATATCGCGCATCCGTAAGTGACGTTGAGGATCGGCTCCAGAAGCGGGTGATCGTAAGTGATGTGCGAAGGATTATGCTTGCAGTCGACGTACTTTGGGATCTGGTCCATAGGTCCCGGTCTGTATAGAGAGATACCCGCGATTATGTCTTCAAGACTCTCAGGCTCGAGCTGCTTCATGAACGAAGTCATTCCACGGCTTTCAAGCTGGAACACGCCTATTGTGTCTCCCCTGCTTATCATCTTGAATATATTCGGGTCGTCAAGAGGTATTCGCTCAAGCTCTACGTCTATTCCGTGGTTCTGTCTGACAAGTTCCCTTGCCTCCTGAAGAACGGTAAGCGTGCGCAATCCCAAAAAGTCGAACTTGAGCAATCCTATGCTTTCCACGTCCGCCTTTGCAAACTGTTCGACGACCGTATCGTCATTAACTGACAGCGGCGCAATGTCGGTAATGTCCGTACCCGAGATGACGATGCCCGCGGCATGCGTTCCGGAGTTTCTCGGAAGTCCTTCTATCCTCATGGCCATGTCTATGACCTTGCGTGCTTCCGGATCGGTATCGTAGCATTCACGGAACTCGGTACTGATCTCAAGCGCCTGCTTGAGCGTCATTCCGGGTGAGAACGGTATCATCTTCGTTATCTTGTTGCTCTGCGCAATCGGCATGTTGAGGACCCTGGCAACGTCCTTAACGGCCTGGCGCGCGGCAAGCGTACCAAAGGTAATTACGTGGGCGACTCTTTCCTGTCCGTATTTCTGAGTAACGTAATCGATAGCTATCTGTCTTCTCTCATCGTTAAAATCGACGTCGAAGTCCGGCATCGAGACACGCTCTGAATTGAGGAATCTTTCGAAGACGAGTCCATACTTGATCGGATCGATGTCGGTTATGCCGATTGCGTATGCAACGAGAGAACCCGCGCCCGAGCCTCTGCCCGGTCCAACGGTAACCTCATGAGTCTTGGCAAAATTGATGAAGTCCCAGACTATCAGGTAATAGTCCGTGTATCCCATGCTGTTGATGACTGACAGCTCGTATTCCGCACGCTTAAAGTAGTCATCCTTGTCGCCTGTCGGGGGAGTAACGTCAAAGCGCTTCTCAAGGCCCTTGTATGTCAGTTCGGATAGATAGTCCTCATGGCCTTTGTATCCTTCGGGAACTTCATATACGGGAAGATGGATCGTAGAAAAATCGTATGCCGCGTTGCACATTTCCGCGATCTTACCCGTGTTCTCGATTGCATCGGGAACCTCGGAAAAGAACCGTCTCATCTCAGTTTCCGACTTAACGTAAAACTCGTTGCAGGACATCTTCATCCTGTTCTCGTCATCGATCCTTGCCGCGGTGGAGATGCATAAGAGAACGTCCTGAGCCTCCGCGTCGTCCTGCTTCAGATAATGGCAGTCGTTTGTCGCGGCAAGGGGTATCCCCGTCTCACGCGAAAGCTTTATCAGTGCTGAATTGACCGTCGCCTGCTCGGAAGTCGTATTCGCCTGGATCTCGAGATAGTAGTTTCCCCTGCCGAAAAGCCCGTCATACTTCAGGGCGCATTTCTTTGCGGCTTCCATATCGCCCGCAAGTATAAGTCCCGGGAGTTTTCCCGCCACGCATCCGGAAAGGCAGACAAGTCCTTCGTGATACTTTTCAAGAAGCTCCTCGTCGATCCTTGGGCGCCTGTAAAAGCCATCGATAAAGCCTGCAGAAACAAGCTTGTTCAAATGGACCAGACCGGTGTTGTCCTTGGCAAGAAGGATCAGATGGTGATAGTACCTCTCATGCTGATAGGAAGCGGGATCCTTGTCAAATCTTGAAGAAGGCGCCACATAGACCTCGCATCCGATTACCGGATGGATCCCGGCCGCTTCCATCGCCTTATAGAATGACACCGCACCGTACATGACTCCGTGATCCGTTATGGCGCACGAGGTCATGCCCATTTCCTTCAGGCGTTCGGCCAATTCGGTTATCCTTATCGCTCCGTCGAGAAGGCTGTATTCGGTATGAAGATGCAAATGACAAAAGCTGCCCATTATTTCTTCCCCTTGAGTTCGATAATGATGTCCCTGATCTCAGCCGCCTTTTCAAATTCAAGATTCTTGGCGGCATTGGTCATCTCGATGGTAAGCCTTTCGATCATCTTCTCATTTTCTTCCACGGTTCCGCCGGACACGCCTTCGTTAATGAGGCGCGTTGGATCGATGCCTCCGCGTTTGCCGCCGGAAGACTTTGAAGAAGACTTTTCCGCGGATTCCGCGACTATGTCGAACACGTCCCTGACAGCCTTCTTGATCGTCTTCGGAACTATGCCGTGCTCTTCATTGAACCGCTTCTGGATCGAACGCCTCCTGTTGGTCTCGCCGACAGCATTCATCATGGAATCAGTTACCTCGTCGGCATAAAGGATTACGCGTCCCCTTTCGTTACGGGCGCATCTTCCGATTATCTGGATCAGGGACCTTTCAGACCTAAGGAAGCCTTCCTTGTCCGCATCCAAAATCATCAGCAAAGACACTTCGGGAAGGTCGATTCCTTCTCTTAAGAGATTGATTCCGACGATTACGTCGACCTCGTCGTTACGCAGCTTGTTCAATATCTGCATTCTCTCCACGGCCTTGATGTCCGAGTGCAGATAAGTGACCCTGACGCCTTCCTTCTCAAGGAATTCGGTAAGGTCTTCGCTCATCTTCTTCGTAAGAGTCATAATGAGGCTCTTGTCGCCTCTCTTCTTCTGTTCGGAAAGCTCGTGAAGGATGTCTTCAATCTGTCCTTCGACCGGTCTTACGAAGATCTCCGGATCCAAAAGTCCCGTAGGTCTGATCATCTGCTCAACGACCTGCTCGCTGTGTTCCTTCTCATAGTCCGCCGGCGTCGCGCTGACGAAGACCGTCTGCCCCATCTTCTGCTCAAACTCGTTGAACTTGAGGGGACGGTTGTCAAACGCTGAAGGAAGCCTGAAGCCGTACTGGACGAGCATCTCCTTCCTGGATCTGTCACCGTTGTACATCGCTCCGACCTGGGGGATCGTCTGGTGGGACTCGTCGATGAACATCAGGAAGTCATCGGGGAAGAAATCCAGGAGCGTGCACGGAGGTTCTCCGGGCTCCCTGCCCGCTATGTGTCTTGAATAGTTTTCAATTCCCTTGACGAAGCCCGTCTCGCGCAGCATGTCCATGTCATACCTGGTCCTCTGCTCAAGCCTGTAAGCGGCTATCATGTCGCCCTTGTCCCTAAGCTCTTTGAGCCTCTCTTCGAGCTCGATCTCGATCGTCTCGATCGCGCGGTTCAGTTTCTTCCTTCCCGTCGCATAATGGGAAGCCGGGAAGATCTCGACGTAATTCTTAGTGAACTCCGTCTTGCCGGTGATTGCGTTGACATAGCTGATCTTGTCGATCTCGTCGCCGAAGAAGCTGATCCTCGTGAGAGTGTTCTCCGAATCAGGCGTCCAGATGTCGATCGTGTCGCCCTTTCTCCTGAACGCGCCTCTCTCTGGCGCGAAGTCATTGCGGTTGTACTGCATGTTGATGAGCTGTCCGATCACGACGTCCGGAGAAATCTCAAGACCCGTCTCAAGATTCAACACCATCGACATGTAGTCGCTCTTCTCGCCTATACCGTAGATGCAGGATACTGACGCCACGATTATCACGTCGTCCCTCGTGAGGAGCGACTTCGTGGCCTCATGGCGCATACGGTCGATCTCGTCGTTGATAGAGGAATCCTTCTCGATGTAAGTGTCGGAAGCGGCTATGTAGGCTTCAGGCTGATAGTAATCGTAATAAGAAATGAAGTATTCTACGGCGTTCTCAGGAAAGAGCTCCTTGAACTCCGCGTAAAGCTGACCGGCAAGGGTCTTGTTGTGCGCCAGGACCAACGTCGGACGCTGGACGCGAGCAATGACGTTAGCCATCGTGAATGTTTTGCCCGATCCCGTAACGCCCAAAAGAGTCTGGGCGCGCATCCCGCTCTCTATGCCCTTTACGAGGGCGTCTATTGCCTGAGGCTGATCGCCTGAAGGCTTGTAATCAGATACCAGTTTAAACATATGAACTCCTTATAGAGTCATTTTAGAACGTTCGTTCGGACGTTACAACAAGAATGAGCGGTTTACAGCCTGATTATCCTGATCTTGTCCTCAAAACCCGCGACCGAACCTGCTGAAGGAGCCTGTGTGCCGTCCGTAAGAGCCGCAGCGGTTCCGCACGCGCATGCGATCCTCAAGGTGTCTTCAGGCGAGAGGTTGATGGAGATGCCGTACGCAAGGCCCGCGGTCATTGAGTCTCCGCATCCCGTGGTGCATCGCGCGTCTATCTTCAAGCCTTCGGCAAACATCCTGTTTCCGTTCCTGTCGCAATAGACGGCGCCTTTCTCTCCCAAAGAAATCAAAGCGATCGAAGTGCCGACCGAAAGCAATCTGTTGCAGGCTTTGACGGCGGAATCCACGTCATTGTTGATCCCTGCCTCCAAGGCATTGGGCTTTACGGCAAACGGAACCGAACGCATTCCGTTTGCGAGAGCCTCGCCCGATGCGTCAAGGATGACCCTGACGCCCTTATGGCTTATCTCCCTGATTATCGTTCTATAAATGTCCGTAGGCGCGGATGGTGGTATCTTTCCTGATATGACCACGACGTCCTGCGGCGTCACCATTTCAAGCAAGTGCTTTCTGATGGCGGCACACGCCTGGAAGTCAAAGGCTGGACCTTCTTCGTTGATGTCTGTGGTTACGCCCTCCGTATCCACGACCTTCAGGTTGGAACGCGTGTTTCCCGTCGAGATCTCAGCGCAGGCGCACTCGATCCCGGAAGCGATGAGCATGTCATAAAGCTCCCTTCCCGCAGGACCTCCCGAGAGGAAGCAGGCGCAAGTGGCTTCGCCCAGATTCCTGAGAGTCTTGGAAACGTTGATGCCCTTTCCGCCCGGGTCTCGCCTTACCGTCTTGACGCGGTTGATGCCTCCTCTTATGAAGATGTCGGACGTGTAGGTTACGTCGATTGCAGGGTTAAGCGTAAGCGTGTAGATCATATATTTACCTCAGAAAATCATATAGCAGACTGATGCGACTATCATTCCCAAAAAGCATCCGGCGATCACCTGTAAGGGCGTGTGGCCGAGAAGCTCCTTCAATTTCTCTTCATTGGGCAGATCCGTTCCCGTGAACTTCTCGAAAGTCTCGGCCAGAACGTTAAGCAATGCGGCCTGTTTGCCGGCCTGAAGCCTGACGTTCATCGCGTCATGCATGACGATTATGGCCAGGATGAAGGCCACGGCAAAGACCGGAGACGAGAAGCCTTCATAAAGTCCCGTGGCAAGCGCCACCGAAGAAACCGTCGCGGAATGTCCGCTCGGCATGCCTCCGTCTCCCCAAAGCCTTTCGATGCTGAATTTGCCCGTGATTATCACGTTGTTTATCGTCTTGAATATCTGTGCTATGAACCACGACAGGACTCCGACCCAAAGGATCTTGTTGTTGATTATCTGACGAAGAATCTCCATGACGTCCCTCCATAAATAAGCATATTAATTTTACGACATGCCAGAGGGATATTACAACAAAAAAGAACCGCGGTATCTGCCGCGGTCCTCTCCAAACACAAACTCAAAACCTCTTTAAGGATTACCTTGATGACTAGATAGTACAGAAACATCAAGGCGTGAACTTAACGGAAAAATGAACAATTTGTAAATTAGCACGCTAAAGAATCAGTCGTAATAATCGAATTCGAGATCCTCGATCCTGACCGTATCCCCTTCCTTACAGCCCGCTTTGCGCAGGTCTTCGAACACTCCCGCGGCCTCGAGGGTCCTCTGGAAGAAATTTGTGGACTCCGTGTCCTCAAAGTTCGTGGAGTTGAAGATCTTCTTGATCCACGCTCCCGTGACGACGTAGACGCCTTCCGCGTCGATCACTATGTCAAACTTCTTCTTGTCGTCTTCAAACTTATAAGTCTTCTCCTCGGTATTGACCGTCTCATGAAGTACGGTCGGAGGAAGCTTGGAGACCATCTCGGTGATCTTGTCGGAGAGCTCCTTAAGCCCGATTCGTCCTGCCGCGGAAATTACGAAAACGTCCTCGTATCCCATTTTCTTCACGGCTTTAACGAACTTTTCGACGACTTCGGGATCTGCCGCGTCGCACTTGTTTGCGACAACGATCTGAGGCCTTGAAGCCAGTTCGGAATTGAACTCCCTGAGTTCGGTGTTGATCGCGTTGAAATCTTCGACCGCATCTCTGCCTTCGCTCTCGGAAACGTCAACAACGTGGACCAGGAGCCTCGTACGCTCGATGTGCCTTAAGAAGTCATGGCCCAGTCCGGCGCCCTCATGAGCGTCTTCAATGATTCCCGGAATGTCGGCAATGACGTATGAGAAATCGTCAACCGCCACGACTCCGAGAACGGGCTCAAGCGTCGTAAACGGGTAGTCCGCGATCTTCGGCTTTGCCCTTGTAAGCACTGAAAGGAGCGTTGACTTGCCTGCGTTGGGGAAACCCACGAGACCGCAGTCGGCGATAAGCTTGAGCTCGATCGAGAGGTTCAGCTCCTCGCCCGGAGTTCCGGGAGTCGCGAACTGGGGCGCCTGACGGATCGAGTTTGCATAGTGCATGTTTCCGAGTCCGCCTTTTCCGCCGTGAGCGACAAGGATCTTCTGTCCGTCTTCGGTAAAGTCCGCGATCAGCTCGCCCGTATCCGCATTCTTTATCACGGTTCCGACGGGAACGCCTATCTCAAGGTCCTCGCCGCATCTGCCGTACATCTTGCGGTTGCCGCCCTTAACTCCGTTCTCGGCAATGAACTTGTGCTTGAAACGGAAGTTCTGAAGGCTCGTCAGATTCTTGGCAGCAACAAATACGACGTTGCCGCCGTCTCCGCCGTCGCCACCGTCCGGTCCGCCGTTGGTAATGTACTTTTCGGTATGAAAGCTCAGGGCTCCAGCTCCGCCGTCTCCCGCCTTGACGTAGATTTTCGCGTGATCGATAAACATCTCTTATACCTTAAAAAAGAGAGCAGCCGTCATATTATGACAGACTGCTCTTCGTAAACCGCTTAAAAAACCTTAGCTTACTATTAAGCTACGGGATAAACGCTTACCTGCTTCTTGTCCTTGCCCATGCGCTCATACTTGACGGTGCCGTCGATAAGAGCGAAAAGGGTGTCGTCAGAACCGATGCCGACGTTTGTGCCGGGATGGATCTTTGTTCCGCGCTGTCTGACAAGAATATTACCAGCTAAAACGGTCTGTCCGTCGCCTTTCTTCGCACCTAATCTCTTGGACTGGGACTCACGGCCGTTCTTGGTGGAACCCATTCCCTTCTTATGAGCGAAGAGCTGTAAATTAAACTTAATCATAAATTACACCTCCGGTGTTCTCGAATGAATAATCTCTACGTACCTGTTCTTACTATCGTTATAATCTCTTGCTATCCCGATAAGCCCCAATTCGCAGGTTCTCATAATCACCTGAGCCCTGTCCCTGGTCTCACCGTCTCCCTGATCGGGAACCGTTATCCTTAAGTTGACGTCTTCAGTGCCCTCATTGCTGATCCTGAAAAACTTTTCGCCGTCGTAACCGCAAATGTCTTCCAAAGCACTTGCTGCAGTAAATAGCAAAGTCGAAACTGCGCTGCAGATGATGTCCTGTCCGGGTTTGGCATATCCCGCGTGTCCGTTTGCGTAGATCGCACGGATAAGGCTGCCTTCCCTGTTGACGATAACGGAAATCATAAATGATTACGCGTTGATAGCCTTGATAAGTACACGTGTGTAAGGCTGTCTGTGGCCATTCTTCCTGCGATAGCCCTTCTTAGCCTTGTACTTAGAGACGATAACCTTCTTGTTCTTGCCCTGCTTTACGATCTCACCGGTTACTGTAGCCTTAACGTCACCAGCTACGATACCGTTGTCATCAGCAACTGCAAGTACTTCCTCGAAAGTAACCTGGCTGCCAGCCTCACCTTCAAGCTTCTCGACGAAGATCTCATCGTCAACAGAAACCTTGTACTGCTTGCCGCCTGTCTTAATTACTGCGTACATATACGTTCCTCCTGTTCTTCCAGTCTCGCTGCTTCACCCGAGGCAACGCCCGAATTCATTGGCTTTCGCCGAAATCTAAGCGTGTTTAGAGAGCCCGTCGCATGCGGTCGCCCGAGTATAATACCACTGGGATAGCCTGAAAGTCAATAAAAATCTCGCGTTAAAGCGCGATAAAGACAAGAATTGCCATCAAAGTTCCGTAGACGAATCCGGTTGCCTCGAAAAAGTCCGAGAACCTCTTTACCGTTACCGCGGCAACAAAAGGGATGACGCCGCAGGCAAGCGCCATAGCAGCATAACACGTATTCGTGCCGTTTTCACGCATTATCGAGATAACAAGCAAAGCCAAAGCCGGGATGATGGTCTCAATGAAATACATGGGACTGCCGAAATATTCCGCAGGGCCTTCGCCCGCGAACCTGGACTTCCCATCCGCCCTTGCAAGAACAAATGCCGAAAGGCATGAAACTATGAAAACGACGAACGCTGCAGCAAACTTTACGAGGCCCTGTTCTATGCCTGAAACATCAGTATAGACAAGGGCCACGCCCAATACGAGCAAGACCTCGCAGACGGCCGTCGCCATCGGGATGGAAACTGATCCTGCCACAAGCTTGCCGCGCTTGTAGGCAACTTTCTTTGAAAGCAGGAACGGCAGTCTCACCAGCGCCAAGAGCGCCGTCAACGCCGCAGGCGTCAACGCCACGACGTATCTCGCATATCCGGATACGGGCGGAATGAAGGACATTACCGTTACCGTAATCGCTATCCAGGCGGCAAGGCCGAAAAAGATTATGCCTCCAACACCCTTGAGTTCCCTGTTCCTCTTATCGGGGAGCCTCACTGGAATGATGAATATGAACAGCGCCAAAAGCGAGAGCGAGGCCAATGCCGCGAAATTCGTCAAAGCAAACCAGGCCTTTATCCTGAAGGAAGAGACTCCGTTGCCGTAAGTGATTCCCAGGTATCTTGCAAGCTCGTTTTCAAAAAGAGGGGAATAACGGACCACGTGCGACCCGATCTTTAGGGGCGACAAGGAAAGATACCTGCTCTGGTCAGGAGTAATGTAGACCTTGTTCTTAACCAGGGTTCCGCTGACTGCCGGAACGCCGTAAACGGTATCGGCTCCAGAGAACTTCTCATAAAGCAAAGAAGCTCCTCCAGTCTGGTCCTTGTTTTCCGTTTCACCTGTATAGCTGAAGATCGCAACGGGCTTCTTGGGATTGTTGCGTCCATAGCCTTCCAGAGCGGCATTCCCTGGATAAACGGGATTTACCAGGCAGTAGCCCGATACGTTTCCTTCGTTTGCCTTAATAGTCTCATCCATGACCTTGAAAGCGTCTTTACCGAATGAAACGATTACGGCCTGTCTGCTCTTATACTCTTCAGGAATCTTATAGGCATCCTTTCCGGAAGAACCGTCAGACAAACCGACCACGGCCAAGTCAAAGCCGGCGGCCGCAAGGCTGTTCCTCATCGATGCATACGGGAAAAACCGTTCCTCGCAATAGAACAAGACGATCCGATCGTTGTCGCCCGTACCGGAAAACGACAGGAAGAAAAGCCCGATCAAAGAAAGGCTTAAAACAAACGACAGCAAGGCGGCAAGCCACGCCTTCGGAGAAACCTTAATGGCCCTTACGGGACGGTTATGCTCCGTAGCACGCCCGTTCAACGCTTTTGGGGGCGGCGTCGTCTTTCCATTCATGCAGGCTTTATTCCTTTGGGCACAAAGTGTCGCCCAAGGTCCTTATGTCTTCAGGTCCGAGGATGAGAATAACGTCACCGGGCTCGATAAGTTCATCGATCCTGTTCTTCAGGTCTTCCCTGTTTTCATAAAACTCGGCATCACCGCCGCGCTTGTTGATCTCATCGCAGACGTCCTTGCTGGATATCCCAAGAGTATCGGTCTCACGGTCGGTGAATATCTCGGCGAAAAGGACCTTTCTGCAAGGCAAAAGGCTCGTTACGTAATCCTCAAAAAGGAGTTTCGTCCTGTTAAAGGTCAGTGGCTGGAAAACAACGAGGATGTTGTTGTGAGGCATGTTTGACGCAGCCTCGATGGTCGCCCTTGCCGCGGTCGGATGGTGCGCATAGTCAACCACGACGTCGCACCCCCTGTACTTGCCCTTGACCGTATATCTGCCGTCCGCGCCTTCAAAACCGTCAAGCGCTTCCTTGACGGACTCAAGCGGGGCACCGTTCAGACAGGCGGCGGCAGCGGCGTTAAGTGCGTTGGCTATGTTGTGGCTTCCCGGAATCTTCAATGCGACCCTTACCCTTTCGGTGCCGTTTGCCACTATGTCAAACTCGGGGAGTCCGTTGTTGAACGCAACGTTCTCGGCAACGAAGTCGGCCTTTGCACCAGTAACCTCGCAGATCTCATCATCCGTCGCCGTCGCAACGACCTGAGGAAACTTCCTCCCTGCAGCTGCAAAATACTCTTTTGCTTCGGCAACGGCCTTGACGATGTTTTTGTCATGTCCTGACACGACCAGGTAGCCGTTGTCGTCGATAAGCCTTATGAACTTCGCGAAGACGTCGATGACGTCCTCTATCGTCGGATAGCAGTCAACGTGATCGTGATCGATGTTGGTAATGACAGCGGTCGTTGACGAGAAATTCAGGAAGGACTCCTTGAATTCGCAGGCCTCCGATACGAGAAGGCTGTCAGATCCCGCCCTGACGGTGCCGTCAAACACTTCCAGTTCGGCACCGAGATGGACCGTCGGGTCAAGTCCCGCGTTCAGCATCATGAGGGAGATCATGGAAGTCGTGGTCGTCTTTCCATGCGTACCGGAAACGTTGATCACGTTCTTGTAAGTCCTTGTAAAAGCCCCGAGGAATTCAGCCCTGTCAAAGATCTGAAGGCCAAGTTCGTTCGCCCTTTCGACTTCCTGGTTTTCGGGAAGGATGGCTGCCGTCTTGACCAGGAAGTCAGGCTTAAAGTCGTCAACATTGGCGGCAATCTGCGAGTCATATATCTTTATTCCCTGACCTTCGAGGCACTTCGTCCTCTCGGACGGATGCATGTCTGAACCTCCGACGGCAAAGCCTGCATGCTTTGCAAGCCTTGCAAGTCCGCTCATGGAGATGCCGCCTATTCCAATAAAATATATCCTGGCGCCGCCAGGGATGTCATTCAACTTAAAGCTTTTGGAATCCAACATGTTTTGTCACTTCCCGTCTTTTTCTTTATCCGGTAATTTTACCATTTCAGGAGCGTACGGCAAAATCGCCGACTACGGCATTCGTGAAGGAAATGAGGTCTGAAGGCTTAAGCCTGAGCTGCACTCCCCTTTGCCCCGCGCTGACGCAGACGTTGTCAACGAGTTCCACCATCTCATCGATAAAGGTCCTGTACTGCTTCTTCATGCCTATTGGAGAACAACCTCCCCTAATGTAACCCGTCACGTTCAGGAGGTCTTTCACGTGGATCATGTCCACCCTTTTAACTCCCGCGAGCTTTGCAGCCTTCTTAAGATCTATCTCGTCATCTACAGAGATGCAGAAAACGAGATACTCGCCTTTGTCGGACATTGCAGTCAGCGTTTTGAACACTTCTTCGTAAGGAATCCCCAGATATTCGGCAACGTGATGGCCGTCCAGGTCATTTTCGTCGTACTCGTATTCCTGATAAGTGTAATCGATCCCCGCCTTGTCAAGGATCCTCATTGCATTTGTTTTCTTAAACTGAGACATCTTGTTCTCCTTATGAATTGCTTTGCATATTCTATCCGCATTGCCTGTCAGTTTCAAATTAAAAGGGCGTCCCGCTTTGAGACGCCCTATATGCTTTTCTTTGCTTTTGTCAGACCTTGCGGATATCTACATCTCCGGAAGATGAGTGGAGCTTCATTGTGTTAGTGCCGTTCCCTGCTGTGTATGTCTTTCCGTCCTTGGTGAAAGGAATTTCGGAGTTGAACTTGCCGCTGGAGATCCTTACTTCGACCTTGACGTCTGAATCCTCAGGCATGGAAACCGTGATGCCGCCGGAACTTACGTTGATGTCAGAAGTCTTGGGCGCAGTCTGGAACTCGTAGTTGCAGTGACCGGAAGAGGCTTTGGACGTGAGCTCTTCGATGTTGTTTGCAGTAATGTTGATCTTGCCTGAGCTTACGTGAACGTCCATTTTCGAGATCTTGTCGACGTCGCCCGTGACGCTGCCAGATGAGGAATTGACGGTCATGGACTTGCAGGTACCGCTCTGCTTGATGTCAATTGTTCCAGAGGAAGCCTTGAGGTTAATAGCTTCGCTGTCACCTTTCTGGGTAAAGTAGATCTTGCCGGAAGAAGACTTGATGTCGATGTTATTGCCGGAGAGGTCAGCTCTAACATCACCGGATGAGGACTTGACCTTGAAACCATCGGTCGTGAGGCCGTCGAAAACGAGGTCACCGGAAGACATTTCGATGATGACGTCATCGAGGTCCTGAGATGCGGGAAGCGTAAGCTCAAGGCTCTTCTTGACATTAGTGAAGTTGATCTTCTTGGTTGACTGGCAGAATCTTACGTAGAGCGTGCCGTCGTTGACCCAGGTGTGTACCTTCTGCGGATCTTTGAGGCTGATGTTTGCCGTCTCTTTTACGCTGACCTTGTCTGAGTCATTTGCCTTGATCGTTACGTCACCGGCGATGTAGTCGAGATTGATCTTTGTGACCTTGTCACTGATCTCACGGTCGCCCGCCTTGTATTCCAGAGCATTGTCATACTGGTATGCGAACGTGTTAAACATTGAAACAAACGAGCAGCCTGTGAGGCACATTGTAAAAGGCATGATGAGAGCCATTGCTCCTGCCATTATCTTGTTCTTAAGCATTCTTATTTCCTCCCTTTGCGAGTCCGATGATTATTCCTAATATGATGAGTAAAGCTGCGATTCCGATGAAGGTGATCCCGACAACGGAATTTGAAGTTGAGTAATATGTGACGCCTGTCATGCTTGTAGCCGTTGCACCAAAGCTTCCGACGAGTACGTCGAGCAGCCAGGTGCAAACGCCGACTGATGCGAACGATGCGCCGGTCTTGACGAGTGCGTTGCCCTTAAGGTATCTGATAGATGCGAAGATCCCCCATGCCATTGCTACGAGAGGTGCCGCGATCGCGAAAGCAAGCGGGAAGAACGCCTTGGGTCCTACGGAGAAGCCGATGCAGATCATCATGAGAGCAAATGTAGCCGTGTAAGCTCCCATTACTGCCAGACCCTTTCTGTTCTTGAGGTGCTCTGTAACGGGCTTTCTGAACGCGATAAACGGAGCAAAGCACATCGTCAGTCCGAAGAGCGTTGCAGAAGCTGCTATAAAGAACCAGTTTCCGCAGGTATATATGCTGAGTACTGCGAGAAGCAGAATAACGCTTGCGGTAAAAGAAATCATTGTGTTGAACATCCTGTTCTTTCTTACCATAAGCGGTACTACGAAAAGCGATGCCGGGATCATCATCGCTGCGAGTACGATGAAGAACCAGGACAGGCCCGCGCCAGTTGCCAGGTCAACTATAAGGCATACGAGGATCGGCACGCAGAAAATACCTCCTACAATGCTGCCTGCAACTGCGCTCTTTCTTTTGAAGAACTTAGCCTGGGAATCTATTACTTCGTTCTTTTCCTTCACTATCTTTTCATCGATAGTGTCATCATTCATGTCATTCAACATCTTGCCGCACGCGGGGCACTCTGCCAAATGTTCTTCTATTATCTTTTTGCTTGCATCACTGCAAATGCCGTCTTTATATAACGGAAGAAGATCCGAGATCATATCACATTCGTATTTCATGTTTCGTCCATCCTTTCCTTGATCTTTAATCTGGCTCTGTGATACGTGACACGGGCCCAGGTCTCGGTCTTTCCGAAGATAGAACCGATCTCCCCGAATGACAGCTCGCCGAAGACCCTCAGTTGGAAAACCTCCTTGTACGGCTCCTCCAGCTGATGGAGTATGCTGTGGATCTTCAGGAGCGACGCCTTGTCCGCGAGCTTTTCCTCAATGCCCCTGTCGGCATCCGGAATCTCTTCGCTCGGCTCGTCTTCCTGTCTTGCATAACGCCTCTTTTCATCGATGAAGATGTTTTTAGCGATGGCACAAAGCCACGTGAAGCTTTCACTTTCACCCTTGAAGCTCTTCTCAGTTGATATCGCCCTGAAAAAAGTCTCCTGGGTTATCTCTTCGGCGTCGTTGCGATCCTTCGCGAGCGTCATTACGTAGGAGAACACCTTCATGTAAAAGGCTTGGTAAAGCTTTTCTGCGGTATTCTTATCCACGTATCGACTAACCTTTCTTTTGTGATCTCACCTGTTAGACGGAGAAATCTGAAATTCGTTACAAAAAAATATACCATTTTTTGAAAGAATCTCTAAAAAATCCTAAGACGCAGTATTTTCAATGCTTTCAGCTCGAAACTTTTTTCTCGTACTGTCATTTTAAGGCCCGTTTTGATATATTAAGACCAATCTGACGTCGGGAGATCCATATGCTTAATAAAGAATATCCTTTACATGACATGAACACCGTCTTCGAACTCATGGGCTCGACCATCGAAGCAGGCGGAACGGACGAAAAGGCAAGAGACGAGCTCTTGTTCCTGAACCACCTTTTCGCAGCCCTTCCGCCCCAGGCCGTTGAATACGGCATGATGTTCCTTCACGGCGAAAGGAAATTCCCTGACAACGTAAAAGAGATCCTTCCATTGTTCATCCGTCTCGTAAATCTCGCCGAATACTGCGAGAAAGTCGACTTGTTAAGGGAGATCCCCGCCAAAATGACGACGCAGGAAGCTCTTGACCGCAAGGCCATGATGGATTCCCTCTCCGAACACGAAAAGGCTTTTCTAAAACCCCTTCTCGGTTTTCAGTTCAATGGAAAGGCCCCCGAGGTCAAAGAAGATGACAAAACCGAAGAAACAGAAGACGAAACTGACGGCGGCAGGCTCCTTCTGATGAATTCCCAGGCAGCAGTCTTCGTTTGCACCGATCCTTACAAGACCTCCATCTTCTACGAGACAAAACTCGGCTTCAAGGCCGCGCATCTCGATGACGAGACTATGCCGCACATCAGGCTCACCAGGGACAACACAGCGATAGTTCTGGTAAAGGGAACCGGCGACGTCGCAAGGCCCCTCCGCAATTTCGGGATCAAATACGATATGTATATATACTGCTCTGAGCCCTACCTGCTTCAAAACGAGCTTGAAGGCGCTGAAGTCAAGATAATCGAGTCTCTTCCCGACGCACGCGAAGCAATGCGGATGAAGTTCAACAGGCAGTTCGTTTTTGAGGATTGTGACGGCAGGCACGTCTGCGTATCGCAAAGCCTTGAGTCCTTCTCGGAAAAACCGGGGATATAAGATTCAGCCTTCCTTCGGCTTGACGGAAACCGTTGCCTTTTCAAGGCTTTCACGGGCCATGGTCATTATGCGTCCGCAACCGCAGCATTTGAGCTTTACGTCAGAACCCGTTCCGGCAACCAGCCATTCGGCGCTTCCGCACGGATGCTTTTTCTTGAGCGTGACGGTCTCGCCTTCTTCGTATCTGTATCTGTAAAATTTACCAGGCATTCCTGATCCCCCAAGTGACACGCTCGTTGCCGCCGTAATCCCTTACGGTTCCGACGTTTTCAAAACCAGCTTCCCCGCAAAGCCTCCTGACCGCTTCACCCTGAAGATATCCGTGTTCAACAAATACGGCTCCTCCAGGCAGCAATGAGGCATAACCCTTTTTAAATATCTTCTCATAGAAATCAAGGCCGTCAATTCCTCCCCTTAATGCCAGGTCAGGCTCGTAGTCCTTAACGCCCTTGTCCAACAAGGTCATTTCGGAATCGGTTATGTACGGAGGGTTGGATGCTATGAAGTTATGGCATCCGGGAATGTCTTCGTTAAGTATGTCGTTTCGGACGACTTCAACGGATGAAGATCCCTTAAGGATCCTTTCAGCATTGGCCTTTGCGATTTCCAATGCAATCCCGCTGATATCAGTAAGGATCCCTTTGACTTCAAAGCCCCTGTTCAAAAGCTCATTGGCAATCGATATGCCGACGCAGCCGGTTCCCGTGCAGATGTCGGAATAGGAAACCTTGTCCTTAAAACCGGAAACGGGCACTTCCAGAACGTCTCCGGTCGCAAGTTCATGGCAGCCTAAAAAACGCAACGCGCATTCGACCAAAAGTTCAGTGTCCGCCCTTGGAATAAGGACTCCGGGAACGACCTTGTAGTCCTCCCTCCAAAAGTGCCTGTGTCCCAAAACATAAGCAAGAGGCTCGCCTTTTGCGCGCCTTTCGGCAGCAAGAGACAGAGCCTCTCCTTCAAGTTCTTCACAAAGAATGCGCGCATCGAGCTGCGCTTCCTCGTCACCTGAATCGGTAAGGAGCTTTAAGACATCACCAGACGTCATCTTCCTTGTTCTCCGGAATGACGGCCTGGAGCGATGCGATGGCTACTTCGACGATCGCAGCGTCGGGTTCGTCGGTAGTAAATTTCTGAAGCCAGAGTCCCGGCTTGCACAAAAGCCTGCAGAAGCCGTTCTTGTCGTGGCGTCCCACAAAGCGGAGCAGCTCGTAAGAGATCGCGCAAATAAACGGAATGCAGACAAGACGGATCACGAGATTGACCCACATTGGCTGCGTACCGATAAACACTCCAATGACCGTATAGATCAAGATGGAGATGGCGAGTACGATGAACATGAAAGCCGTGCCGCAACGGGGATGAAACCTCGGATACTTAAGGACGTTCGCTGCAGTCAGGTCTTCACCCGCCTCATAGCAGGCAATGGTCTTGTGCTCAGCTCCGTGATACTGCCATACGCGCTTGACGTCCTTGAGCCTGGAAGCGTTTATGAGGTAGATGAGGAATATCAAGAGCCTCAGGATTCCTTCAACCAGATTGAGGACGAGCTCCATCCACTTGAGATGAACTACGTTCTCAGGGATGAACTTTGAGATCAGGTCGACGATGAGCCTCGGAAGCAGTATGAACAATCCGACGCTGAGGAGTATTCCCAATATCGCTGAAAAAGTAACAACGGCGTTGCGGTTGCGGTTAAGGAAATCCTCAAGTCTTGAAGGCTTCTTGTCCTCATCGCCATCTTCCTCGGGCTTTCCCTCCTCGGAGATGTCTGCGGACCTCATGAGGGCTCCGGTACCGGTAACGAGCATCTTATAGAATCTGATGCAGCCCCTGACGAAAGGCACGTTTTCGAAATGGGAAACCTTCTCGCTCTGCTTTACCTCTTCGACGTGTATCGTGCCGTCTCCCTTGCGGACCGCCATGCAGGTCCTTGAAGGTCCGACCATCATGACGCCCTCTATCAGTGCCTGGCCGCCAATCGTCGTCTTCTTGACGGGCTTGCCAACGTCGCAGCTGACGGCATCCTCAGCGGATCTTACGGCAGGCTTCTTTTCTTTCTTTTTCGACATATTTATTCTCCAAAATAAGGATAATTATCCATAATAAGCAGATTATAGCATTAAGATAACGGATTGACGTTACATACTAGAGGCAAAAAGAAAAGAAAAAGAGCCGCGCATTTGCACAGCTCTTCGGTTAATCTTTTTAACCCTGGATAAAGCCTTAGGCCTTGCCCATTCTCTTGTTGAACTTGTCAACACGTCCGCCTGTATCAACGAGCTTCTGCTTGCCTGTGTAGAACGGGTGGCAGTTAGAGCAGATATCAACTCTAAGGTCGCTCTTCGTAGACAGAGTCTCGAATGTGTTACCGCAAGCGCATCTTACTGTTACCAGCTGTGCCTTGGGATGAATGCCTTCTTTCATTGTTTTCACCTCTCAATCAAAGATATGACGCGTGGCTTCATTTTCACGTATGCCATACCGGATTTCTAATTCAGCCTTGCTATATTACTTGAATCTATACCGGTTGTCAATCAGCTGCGAATGATTTCTTCACGGAAAGGATGAAAGACTTGTTGTTCGTCGTCTTCTCCATGAAATTGATGACTGCATTCGTAGCCGTAGTGGTATCAGCCTCGG